>JBPBPZ010000201.1:0-8640 GCA_050954525.1 Janthinobacterium lividum
TGGTGGCGCTGCTGGCTGCGTTTATCTCCGTGCGGCGATAACGCCAGCGCTCCTGAAGACGTGCTCTGCCCTGGGGCATAAATGACTACACCGTCGGCTCGTCGTCCGAAACATCGATTATCCGTGGTGGAAGTGATATGCCGGTCATGGCATACGCGTAGGGAAACGCGGTCACTACCGAGATCAATATCTGCAGGGTGAGCAAAGGCAGCGACGGCCCCACGGCAGAGGCAGGCATGCTGCGCCGCGTGAGATAGCCAATCGCGAATGCCGCCAGGTTGCTGCACAGAACGGCAACGGCAAGCAGCAGGAAGTATGGCAGGCGCGCACCTTCGCTCTCCTCTGGCTGGGACTGCACGCGCAAAACAAAGCGACGCAGGGGACCAACCGCCAGGTACAGCAGCAGAAGCAGAACCGGCACCACAAAGCTCAGGATCAACGTCTGGATCAGTCCCGGCTTCATGTGCGATCGCATGGCCCAGGGATTGACCACGGCGCTGACAAACTCTGCCGACGACACGAAGAACACCGCTGCCAACCCCGCGATTTGAAGCCACACGAGGCCAAGACCGGGCGGAATCTGGAAATGCAGTTCTGGCTGCTGACGCCGCAGGTCTGTGCCGGGCTGCAGGGCGCGCGCCACAATGCCCAGTGCATACAGGATCAACAGCAATCCCAGGGCGATGGACAGAAATCCGATGCCGCCACCGATCAGGTTGATCTTCCATGGCGGGGGCGGACCGGCAATGCCGCCGCCGATGGCCGAACGTGGTGCCGCAGCCAGCAGGGCGGCGCGGGTAAGCGGCTGCGAAAACCATTGCAGAAAGGTTCGCAGAATATCGGCCAGCACAAGCGGCAGCCAAAGCAGGGGGTGCTTCGCAAATAGGAGGCTGGTACGGCGAAACAGGTCTCGGGTGTCGTTCAATGCATCTCCGGCGGAGATGCCGCGCTCAACTGGCCGCTGGCAGCTCCCGGTTGTAAACGTACACCCAGTGGCGCTCTTTGCGACCGTCCGAAAGCGTTACGACTCGCCTGCGGCGACGGAACAGGCTCGTTTCGGGCTGTTGCGGGTTGAATTCTTCGTACGCATCCAGCTTGCGCAGTGCGTCGGGATGGTCGGGCAGGGCGAACAGAGAGCCACGAACAGGTTTGCGTTGGCCCCTGGGTGCAAGCGCCGGGTACTCCCCCAGGTCGTGCACTTCTCCCGAGATCGTTCCATCCCCGACCAGCGTCATCTGCCGCACAACGTCGCGGATTTCTTCCGGCGCACGGTCAGGATGCAGCGTGCCGTAGACGAACAGCCCAGGCTTCATGTGTCGAGTTTAGCAAGCAGCTCGTTCAGGTGTTCAAAATCATTTTTCTTGTCGCAGATGTACCTGTAAACCGGACCGGAACGCCTCAGCAATCGAAGGTAGTAGCCCAGCAGGGCTTCGATGTCATTCTGCTGGTAAGCCTTCAATGTTGTGAAGTATGCGACGAGTTCGAAGAAGTTCAGAAAGTTAATCAGGTCCGGCCCGGGTCCGGGAGGCGCAACCATGGCCTCGCGCGTGGCGTAGCCCTTTTCAGAGTCATCATCAAGACTTTCGCGGACGACGGTATAGGTGCCGTCGACGAAAAAGCTTTTGTGAAGCGCAACCAGAGCCTCTGCCCGTCGGGTCCTGGCGCTGCGGATGTACGTGAACAGGCCAACAACTGCGCTGGTTGTAATCACCGTGAACGTCGCAACATCTTTCAGGCCGATCCAGTGCTGGATGTACCAGGGTGCGGAGGTCACTTTGTCTCCAGTGGCTTTTTCGCAAAGTAGTACAGCGCGAAAGCAAGCAGGGCGAACATCAGCACGCTCACGGGATCGTGGTGCAGCAGATTGTGTTCGGAGAAGCGGGGCATGGTCTTTTCCGCAGCCGATTCGTACAGCCGGATGGCGACACCCAGCAGGCCCATGATGCCGCCTGCTGCGATCAGGCCACTGGCGAAGAGCGAGCCGGGGCTGATCTCGTCGTTGTCCAGGTCGGTGAGAGCTTCGTTGCCGGTCAGTGCGGCTTCCTGCTCGTCGAGGGTGGGTTGTGCCGTCAGCGAGACGTGGGGCGCGTTGGCCATCACGACTACATCCGAGCCGGGGTACGTGGCGGCGGTTCGCTGTGCGACGCTTTCTGCCTGCCGGATCGCCGCATCACGTGCGCGGGCCTTGGCAATGGCGGCGTCAGCCATCCATCGCACCATGCCGCCCACAAAGATGGCCAGCGTCGTCGCAATCGACAGGTACGCGCCCACGGCCAGCGTCAGCGAGCGCACGCCCAGCAGTTCCACGGCCAGCACCAGCGCAACACCCAGCAGCACCAGCGACCATGGCAGCTTGCGGCTCAGGATGCCGTTGATGACCGTGGCCATCAGACGGCCCTGCGGTGCTGCCGCCTTTTCGCTGCCGATGCCCTGCACCCACTGGATTTCAAGCTGGCCAGTGGCGCGGTTCAGCAGGTATTTGCCGTCCTCCAGCGTGGGCGAACCGATGGCGTTGATCAATTCGAAGCGCGTGGCGTTGTTTACGTCGACACGCTTGCCGCTGTCGTTCGGGTCGATCATGGCGATGTGCGGACGTGGAAAGGCTCCGCGGTCCTGCAGGCCTTCAGGCAGCGCCGACGTGTTCACCGCGATGGGCACGGGCATGTGGCGAAAGCTCTCCAGCCCCTTGTTCATGCCGTTGAGTGTCAGGCCGATGACGAAGGTCGAAACAACCACGCCGATCATGACGGCAAGCTGCGTTTTCCATGGCGTTGCGCCGATGATGTAGCCCGTCTTCAGGTCCTGCGCGGTGTCTCCGCTATTGCTGGCCGCGATGCACACTACGCCACCGATGGTGATAGCCAGCGCGCCAAACGCGGGCGCCGTCCAGCCCTTGACCAGGAAGATTGCCGCGGTCGCCATGAGCGTCGCAATGGTCATGCCGCTGACCGGGCTGGCCGACGAACCAACGATGCCAACAATGCGTGCGCTGACCGTGACAAACAGGAACCCAAAGACCATGATCAGCAACGCCGCCGCTAGGTTTGCCAGCGCACCCACCTGTGCGCCGGGGACGGGTTTGAACTGCAGAAACGCCCACATGAGCACGATCAGCAGGACCGATCCGCCATAGACAAAGCTGTTGGGCAGGTCGCGCGAGGTGCGTGAAACTTCGGCGTTTGCCGCCGTGCTGGCCGCGTTCTTCTTCGCGCGGAACGATCCCGTCAGCGCGCCGAAGATGGTGGGCAGCGTACGTAGCAGCGTAAGGCAGCCCGCCGCTGCCACGGCACCCGCGCCCATGGGTCGAACGTACGTGCGCCAAAGGTCGCTGGGGCTCATGTCGCGGATCAGCACGGTGCCGGGGTACAGCGGCGCGGACAGGTGCGCGCCGAAGAAGTAGATCGCGGGCATGAGCACCAGCCAACTGAACACGCCGCCCGCCAGCATGACGCCCGCAATACGCATGCCGATGATGTAGCCCACACCCAGGTATTCCGGCGTGGCGTCCGCACGGATGGAACCACCTTTGAGCAAATGCTGCGACCCCAGGTCAAAGTTTGCGGTCGGCGTGGAAGGCCACAAGCCAAGCAGGTTGTCGTTCTGGAACAGCGTGTACAGCGACCCGAGCCCGAGGCCCAGAAAGACCTTTGACGCAAACGCGCCGCCACGTTCGCCTGCCATCAGAACGTCCGCGCAGGCGGTGCCTTCTGGGTACAGCAGCGGGCCGTGCTCTTCCACGATGAGCTGGCGCCGCAGCGGGATCATGAACAGCACGCCAATCCATCCGCCGAACAGGGCCAGCGCGAAGATGCGTGCATACTCCAGGTCGAAACCCAGGAAGATGAGCGCGGGCAGCGTGAAGATGACGCCGCTGGCAATGCTCTGCCCTGCATTGCCGGTCGTCTGCACAATGTTGTTTTCGAGAATCGAAGACTTGCCGAGGACGCGCAGGATTGAGATCGAAAGCACTGAAATGGGGATGGAAGCCGCCACCGTTAGACCCGCGCGCAGACCGACGTACACCGTTACCGCGCCAAACAGGATGCCGAACAACGCTCCGATGAATACCGCACGAAAGGTAAGCTCTGGCGGTGCCTCGTGCGCGGGAACAAAGGGTCGAAACGTCGTCGGCGGCGTGGTCTGGGTGGCCATGGAGGATCCTCGTGAAGTGGTGCTGAGTGTACCAAGTCGCTTCCGGGGCCGTGTGCCACCTCGCAGTGCGAGAGCGGCTTTCTTCTGTGCGCGCCGCGTCTTTCTTTGCGAGTTCACGTCTGAAGAGACACGTGGCTACTGCGCCCGAGGACACTCAAAATGAATCGTTTGCTCTGGAAATCTGCTTTGCTCTGCTCCGTCCTGCTGGGCGGCTCCGTTTCAGCTTCTTATGCGCAGAACGCCACTACGGGCGGCGACCAGCAGCCGCAAGCTGACGCGCAAACAAGACGCGGTCCTGGTCGGCAGGGCGAGCGACGCGGCGGTGGAACCCACGGCACAGTCACCGCTGTGAATGGATCGAACGTCACGCTAAAGACGGACACAGGCAAGACGTGGACCGTGATCAGCACCGACAACACACGCGTGCGCCGAGACGGCCAGCCTGGCACTGTCAGCGGCATTCAGACCGGCGACGAAGTGGTCGCCATGGGCATACCAGACGCCGACAAGCACGAGGTTCACGCCATGATGCTGATCGATGTCAGCGCCGCCGAAGTTGCCAAGGCCAAGGCAAACCTGGGCAAGACCTACATCATAGGCCGCATTACCGCCATTAACGACACGCAGTTGACTATTCTGCGCAGCGACAAGGTTTCGCAGGTCATCACGCTGGATGAAAGCACGTCGCTGCATCGGGGCGGACGCATGAATGCGCAGGCGTTGGCTGCCGCCGGGCTCGACACCGGCATGATGGGCGGCGGCATGGGCATGGGTGGAGGCGGTCGTCGCGGTGGCGGTGCCAACGCCAACGCCGGGCAGAACGATGCAGGTGAGGCGATTACCCTGGCTGACGTGAAGGTGGGAGAGAACGTCGCGGGAACCGGCAGCATGAAAGGCAACAGCTTTGTACCCACCGATCTTCATGTAGTGGAACGCCGCATAGGCGGCGAGCGCCGTGGACCAGACGGCGCGGCAGACCAGCCACCACGCTGATCGTCGTCAGCGCCCAGGCGCAAACTTAAGAAGGACTGGCTGTGCTCTGTTTCTACAATTCACCTGCCAATTTCAAATTGGTAGGTGAACTGTAGTAGCGGCTCCATCCAGATGTCGCAGCGCGAAACATAGTGCAGTGGCCATGCGTCTCAGTGAGTAAGCCGCTGCCCATCCGAATGATTTAACTGGAGTCTTCTTGCGCGTTCGCCATCCTTTGCAGCGTATTTCTCTTGCCGCATCCCTGGTCGGAAGTGCGGCGGCGCTGCATGGGCAGACCACGCCGCCCGCAGATGCCGCTGTTCCCGCCGCCAACAGTGCACCACAGGCGACTGGCCCGGCAGACGTGCAAGGCGGCACCATCAGCGGGTCGGTTACATCTGCCACGGCGGCAGACAACAACGGTAAAACACCCCCGGGTGTGCCCCTGCCCGGCGTTACTGTCACTGCAACCAACACGCTTACGGGCCGAAAGTACACCGGAGCTACAGACATTACAGGCGCATTCCGGCTGGTGATCCCGCGTAACGGCCGCTATGTGGTGCGTGCGGAATTCGCTGCGTTTGCACCCGCCACTGCAGAGGTGTTGCTGAATGCAACGCAGCATACGGGGTCCGCAGCCTTTCGCATGGAGCTTGCTTCCCGCGTGGCGGCTCGCAACGCCGCAGCGGGTAGCGGGGACAACACTGTTGCTTCCCTGCTGGGCGGCAATACGCAGCTGCTGACGCGCGGCCTGCAATCGCTAAGCGCCACCGGCGCAGGCGACGCTCTGACGGAGACAGCGTCTACCGGTGGCGGAGCGGAAGGGACAGCCCTGCCCTCGCTGGGTGGTGCGGGTGCGGCTGACAACAGCGGGTCTGACTCGGTTGCCATCAGCGGCCAGGCAGGCCAAAGCAACGGTCTCGCTGGCTTTAACGAGGACGAGGTGCGCACACGCATTCAGGACGCGATTGCCAACGCCCAGCGCAACGGCGGCGCACAGGCTGAGATTGCGAATGCGGTCGTCGGCCTGATCGGCGGCATGGTTGCAGGTGGCCCCGGTGGCTTTGGAGGACCAGGAGGTTTCGGCGGTGGCTTTGGAGGTCCGGGGGGCGGTGGACGTGGTGGCCTAGGGGGCGGGCGCGGCAACTTCCGTAACTTTAATCCGAACCAGGTGCATGGCAATGTCTTCTACCAGGCGGGTAACTCCGCGCTGGACGCCACGCAGTTCTCCGTCACGGGGCTGGCCTTCAAGCCCGACTACAGTACGAACCGTTACGGTCTATCGTTCACGGGATCGCCCTACATCCCCGGCCTGTTCAAGCCCAGCCCAAAGCAGAACGTCTTCCTGAACCTGACCGGCGGGCGCAACATCAACCCGTTCAACACGCAGGGCACGGTGCCCACGCTGGCCCAGCGAGCGGGTAACTTCAACGGCCTAACCGCACCGGTTAATGGCGCGACCACGCCCGTCACACTGTACGATCCGCGCACCGGCCAGACCTATGGCGACTGCACCAATCCCGCCAGTACCACCTGCAACGTCATTCCAGCCGCGCAGATCAGCGCGCAGGCACAGGCTTTACTGCAGTACATTCCGCTGCCTAACGTGGGCAGCACCGGCGCTACCGGCACGGAGAATCAGTACAACTACCAGCGCATCACAACGGCGGGCAGCAACAACACGCAGCTATCGTTTCGCTACCAGCGGTCGCTGGGCGCAAGTGCCGGGCAGGGTGGTTTTGGCGGTGGCGGGCGCGGGGGCGGCGGAGGTGGCGCACGCGGGGGCGGTGGTAATCGTCAGCAGCAGCAAAAGGTGCTGCGCCAGAACGTCAGCGCAAACCTTACCTACTCGCATGCGGCAAGCGACCTCCGAGGGCTGTTGCCGTCGCTGGATGGAAAGACGAGCAGCAACGGCAGCAACCTGAGCGCCACCTACTCCATCGGCTATGGACGGCTGAGTAACAACCTGTCTGCCAACTGGAACTACTCCCACGCCATGACGACCAACGCCTTCACGTATGGCGCGGTTGACCCAGCAAGCGCCGCGGGCATCGTCATTCCCCGTCCCGCATCGGCGCGGCCCGGTTTGTACAACGGCGTTCCGGCGCTGTCGTTCACGAACTTTGCCAGCATCAGTGAGACCAATCCGTCAGACCGCCTGGGATCAACCGTGAGCCTGAGCGACGTCGTAAGCTGGCGGCATGGCAAGCACAATTTCCGTTTCGGCTTTGATGGGCGGCGCGTGCACAACGATCAGATCGCGGGCACCAACGGCATTGGTCAGTTCGTATTTACGGGCCTGAACACGCAGCGGCCAAGCACCACCGGCACAAGCACCGATCAGTCAAACACCGGCAACAGCTTCGCGGACTTTCTGCTGGGCGCGCCGCAGACCAGCAACATCCAGGCAGGCACCAACAAAATCTATCTGCGGCAATGGGTCTATGACGGCTATGTGCAGGACGACTACCGCCTGCTGCCCAATGTCACGCTGAACACCGGCCTGCGTTACGAGTACTTTTCGCCGCTGGTGGAGAAGTACAACCGCCTGGTAAATCTTGACCCGGATGCAACGCTGCAGAACTATGCCCAGGTGCTGCCCGATGGCCGTGGACAGTACAGTGGAGCCGCGTACCCACGGTCCCTCATCCAACCGGACCGCACGCTTCTGTCGCCGCGTGTGGGTGTTGCTTGGCGTCCAAAGTTTGTGAAGAACACCGTGGTGCGCGCAGGGTACGGCATTAACTTCAACACCGGCCAGTACAGCAACTTCGCCAATTCACTCAGCTACCAGGCGCCGTTCGCAGTTACGCAGAACAACGTCAGCGCGCAGCAGGGTTGCGGCAGCTTTCTGTCGAACTTCACCTTGACGAACGCTTTCAACTGCAACAAGACCGGCATTCTTCCAAACACCTTTGCCGTGAACCGCAACTACCGCCTGGGCCTGGTGCAAGTGATGAACTTCGACATCCAGCACCAGTTGCCGCTGGGCGTTGTGCTGAACGTGGGCTATAACAATGCCCTGGGTGGCAACCTGGACATGCGTCGCTCGCCGAACCGGACATTGACGGCCACTTCAGGTAATACGAACAACATTATTTATGAGGATTCGGTTGGCGAATCACGCTTTCACGCACTGACAATCAACGCCCGCAAGCGGCTGCAGAAAGGTATCGGCCTGGGTGCCACCTACCAGTACGGCCATTCCATCGACGATGCCAGCTCAGTCAACGGAGCTGGCAACAACACCGTGCCGCAAAATGATCAGCGGCTTGACCTTGAGTTTGGCAACAGCACTTTCGACGTTCGCCACAGGCTGACAGGTAACTTTGTTACCGAGTTGCCCTTCGGTCCGGGCCGTGCCTTTCTGAAGACGGGCAAGGTGTCGCGCGCATTGGATGACATCTTTGTATCAGGCGACTTCACCTTTGCAACCGGCAGCTATGCCACGCCGCAGTACCAGAACAGCGTGGCACAGGCCGCAGCCGGCAATAACTTCACGCTCCGTCCCGACCG
>JBPBPZ010000174.1:0-8548 GCA_050954525.1 Janthinobacterium lividum
AAGCCAAGCACAATGCCCGTGTTCAGCGTCACTTCACGTTCAGCGGGCTTGTCTTCTTCCATGTCCCTCTCACGCCGCGAGGCTGGGCCGTAGCTTTCCCCGGCGGGCCTGCGAGTGGGGAGCGTCACATCGTCTTCCGTGTCGTTGAACTGTGAGCTCATAGGTGGCTTTCAGGTCCCGTGATGAATCTGCGGGGCAGGGTTTGGGCTTAGAAGTGGAGGTACAGCCCGATCTGCGGCTCGAAGGTGTTGGTCAGCTTCTTAAGCGTCAGGTAGTTCTGGCCAAAATCGGGTGCCTTGTAGAACAACTGGCGCACACCGAAGCGGACACCCAGGGTATCGCCCACTAGCAGATTTTCGCCACCCACGCTGTAGTAGTACGCCGCCCGTGCCTGGGGCTGCAGGCCCTGGCCGCCATTGCGCGTGGGTTTGAACTCCATGGTTCCAGCACCGGCACTGATGTAGGGCTTGAAGCCGAAGATCGTCCGCTCTGGACGCACCAGGTAACCCAGGGTGAACTCATTCGCCGCAGCCTGCGCTACCAACGGACCAACAAAGGTGCCGTTATTGGGATTTGTATTGCAGCAGGTGTACGTCTGCGCGGTTCGGCCGTAACCGTAGTTCAGTTCGAATCCCTTGAACGCAGACTTTTGTCCACGCAGGGTCACCAGGGCGCCGGCTGCCGTGCTGGCCGTCTGGTCCACCTGATACGGCTGCCCCAACACGGGTTGGTTCACCGTGCCTGAAACTCCCTTGGTGAACAGCGCAATGCCGGAAACACCAAGGTCAAAGTGGCTCAGGACGCGGCTGGTGCGGGTCACTGTGGGCTGCGCATCCTGTGCGTGCGCACGTGTCACAAATCCGGAACACAGAAGAAGAAGTAGGGTGGCGTACCGCTTTGGCATGAACCTGGGAAACCTCGCTCCGGATGCAGAACCGGACGTTCTCCAGTTTACGCGAGCGTTCGCGCTTTTCTACAGCGCATCTCCAGAAGGAACTGCAGCGACTTCAAGCAGGGAACCATCTGCGCGCAGGACCTTGACACGATCGCCTGCCGCCACGGACGAATCGTTACCCGTCAAACGGGCTCGCCACAACTCTCCGCGGACCAGGATCTGGCCCTCTGGCGCAAGTGCGGTCTGCGCAACGGCCAGCCAGCCCAGCATGGCATCTGCACCTGTTTTGACCTTGGCGCGTCGCGCTTCCATGCCAAGCACGATCAACGACGCGGTAATGCCACCGCAACCGAGTCCCGCGCCAGCGGCGGCACTCCACCGAACCGAAAGCTGTGGAATCGGGCCATTCACCAGGACCGCCAAGCCCACCACCAAAGCCAGCACGCCGCACGACGCCAGTACCCCGTGCGACTGGAATTGACCCTCAAGCAGCAGCAGAGCCGCTGCCAGCAGGCAAAGCACAATGCCGCCTGTCGTCAGGGGCATCTGGTGCAGCGCATAGCCTGCCAGCAACACCAGCAGAACACCTGCTGCCCCAGTAACCACTGTCCCGGGGGTGTTGATTTCCAGGTAGATCAGCAGCAGACCCAGGGTGAGCAAAAGCACGCAAAGGTCGGGGTTCATCAGGCTGAGCAGAAGCATTTCCTGCAGGGTGACGGATGTCTTCTCGACATGCGCACCCAGAAGGTTGAGCCGGACAGTTTCGCTCCCGTGTTGCATTGCAACGGAACTGGCCAACTGCAGCACATCTTCGATCTTCTCTGCCCGTGCGTCCACCAGGCCAGCTTCGACTGCTTCTGTACCGGTGAACCAGTGGCTTCCTGCGGTCAGTTCGTTCAGGGCAGAAGTGCCCCGGGCGTGTTCCCGGCTGGACCGCTCCAGATCCAGCAACAGGCGTTGACTTTCGGAGCCCTGTTCTTTTTGGGATATGCCGTGGACACGGTCCGTCCACAGCGGTGTCAGAAACGCCTGCGAGTTCATCAAGGCAAGGTCGGCTGCCGCAAGCAGGCGCAGACCTTCCCCGGACACGCGGGTCTGCGGTGCACCTGCCCAGACAATCACGGGTACGCGAGACTGCTGTATAGCCGCCACCATCTGATCCGTGGAAGCGCTCAGGCCTCCTGGCGTACTCAGGTTCACCACGACGGCCGCGTACCCGCCCTGGTTGGCGCGTTGCATGGCATGCAGAAACACACGCGCACGTTCCGGCTGCAGGGTGTCGTGAAGTTCGATCTGCAGCACGGCGGGCGGAGGGACGGCTGCTGCTTGCGTCGCCTGTGGCACTGCTGCGCGCAGTGTCACAGCTACCAGGAGAACAAAGCTCAGCAAGAGGAATCGCGCAGGAATTCGCTCCCTCCACCGCGACCCGGTCTTCATGGAATGGATACGCCCCGGGCGGTCAGCATCGTCTTCATGCCCTGGGCTGCGCTATTGCCCGGTTCCAGGCGAAGTGCATTGCCGACGTCTATGGCAGCGGCACTGTTGTTGCTGGCAGCCACATCCAGGCGTGCCAGCGTCAGGTAGGCGGCTACGCTGGGCCTGGTTTGCAGGCTGGCGCTGGCTTCCTTCCGGGCATCTTCGGCATTGCCGGATCGTTCTCGGACCTGAGCCAAACCAAGATGGCCTGACGCAGAATTTGGATCCGCGGCCAGGGCCGATTGGAACTCGCGCTCGGCTTCCAGCACCAGCCCCTGCGTCAGGTATTCCTGCCCGGCCTGCGCGTATTCGTCGGCCTGCTTGTTGGGCGGCAGCGATGCGATCCGCGCCCCACGCAACTGGTCGATCTGGAAGGCAGCCTGCCGAAAAGCGGCTTCCGAGTAGGTTCTACGGATGCGCTCCTGAGGGTCAAAGCCTGCCGGAGCGGCGTGCGTTCCAGCAATTACGGCGCTTAACTCCCTGGCTTCGGCGTCGGTCGGACGCAGCTTCAGCGCTTGTTCGATCTCTGTCTTTGCATGGGCATTGTCGCCCTTACGATGCAGGGCAACGGCCACGTTGAAGTGGTAGTCGGCATCCAGGGGATCGGCGGAGGAGGCCCGTTGCAGCAGCACGGTGCCGTCCTTGTGCTGACGAGCCATTGCCACACCCTGATTGTTGATGACCTCAGGCAGGGGGAGCTTCGTCCCAACTACGGCAAATGCGCCTTCCGCGTCGGCATAGTGCGCCGTGTTGAAGCGCGCAAGGCCGCGATAAAATCCGGCCTCTAATGCGAGCGGGTCAGCCGCGGGAACCTTGGCCAGCACGGCGGCGGCATTGTCGTAATCGCTGTCGGTGTACTCCGTCTTGCCCAGTGCCAGCAGCGCGCTGGTGTTGCCGGGTGCCAGGTCGACGGCGGTTTTAAGGCGCTTCACACGCTCGTCGTCGGTGTTCGCCGTAATGCCACGGATGTAGCTCTCGTAGGCGTCCAGCTTCAGACCCGCCGATGCGGCCACAAAGGTATTCTGCGCGACAGCAAATTTCGGGTCCATCTGCCGTGCACACAGCCATGCCAGGTTGTTTTCCACTTCCAGCAGACGGGGCAGCGATGCCTCCTGCTGCAGGGGCTTGGACATGGTTAGCCGGTTTACTTCAAGCACTTGTGCCTGCGCTGTAACCTGGCCATCCTTCACGTTGTAGCTGCCCACCAGGACAAATTGTGCGTCCAGCGTCTGTGCAATCCGGATCGTCGTTGCGCGCGTGGGACGAAAGCCGGTGGGTAGACCGAGATGATCCAGGGCGTACACGCGATCATCCCGCGAAATGGTTAGGAAGCCGGCGGAGCGCATGCGCTGGTTGATGGTGGTCGCGAACGACTCGCCGATCCAGTCGAGGTTTGGCTGGTCAGACCGGTTGTCGAAAGGCAGCACCAGCACAACGCGGCCGCCTGCCAGGTCTGCCTGCGCTCCCGCTGCCGAGGTCGCCTGCGCCGAAGCGGCCTGGAAACCTCCAGCAAGAAAGGCTGCGACCGCAAGGCACCGAACTTGGGAACGGAAACGCATAGGTGCGATTATAGGCGTCGGCTAGTGCGCCTTGAAGGGGATAAGCGGTACCGCCAGCCATGCGTCGTACCCGCGCGGGAACGTCAGTAGCGCGGCCCACTCGCCCTTACGATCTTCCTGCCAGGCCACCGATCCGCCCAGTGCGCGGGCAATCTCGCCCGGCAGCAGGTCACGGTGATAGTCGTAGAAGCGCCGGTCGTTTGCGCGGTTCGCTCCTGTCAGGTTCAGCCCTCCGGGTGGCGGGTCGTACTTGGTTGAGAAGACCAGGGCAACGTCGTACGCACCCGGATCTGCAGCGGCCCTTGCAACCTGTTCCGACGAAAAGTTCTCGATGCTGACAGTGTGGATCGGTGCCCGCACATACCCAAGCTCTGGCCGCTGCAGGTCGGCTGCGACGGGCCAGGCCGTCAGCACCGTTGCTCCGGGGTACCGCCGCAAAAGTTCGTGGATGGCGTGCTGGTGCACCATGATCATGTCACGGTAGGCCAGGTTGTCCTCGGGCGTGAACGGGTAGGGTGGCGCCACCTCACAGCCAATCGCAAATGCCAGCAACGATACACCCGCAATGACCGGCCACAGCCGCATCCGGTTCTTCCAAACGGCCACGCACAGGATTAGCAGCACCGGGTACGCAGGCAGCAGGTACCGCGTCAGAAGAGCCCCGCCTAGAACGGAGAAGGCGATCCACTGCCCGATCAGCAATGCCAGCAGCATCCGCACTGCGCCCGCAGAAAGCTGCCGCTGGGATTTGCCTGCAGGGTCGCTTCGCTCCCGCACAAACAACAGCACGCAGGTCACTAAAACGGGCACGAACAGGTTCATGTGGACGGTCAGGTGCGTCATGCGGTGGTACAGCGACAGCAGCACACGCGTTAGGGATAGGTTCGCGGTGGCGTTGTAGCGCAGAAACTCCGGATTACCGAACATAAAACCGGTTTTCGCACGGTGGTAGAGGTACCAGCCAAGCAGCGGCAGCGCCGGAAAGGCGAGTGCCACCAGCCACACCAACGAATGCGTATGCTCCGCTTCATCGTGAACCGGAAGCTGCCTTCCCTGAACTCTCGTGCCGCTGCCAGCTTCGTCAGCGGAGCGCAGCGAAGTCGAAGGACCTGCTTTCTTCTCGTGTGGCAAGTCATCCCGGGGGCTGCCGACACTTGTCGCCTGCGGCCTGCGGCTTCGAAGCAGCAGCCAAACCTCCAGCAAAAACAAAGTGGCGGGCACAACAATGGCCGTCTCTTTAGCCAGCGCTGCCAACGCAAACAGCAGGGAGACGCTGATCGCGTTCGACAGGGCAGCTGCGGCAACCTGTCCCGTCCACTCCGTTCGATCCGCGTAGAAAACCAGGCCCCACAAGGTGAATGCGGCAGCGAACGTGTCCGCGTGTGCCAGCGTGGACTGCGCAAACCAGACCGGATAGATCGCGGTCAGCACCATAACGGCGATTGCCGCGGCATCATCCAGCAGCAGCCGGGTCAGCCGAAACACGGCAAGCAGGGCAGCCGTCGTCACCAGGCACATCAGCAACCGCGTGCTGTAGACGTGGAACCCGGCCAGCTTCCACCAGCCCGCCAGAAGAATAGAGGGCAGCGGCGGATGCGCGTTGCGCATCGTCGTTTCCGGGATCAGCGTACCCAGGCGAAAGAAATCCCATGCTGCCGGAATGTAGTAGCTACCTTCATCCCAGTAGTAGGGCAGGCGCAGCAACGTCCAATGCAGCAGGTACACAGCAACAAAAACCGGAGCAAACAGTAGCGAGACGGAGAGCGGCGGGCGTTGTTTCCCCACGGCTGCTTCCTTCACGGCTGTTTGCTCCGGTTCTTAAACGCGTTTTGAAGTTAGTTTACGGGAATGGGTCCGCCGCCCTGCTGCATGCCGACTGGCTCCAGCTTCAGCTCGCCAAAGGTGCCTTCGTACTGCGCCAGGTTCTGGCCCAATACGTTGAACAGTGCCTTGGCCTGCTGCGGGCTTAGAAAGATGCCCTGCTTGGTCAGAAAGGTGACCTCGTCCGGCGTGGAAGACTGCATGGTCCCGAATACGAGTTGGAAGTCCCACACGCTCATACGGATCTGCACGCTGTTCGCGTACACATCGTTGTAATCGTCAGACTGGGTCACGCGAAGGGTAGGTTCGATGTTTGTGTTGTCGGCCATAATCTCTCTGCTGGTACGGAATCTTGGTGCGGAAGAGGGGACTTGAACCCCTACGGATCGCTCCGCTAGATCCTAAGTCTAGTGCGTCTGCCAATTTCGCCACTTCCGCACGCTACAACAGTCTACCTGTTCCAGCGGCTGTGCATAGCGGGAGAGCTGGTCGATTTCAGCGGGCAGCGCCTGTTGCGCCGGAATGCCTCCAGTCGTCTGCGCTGACTAGCCACTGATCAAATCCGCACAAACTGGCTCCGTGCGCGGTCTTTGCGAACATCTGCAATGGGGAACACGTCACCGTGGAAGGCGAGAAACACGCCTGGACCCAGCAGACGCGTCGCCAGCAACGCCTCCGCCAGGTTCTGCAGAGCGTCTGAACCTTCCACGCCAAACGGTGTCATGGCACCGGTAAACAGCACAGGGACACGGTTCCCCGGCAGCTCTGCGAGCAGGCGTTCGGCTACGGATTGCCCCGTCGTAATGACCGTGTCGGTGCCATGCGTCACCAGTACCGGAATACCAGCCGCAACATGCCACAGAACGCGTTCGGCGATCACACTGCGATCCGCTTCGGTCATTACCAGGGAGTCCTTGTTCATTAACTCCTCCACCAGGATTTCTGTGGTGGGTAGTCGCAGCATGCCGAGGCATCGACGAATCTGCGGCTCGGTGTTTTCCATGGACCCGGCCTGCTCGACATAACGCTTTTCGATCGTTCCGCCGGTGGTTAACAAGGCGACTCGGTGCATAAGGTTCATCCTGCTTCGCGCGAGATACAGACAAGTTGACAACAGCAAAGGCCCCGCGGTGTGCGAGGCCTTTGCTGTTGCGATGCTGCGGAACAGTTACTGGATGATCTGCGTTGAGTGCGTGCCATTGGCGATTGCCGCGGCGCAGGTTGGACCCGCAGATGCCGAGAACGGATCGTTACGAACACGTGCCAGGTTGCCCGTCGCAGAGTTCAACTGCATACCGCTGACGCTGTTATCCAGGAAGTTGGATGTGTACAGGTAGATGCCCAGTGCGTTTTCAACCGTGACGCAGGTCGGTCCGGTACGTGTTGCCAGCGCACCCGAACTGGTCAGCGAAAGCGCTCCGCTGCCCTGTGCAATGGCGTAGGGGCTAACCGTGCTGGAGTTGTAGTTTGCAACGTACAGGAACTTGCCGCGTGGATCAACGACGATACCGTCCGGCTGCGACTGCGTGGCGAATGGTCCAGTGGTGATCGCCGTGGGGATGCCGCCTGCGCTCATGCTGTAGGCAATCACCAAGTTCTGCGCGTAATCCGTCACGTAGAGGAAGTTGCCAAGCGGGCCCGCAGCGATGGCGCTAGCCAACACGCCCGAGTTGTAGCCGGTTGATGCCGCTGTGCCGGTTGCAATGGTCGTGTTGCCGATCGGGGTGATCGCGCCTGAGCTGAGATCACGCCGGAACGCGAGCAGGTTGTTTGTGACCCGGCTGTCCTGATCGATCACATAGACATAGCTTGAGCAGGAGGTGTTCGAACAGTCTGACCCGTTGGTCGCGGTCACATTCGTGTTCGACACGTTTGCGGTTACAGCAATGCCTACCGGGGTCATACCAAGCGGGAAGTAGTTCAAACCGCCATTCGACAGTGGCGTACCCAGTGAGACCAGGCCAGTGCTGTCTGTGGTCAGCGGGAAAACTTCCATGCCGCCAGGGCCGACATTGGCCGTGGTATATCCAGGCTGGTAGGTGAACAGGACATACAGGAACTTACTGTCACCCGACAGGGCAAGGGCCATCGGATAGCTGCCGGAAACCGTCACCGTCTTCTGCGAGTAGAGCTTGCCGTCGGTGCCGATCTGAAAATTGACAATGTTGGAATCGTCACGGTTCACCACAAACACAGTCTTCTGGTTTGAAGTGATCGCGAGAGCCACGGGGTTGCGGCCACCCGAATCCTGCCCGGAGCTGGCAAGCCGGATCAGCGAACCGGTTTGGTAGTCGATTCCAAACTCGTTCAGAACGCCATTGGGATTCGCTGTGGTGCCGCGCGACGAGGTGACGTAGAGAAAGCCGACCGTATAGTCACGGCTGCAGGCGGTAAATCCCAGGCAGGCGGCGAGCGACAGCACTGAGGCTGCGCCGATCCGGCAGATGCTGTTGAACTTCATGCGATGGATTTCCTCAAAACCGGTACAGAGTGCGGCTGCCCAGGGTGTGGGCAGCCGCTTTGATTCTTTAGCTTGTAATGCCGCTGATGATCAGGCAGGCTGGTCGGCCCTGCGCCTGGAAGGTGGACCCGCGTGCAAGCACGTTCAGGGTGCCTTCTACGTGGTTAATGTGGTAACCGGTGATCGTGCCATCCTGATTTGAGGTGTACACCCACTGCTTGGAGGGATCTTCCACCATGCAGACAGGACCGGAACCAACCGCGTACGGGTTCAGGTTGTTCGACTGCGCCGTCAGGTTGCCGTTGGTCTGAATGGTGAAACCAGAGATGCTGCTCT
>JBPBPZ010000237.1:0-8514 GCA_050954525.1 Janthinobacterium lividum
GGTCCATTCCGAACATTTTAGATAAAGCTGAGAGCGCGTGCAGTTCTCGGGCCTGTTCACGTTAGTTCTCACAATACATGGCCTCGTCTCGGGTGATGAGCTGCCGGGCATGATGTACACGCGGGTATGCAGCAACGAACCCGCGGAGAACCTAACGAACCGGGCGTTCGTGCCTCCATCTGGTAACCACGAAACGCGGAACACTCAGCAGAAAGTCCAATGAGATACGCGGCAATGAGTGAAGGTCGTGCCGTACTGTCGTCTGTTCGGTCCCTCCAAGCATGGCTCCCCGTCGCATGGCGTACCACGTGTAGGTTGCCACAAAGACGCCAAGGCAGGAGGAGACCAAAACCCCACTGCTCTGATGTTGAGTGTTTGCAAGGCGGTGTACGCCGCCCTGGGCCACGATCATCGCTCCCGGAAGCATTACGCAAAGCAGAAGCGCGGTAGCCCACAAAGGCCGGGCTCGTCGCAAATACTGCGAAACAGCTCCAATCAACCCTCCTGCGAAGAGAGCGAAAACAACTTCGACAAGCATGGCCTTGGTGGCCTGTTCACGGCCAGACTGAAGATTCGTCGCGAAGAATGCGAGGGCACGTACGACAGCGTTACATGTAGCAGCTTTCCAACTCCACGGAGGCGCGATCGTCTTCAGGGGGCTTTGAATGAGCCTGGCTACGCCCTCGCGAAGACATTCCGGCGGAGTGGTTGGCAAGTTCTGCATGTCGTCTCTTGGATGCAGGCCGAAAAGGGTTATGGTCCGCTGTCTATACAGGAGGGAGTCACGCCGGTTGCGGTCCCGGCAGATAGCTGAGTCGACGGCAACGGTGGTAGCGGCGGTGCCTTGATCCACACCAGCTGCGGCACCCAGCCTGTAACAAGCCCAGCATAGCCGAAACAAAACCATAATCACTACGGATACATCACAGTCTTTGTCAAGCCTTGGGGACGCGCGCAGTGCTCCTGGTTATGCAGGAGCATTCTATATGTCTACTAAGCAGATATTCCGCCATACGACCGTTCTCACCACTCTTGCTCTTTGCGCTTCAACCGTATTGGCTGAGGTGAAGACCGATTACGATCACAAAGCTAATTTCGGGTCCTATCACACCTTCTCGTTTTATAAAGTGCAAATGTCCAATCCCCTCTTCGACTCGCGGGTCACCGACGCGATCACCAAGGATCTGACTGCACAAGGTTGGACCATGGTGCCGTCGGGTGGTGATGTAACAGTTTCAGCGATTGGAAATACCAAGGATCAGCAGGAGTACAACACTTTCTATGACGGCCTCGGGGGCGGCGGGTTCGGATGGGGCGGCCGCGGCGGATGGGGCTATGGTGGCGGGTTCGGGCGAGGATTCGGAGGAGGCGGATACGGGGGTGGAGGCTTTGGTGGAGGCGATGCCAGCACAACCGTGCAAAACATTCCCGTGGGAATGTTGGTTGTAGACCTGTACGACTCGAAAACACACCAGATCGTTTTCCGGGGTAATACCCAAGAGACGATTTCAAGTAATGCGGATAAGAACACGAAAAAGCTTGATAAAGACATCAGCCAGATGTTCAAGAAGCTGCCACGAGTTGCTGTGTAGGGGAACTATCTGGAAATCGCACCGGCCCTACGTGAGCCGGTGCGATCGCTTCTCATAGCTTGATTAGTTGAGGTTAGAGATTGGTCTCCTTCTATTGCTCTGCGGAGAAGGTTCGGACGACAGTGTCGTAGTGGTTCGCCACGTGTATAGGCAGTGGAGTGTGCGGTGCGGTCCTTCGTTGACAAACGGCCGCCGCTCATTTCAATATGGAGCAACGTTAACGTCAGGAAGCGGCTTATCCCGGTCACCAACAGAGCTCAGAAACTCGCGCAGCGTCTACTCGCTTTGGAAGTCGACAGCAGGAAACCTCACGCTGCGGACGCGGGCGTGGATTTTCGCGTGTACGACAAGTTGCGCCGGCCACTCTCTTCCTTGACCGGAACGACGGGATTTGCGGCACTTGCCTCTCGTGCCCTCACACTGACCAAAGCTGAAGTCCCAGGACTTGCCGATGCGAAGATAGGGGAGGACGGGTGTTTTGAGCATCTCTCCGAAATAGAGCCGCGACTCAACGCGGACGAAGCAGCCAGAGGCGAGGCTGTCCTTATCGGAAATATGGTGGATCTGCTATGCACAATCCTTGGGGAGGCTCTAACGCTGCGCCTGATTCAGGATGTATGGCCGGACGCCTCTTTCAATGACCGAGGGGACGGAAAGGACACAAAAGCATGAACCAGTCAAACAAAGTCAAGATTGCAAAACTGCCGACCGGTGTTCCCGGCCTTGATGAAATTCTTGGAGGAGGAGTTCCGGAATTCTCCTTCAATATCATAGCCGGCGCCCCTGGCTGCGGTAAGACGACGATGGCTCATCAATTCCTGTTTGCAAATGCAACTGCAGAGCGACCAGCACTTTATTTCACCGTGCTGGGCGAACCAGCGATTAAGATGCTCCGTTATCAGCAGCAATACGACTTTTTCGATCCGGAAAAAGTTGGCAATTGCGTGCGCTTCATCAATCTGGGAGATGTTCTTCTAGAGCAAGGCCTCGACGGGGTTTTGGCTGCCATCGTGAAGGAAGTGGAAAGCGCCAACCCCGGCATCGTGATCGTCGACTCCTTCCGCAGTGTCGCCAGAAAAGCGGTCACCGTCGGAGGAGATGTCGAACTACAATCCTTCGTCCAACGGTTGGCGCTGCATCTCACGAGTTGGCAGACCACAAGCTTTCTGATTGGGGAGTACACAGAACTGGAATTGCGTGATAGCCCGGTCTTTACGGTAGCCGACGGCCTTCTCTGGTTGTCTCAGGTTCCTGAGCGCAGTTCGATCACCCGCAAGCTGCAGGTCATCAAGCTGCGCGGCCAGGAATCGGTCCCGGGACTTCATACTTTCCGGATCACGCAGGCGGGAATTCAAGCATTTTCCCGCACGCTAGGGCTCTCGGGCAGAAAACAAAAGCGGCACACCTCTACCCGTCTTGCGACTGGCATCGGCGGATTGGATGCGATGCTCGGCGGGGGAGTTCCTGAAGGGGACAGCATCTTGATCGCGGGTCCTTCGGGGTCTGGAAAGTCAGTCATCGCCTCGCAGTTCATCGCCGAGGGGCAGAAGCAGGGTGAAGGCGGGATCGTCGCGGTGTTCGAAGAGCGTCCAGAATATTACATGGGCCGCGCTGAGAGTCTGGGACAAGACCTTGAAGCCGGAACCAAGAACGGCAAACTGGAAATCCTCTATCTCCGTCCGCTGGATCTCTCGATTGAAGAAGCCATGCAGGAGATTTTGCAAGCAGTCCAGCGAGTAGACGCGAAGCGTCTCGTTCTCGACTCGCTTTCCGGTTTCGAGATGGCTTTAGCCCCCGGCTACCGAATCGATTTTCGAGAATCGCTCTACCGAATGATCGCCGCTCTCACAGGAGTGGGGGTCACCGTCATGAGCACCGTAGAGATCGAAGAGTCGTTCACCTCGCTGGGATTCAGCAAATATTCGATTTCGTTTTTGACTGACGATCTCATTCGTCTTCGCTACGCGGAGATCGGGGGTGAGCTCCGCAGGATTCTGGCTGTGATCAAAATGCGCGGAGGCAAACACAGCAAGAAGATACAGGAGTACGAAATAGGGTCCCAGGGGCTTGCTTTACTCGATTCCAATCTCGCGGACTACACTGGCCTGATCTCCGGGATCCCTCGGCCAGCCATCGTCCCGGAAACGCCTAAGCAATAGGCATAGTTGCCATAGATGAGAGAAGGGTCGGCAGGCTTTATGGATGGAATGGGCTCGCCGATACGGTGCAATGATTTCTTTGACGCATCGTTAATTCCTACGGCACTGGCCGACGCTGGCACGCACATCGTGCGGTATGCCAATGATGCTTTCTGCCAGCTGTTAGGCAGGCCAATGGACGTGATCGTCGGGTCTACGTTGGCTGCTTCGATCCCTCGGTGCGAGGAATGCCTTCGCCTCATCGATCGAGTAGCGCGCACCTCCGAAGCGGAAACTCACGTGGAGCTCCGCGATTCTTCACCGCAAGAGATCTGCTGGTCCTATTCTGCATGGCCGTTCGGTCCCGCTGCTGCAATCCAGTCCCGGGTTCTCCTTCAAATTTCTGCAATATCCGAGTTCAAGCGGCAAGCGACCGAGATCAATCAGGCGTTGATGCTGTCGGCCGTTCGCCAGCATGAACTCGCGGAGACTGCTGATGCTCTGGCAGCACAAATGCGCATAGAGATTGAGGAAAGGAAACGCAGCCAGGAAGCTCTTAAAACGAGCGAAGATCGGCTGATGCTCGCACTAGATTCTGCAAACGCAAGCACCTGGGAATGGAATGTAGCTTCAAAGAAGCTGAAATTGCAAGGACAAAACCTACACTCTCCTGACGGCCAATATAGCCATGAGGCTTCTTACCAGAGCTGGCGGTCACTGGTGTTCCGTGACGATTGGCCGGCTGTAGATGGGGCTGCAGAACGAATGGCGGAGAACTCAGGTGAGATAAGCGTCGAGTTCCGGCTCGGCGGCAAAACAGATGCCGTTCGCTGGATACTTGCACGAGGCCGTCCCACTCAGGGCGACAATGGCGAAGCCGTTCTCTATTCTGGCATTGTTCTAGATATTAGTGAGCGCAAACATGCAGAGGCAATGCTTCTTCGGAGTGAAAAGCTTGCCAGCGTCGGTCGGCTCGCAGCCACATTGGCCCATGAGATCAACAACCCGCTCGATGCAGCGATCAACTGCATCTACATCGCAAAGGGTGATCCCAATTTACCAGAAGGTGTGCGCGTGTTCTTGGAAATGGCTGACGATGAGTTGCGTCGCGTTACGCACATGACTCGTCAATCCCTGGGTTTCTACCGGGAAGCTACGGTGCCAAGCAAAGTTAGTATGAACCAGGTGATCGAATCTGTCGTTCAGCTCTTGAGCAATCGGATCGCTGCTAAACATGTGACCGTCGATCTTCGCCTTGGACTAGACCCTGCCGTTGAGGGGATCTTCGGTGAGTTGCGACAGGTATTCGTCAACCTCGTTTCCAACAGCCTGGATGCAGTTCAACCGTATGGCAAAATCACTTTGAAGAGCTCGGTCGGTGTGCGTTCCTGTGCCAGCCCGCAGACGGTCAGGGTCACAGTAGCTGACAATGGCAAAGGTATGACGCCTGCACAGTCCGTCCGAATATTTGAGGCTTTCTTTACCACCAAAGGAGAGCTGGGCACGGGACTAGGCCTCTGGGTAACAAAGCAAATCGTAGAGAAGCACGGCGGGACTGTCCGTGTTCGATCCAGCACTCGGAGCGACCGATCTGGTTCGGTATTCTCCGTGGCGCTGCCGTATTCCACCAAGAACTACGATTGAACGTAGAAGGACGCGTGCTTCGAGGCTCAACGCTACGAAACTTCCACCTGCGCAGCTTGCTCATTCGTTGTGGATTACCTGTAGCAAGCCCTTATTTACACGGATGCGGTCTGCGTATTCGATGTATCCAAGTTTGCGAAAGCGATTGAGAAAGGTACTGACTCGTGATCTGGTGCACCCAATCATAGCAGCCAAAGTCTCCTGACTGATCTGTGGCACAAGCGTTTCAATAGGTTCCTCCGCACAGAAGTTGGACAACAGCAGAAGCGTTCTCGCGAGACGTTTTTCCGCCGAGTTGAAGAGATGGTCAACCAGATCGGCCTGAATGCGGCCGGTTCTTGCGAGCAAATATGCGACAAACGCCGCAGACATCTGGGGCTCATCGCGCAAGACCCTCTGCATTTCAGAAGTTCGAATGCGCAGCAGAGTGCAATTTGTAAAAGCTGTAGCCGTAGCAGAGCGAAAAGGCTGGAAAGTGGCGACACACTCCTCCCCGACGAAGTCTCCACCGCTCAGAAGAGCTATGGTTGCCTCTTTACCCTGCTCTGATAACACCGTCAGTTTGACTGTGCCTTCCTGAAGGTAAAAGATGGCTTCGCAACTGTCCCCTTGCGCAAAGATCCCACTTCCTTTCTGAAATGGCAGGATGCTTTTGCCGATCCCGGTACTCGCGAGGAAGGACTGGACCTCGAATGATCGAACATCACTTACTATAGGCTCAGGATCCACAACAACTCCTATTCTCGAAACACTGGACTAAGGCAAGTGGAGTTTCGTTCTGCCAGACCGTGCCTATCATACAAGCGAAAGAGCGGATGTCCGGTGTTGTATCAAACAGCACAGCATTCGCGAAGCCGGGATGTGATGCTTACACTGCTGAACGGTGTAACGCTCATAGCGCAACTGCGGAGCCCGCCTGGCGCATCATCGAAAATGACGAATCTCAAACCTGCTGAACGAGGAGCTTCGATGGCACAACACGTTGGTCTTGTGAAATGGTTTAATAACGCAAAGGGTTACGGTTTTCTGGGTCGCGATGGGGGGCCAGACGTCTTCTGTCATTTCACCGCGATTCAGCGGGATGGCTATAAGAGCCTTAAAGAAGGCGATCCCGTCGCATTTGACGTCATACAGGGCGAGAAAGGACCACAAGCCGACAACGTAACCGTTGAACTCAACCCCTAACAATGACTTCCTCAAATGAACAGAGTCCGGTCGCTCTCCTCCCCGTTACTACCGACGAGATGGGGTTTGCCATCGCGCTCTTTGTGGCCGCGGCGAACGGAAACGTACCAACGCCGAAAACAAAAACTTCCGGTGTTCATCTGACCAGAAATTCAGAGTGGAATTCGGACGCTCTCCTGACGGGCGCAAAATCCGTTCTGATGGATGAGGAAGACAAGTTCGGCGATGAGGTCCCGCTCACCCGTGCTGTGGCGGTGATCTGGGATCACTATGAAAGCGACAAGCGGCGGCAAGTCATCTGTTCCCGACTTGTCGCCTTTTACTCCCTGATGGTTCGCAGTGATGGAGCAATCCTTGAGCCATGGATACAATCCGATGCAGATAACCCAGAATCCGTTGTTCTCACCTCGGCTATCGTGGAGGCCGTTGCGACGGCTCGATTGAGCAGCAACGGCCAATTTGTGGACTCTGAGTTCGAGACCCTCGTTGGCAACTTGACAGAGCGCGATAGCGCTTCATACGTAGCTCCAGCGTTGTTGCCCCAGTTCAGCAACGAGGTTCCCCCCACAACATCAGCAGCACACATTCCGGTCACGAACATAGTCAAAGACCTTGCGACGCATCTCTTTGCTTTCCAGGCATGTGTTGCCTCTGTGCCTGACGCAGACGGCTCACCCCAGTTTCGTGTTCTCGACAAGCTGTGCGAGCATTTCGCCGTCATGGGCGGCAGCCATGGTTTGCATTCGATGCTTTCGCGGGCTTTACTCGCGCATGTGTCCGAGTTCCCTTGGCTGCGTTTTGCGCGGGCATCACCAAGCGGAACGGTCGCGGGTCTCACGGAAATTCCGCAGCCGCCCTCTCCGCAGGAAGCTGCACGCGCGGAACTGGCGGTTCTCGGCTCGCTCGTGGAACTGCTCCGGTGTTTCGTAGGAGACGTGGTTACATTGCAGTTTCTGCGGACAATCTGGCCATTGGCTTCTTTCCACTCCACCCCTTCGACGAGATCGAACGCCTAGTAAGCAGCAGCTGCAACGAATCTAAGACCACCAACAACACGACTCGGCAGACATACGGCCCTCATGGCCGTGATGCTTGTAGTTGGCCTGCCAACAGCGCATCCATGATCCAGCGGACGAAAGACTGGCTTACGGCCAGAACTCTAAAACTCGCGCCGAACTCGTCACTTTACGGGTACCTTTTCGGCCCCAGACCTTCCGCGGGGATCGCAGAGCGAGGTCGGTACGGTAGAACGTGGACTGCTTCACTTATTGCGCACTGGAACGTTGCCTGACGGGAGTGCAACCGCTGAGGCGATAACCGTTGTCAGCTGCCCTACTTCTTGACTATGGCCGCTGGCGGGTAGGTAGCTCCGGCAGGTTCTACGCTTACTACGGCGCCGCCTTCCTCAAGCGGTCCTATCTCGCGGATGAGGCCAGCCACCTCGCCACTGGAAAAATACACAAGAACGTCGGGGGGCCGATCACAACGGCAGTCAGGGTGCACGCTTCTAAACGTCAGCTTGAGTTCGAGGGCGTCACGTTGTTGGAGAGCGAATGGGCCGAACGTGTTGGACTGTCAAAATCCTTGCTGAGGGTAAGGTGCAGCCGGGGATGGCCGGTTGAGACTGCGCTGAGCGTCCCGGTAAAGACACTGCCGTCAGAAATCCTGATCCCGCCCGGTCCCTCCATCGCGTACGTTCCACACCTTTGCTGGATCAAGCCGTGACTACCTGCAGGACAACATCTTCAAAAATGTAAGTTGTCGGAACTGGCTAAAGTTGCCGGGTTGAGCAAGCACCACTTCCTCCGTCAACTCCGAAAAGAGTGTGGCATGCCACCGCACGCCTTCCACCTCCAACAGAGAACCTTTCGTTCCAAGGTCTTCCTGCGATCGCATCCTACGGTAGACGTAGCGGCGCGATGCGGCTTTGCCGATTAAAGTCACTTTCATCGGGT
>JBPBPZ010000182.1:0-8486 GCA_050954525.1 Janthinobacterium lividum
ATGCGAAGGCAAACGTTTCGAAACAGAAATCCGGGCTCCTAAAGCCCTTCTAGGATGACAACGATGAACGAAGTGGAAAGCCTCCTCCAGAACAACGCGACCTTCGCCGCACAGCAACAAGCAGCGGGCACGCTCATGCCATCTCTTCCCGAGACCCTTCCGTTTGTAAGAGCCATCGTCATTGGTTGCGCGGACATGCGCGTTGATCCGGCTCATATGCTGGGATTGAAACTGGGCGAAGCGGTGGTGATGCGCAACATCGGCGGCCGGGTCACTCCCGGAATACTGCGCCAACTTGAGCTACTCGGTCGTATTGGGCAGGTGGCCGCTGCCACTCCCGGCGGCGGGGGTGAGTTCAACGTCATCGTTCTGCACCATACCGACTGTGGCATTACGCGACTCAAGAACGACGCCGTTCTGCTGAAGGACTACTTTGAGGTACCAGAGACTGAAGTAGCTTCCAAGGCCCTCGCTGATCCCCGTGAATCGGTCAAGGTAGACGTTGCTGTCCTCAGCGGTGTGGAAGCTCTACCTGCTTCCTGGCTACTCTCCGGTTTGGTCTACGACGTTCACACGGGCCGCGTAGAACTCGTTGTACCCCCGGCGCCCTTCCGCGCGGCTTAGGCCGACTACGCTTCATTTACGCGGGTGACCTAGAGCTGCAGGGCCATGAGCAACACAATCCAATTAAACCAACAAGGTGGCTAGCTCTCGCACTGCGGCACAGGGTCACACTGCCATGGCGCAACCGACAGATCAGCCAGGGAGCAGCAGCAAACAGGCGATCACATGAATGCAGAACTGGTTTCATTGAACGATCAACTTGGAGAATTCCTGCGTTACTGGCGCCGCCAAAGGGGCGTGAGTCAACTCGATCTCGCTCTTGAGATAGATGTGTCACAGCGGCATCTGAGCTTTGTGGAGAGCGGCCGCAGCGTTCCTAGCCGCAAGCTGCTCCTCGCCTTGTCAGACGCCTTGAATGTTCCGCTCCGCGAACGAAACGCGTTGTTCCTTGCTGCGGGCTACGCCCCTGCATATCAGGAGCCGCACACGGAAGATCCATCAATGGCGACTCTGATGCGTGCGATCGACATCATGATGACTAACCATGAGCCACATCCGGCGTTGTTGATAGATCGCTACTGGAATGTCCTCAGGACGAACTCGGGCGCTCCTCGTCTCTTTGGTAGCCTCATCGATCTTACTCAGTGGCCTCGGCCACGCAACCTACTGGAGTTGGTCTTTCATCCAGATGGGCTCCGGCCCTTCGTGGAAGATTGGGAGGTGGTTGCCGCTGGTCTGTTGCAGCGTGTTCATCGCGAGGCTCTTGGTCAGGTCCTTGACCCAGATTTGCAAAAGCTTCTGGCCAGGCTGCGCAACTTCCCGGGCGTCGCCGAGTTGAAGTCGCCTTTGCGCCCTGAAAGTGCCGTCCTTCCCATCACTTTCCGGAAGGAGGGCACGCGGCTCTCTTATTTCTCTCTCATCACCACCGTTGGCACGCCGCAAAGCGTTACAGCGCAGGAACTGAGAATTGAGTGCATGTATCCAATCGACGTCACGGAGAAGCAGCTATGACCATGCCCGTCTTTTACTCGGATCGGGAGCAGCCGCGTCGGACACTACATTGCGCACCTATGCCCGTGGCAGTAGGGCCGTTCTCGATATCCAGAGACTTCGCCTGCAGCCTGACGCGGCCTTGGAGGAAATCGGGTGCCCTGATGTGCTCCATGTTCCGGGCGGCCCTGCAAACACGTGCCAGTACACACCCGAAGCCGAAAATATCCCGCGCAGTTACCCTGCACGTCATGGCACCACATCGAAGAAGAAAGAGCACAGTTGCTGTGGTTCCTTTCGCTTGCGTGTCGCGTCATACACCGAGTTCTAAACAAAGCCGGAAAGGAAGCAAAGCTCAAATGGTGCTTTCAAGAAGAAGACAATGTCGAAATCAGGTGTCAACAAACAGAAGGGACAAGAGAAAGCATCTGGCAGCGTCTCTGATTCTGCTTTCTGCGCCGGTACTACACGCGCAGAGCAACACCGCTGCAGCCCCCGACCTATTCGACATTCAACCAATGACAGCGGTAAACGTCTCCGAGCATATCGGTTACTTCGGCGATCCGTACCCTGTCCATGTTTCACCTCGGCTGCAGCCGCTTCTGCCTCAATACTTTTCAGGAACCACTTCAGCGCTCCTGGACTGCAAGGGCGCTATACGTCTTGAATGCTTCACCTCCGACGCGATCACTCTTGCACCTGACCTGCAACATGCCGCACAGGATGCGGGAAATGTCTTCGGTGACGTGATCAATCGCAACATCTACCAGACGTGGAAAGGCACCTGGGAGATGGCTGTGACCCTGTACGTCCATCCGAAAAGGAACCACTGCCGCCAAGTGGACCGTTGTGGCTCACGCCCATCCCGCAGAGACAGTGCTTACGCTACAGCCGCCCACGGCTTGGATTGCCGACAACGTCCTCGTGGGTTCGCTGTCCAAGGCTGACTTTGCCAACTACGATGGCAAATATTTCGAGGATGACGGAAAGCTTTACCTGCTGTACAGCAAGAGGCTTGAATCGCGGCCGGTAGCCCATGACGGCATCGTCGCACAGCGGATGCTTGCTCCTGATCTTGCTGATCGGACATTGCTGCTCGCACCAGACACTGGCCTAGAGAGCCTGAATTCGGAGCTCTTTCACACTGTCCCAGCTCCGAATGATTTGTTCAAGCTGATCGAAACAGGCAATATCACCAGGATTAACGGAAAGTATGTGATGGCCTACTCCGCAGGTGATTACCAGCAGAAGGACTACAAAACCGGACTTGCGTACTCAGACACACTGTTGCCGCGTGAAGGAGGGCAATTCCGCAAAAATCTACCAGCAGGACACCACGGGCATTTGGGGACAGCCGGACCACCGTGAGGCGCGCTATCTCTTACAGTCGCAGAAGTCAGACTGGCCCAACTATTCTGCAAATCGAGTTATCGCACCCGGCGTGCCCTCCATTGTGCGGGAACAGGATGGGCGCTTTTTGTTGTTCTTCGACGGCTTTCAACCTGGCGACACGCCGCAGGCACCGGATACGCCGAGCAATCCGCTCGACATTGAGCCAGATCACCGTCGGCCCTTTTTCCCTGCCTCTTGTGGTGAGGGTCCCTGTGAATGGCAGCGTGGAAGTCGCCACGGCAGAGGAGCTAGCCTCTTGGATTAAGCCAGAAAAGTGCGCTGACATAAGCAGCAGAACCCCCACCGCTGGCAAGCTGGCCGAACGCGTGGGTTCCTGGTTGGTGATCCAGGCCTGTCTCATCGTCGCGCGTTACGGCTGTCTCCGCAAGGGGTACAGTGCGTCCCCCTACGGAACCGAGCCGAGCAACTACCGGGACGCTACAACGTGGAACTCAAATCTAACCAATCGGCGGCGAAGTCACTGAACTCTGCGTAGAGGCAAAACTTACATTAGGAGAGCATCCGTGTCACAGATTTACGTTCGTCCACCAGCAGCCGAGGTACTGACTACTCATGGTTGCAAACAGTTCACAATTAGAGGTCGAATCCTACGTTCCGCCGCGTTTCTAAAATCAGGTTGGCAGAAGTGGATCACAACTTTATTGGGAATGTTTATCTCGCTCTTTCTTTGCCAGACTGCATCAGCAGTTATCGGCGGTTACAACGATGCCTCTGGCACCCGCATTCATAATCAGGTGCAGATCTTCACTAATCGGGGCTATGTGTGCACTGGCACTCTGATAAGTGACACGTGGGTCCTAACTGCGAGGCATTGCTTTGACCCTCCGAGTTCGCCGGAGGGGGTTCAGATCGTAGGTGACACCCTTTACCTTGACGGGCAGCCTCGCCTGCCGACGAGGCAAGTTGTCTTTCATCCTACGGACGACGCTGCTCTAATAGAGCTTGCCACAGCGTTTCCTTTGCATTACGCTTACTCCTCCTACGGGACGGGGTCGCCGGAAGTGTCCGAGTCGGCCGTCGTACGTGGCTGGGGCTCAACCAGCGACCCCAGCACGGGGCCTTCTCAAAGGCTGAAGGGTGCGTACCTCGGTGTTCGGCAAAGCACCGGCACTGGCAAGTTTATGCCTCTTTCGGGAGGCCTAATTAACGGGCTCATTGCGCCTGGTGATTCTGGCGCAGGCGTCAAAATTCAAGGCTTGGTGTGTGGCGTCAGTTTAGGACAAGTTACGATCGGTACGGGCTACCTTTTCCAGTCGTTAACCACGGACTTCCTCGCACCGTGGATCATCCAAGTTTCAGGTGTGCAGCCTAGTCTTCTTCGATCGTGCAAGGAGCCGAACAGGAAGCCCGAGTTCGACACTTCCATCAAGAATGAGGCACTTGGAGCGTCGATCACGCAGGGTCTCCAGAGTACAGATGGTTCCGGGTACCGGGCTGACTTTGGCGCAATACTTGGTCCTTCGACGTACGGAGCTATCAGTGGAACGGGCCCAGTCTCAAAAGTTCTAAGCGCTAAACCGGTCCCGCCCATTCGGGCAGAATCGCCTGTTATAGCGGCTCTTGATGGGGAGTTGACTAGTGGAGTGGTGACGATGGTAGGGCGAAAAGAGAATGGCTCAGCGTCCGAGCCTGACAACGAGGGCTATCCCGGCTATCGGATCGATCAAGTAGCGGCGACTGCCTTGTGCTCCGTTCCGTTCTACCACCCCAATCTAGTAACGCTGCTTGTCGGCACTAACGATGTGCAGGAGAACTATGACCTGCAAAACGCCCCAGCAAGACTCAAAGGTTTGATTGAACAGATCGTGAGAGATTCTCCTAAAGCCGTAGTCTTGGTTTCCGATATACCACCCAACACGTTATCTACCAGGCCAGACCTGGAAGAAAAGACCGAGGCCTACAATCAGGCAATCCCGGACGTAGTAGCCGACCTGGTTAGTGCCGGATATCATGTGGTCTTTGCTCCAAGTGCGCTGACCCCAGACCAAGTGGGACCTGACAACATCCACCCGACCGACGCTGGTTATGATCAGATCGCGGAAGCGTTTCTGAACGGCGCAAATGACGCTTTTGTGAATGGTTGGTTGAAGGCTCCGGACCCAGATGGCGAGGTGCCATCAGGTTGCCGTGGTCCGGACTCTTACGGCGGTCATCCTGGTTCCGAGCCGGGCGATGCAGACAAGCGTTGGGACGACACTGGAGCGTGGTTCCCGGCAGGTCTAGTGAAGGGCAACAGCTACAAGTTCGCCGATGTAAATGGGGATAAGAAAGCCGATCTGATCGCTATCAACCCGGACCAGAGCTGGACGGTCTACTACAACAACGGAGGCAATAGCGACAGCTGGGACGACTGGACACAGGGCTTTTCACACCCAGCGCGGGCCGCAGGGCTCGAGGGCTACGATCTCCGCTTCGCGGACATGGACGGCGACGGCAAACCGGACTGTGTTGGAGTGGATCGGTACGGAACACTCAACGTTTACGTCTGGAGTGGCAACAATATGTGTGCCACCCCACTGCCGCACATGAATGTCCATACGACGGGTGAGGGAGAGATCCCTGGCAGCTCCTACATCAACCTGGTCGATGTGAACGGCGATGGCCTGACCGACTACGTCATCACCGACACCTCGGGATCCACACGCGTTTGGCTGCGCAGGCTCTACGACGCCGACAAAGCCGCACAGGAGGCACAAGCCGTTCTGATGGCCTATGAACTTAAGAACTACTGTAATGTCGACAACAACAAGCCCTATGTTTGTACACAAGCCGCATTTGACGCAGTCTATAACGCCGCACTGGCCGACTATAGCCTGTGGGATGATTACTTCACGGTCACAGTCACACCTCCCGCCGCACCGACGGTCTTCCGCTGGGCCGATCTCGATGGTGACGGCAAAGCTGACCTCATCGAGGTCACCAAGGAGGGCGGGGCAAACGCCTGGCACAATCCGGGGATCTCAAGCACCAACTCCTCCCTCCAAAGCCTCGGTCAGATCGTCGATAACAAGTACCTGCCTGCTTCGCAAGTCCAATTCGCGGACATGGACGGCGATGGCAAGGCAGATCTAATTCGAGCTAACTCCATCAGTGGCCTGCGTATTTGGCTAAACAAACGCTAAATCTATGCGTGACAACCCCACGGGAGCTTGCAGCAATCCGCTGCAAGCTCCCGACGGCCACACCCGGTAGGGCAGTCTCGGCAGGAGAAGTAAACGTGATCTCCTCTCGATTCTGTCGTACTAAAGGGAGTTGTCATTTCTCGTAGGGACTGTCCCAGGCTAGGGGGAGTCAAAGTCCTCGAAGGCTCCAGCAGTCAGGTTGCTGGGTTCAGCGATTAGTCTGTCAGTGTCCCACGCATCAGCTCGTCGTGCCGCTGCGTAAGTGCTCAGTCGAGAGCATCGAGTAACTGTCCGTGAGATCCTATCGTCCTCTCCTCGGTTCCACAAGTAGAAGTTCCTAAGTGACCTGCGCTGTGCGTCACACATGCCGGTCTCAACACTGGAGTGCCCGGCTTCCTTACACGCAAGACCAGTCGTGTATCAATTACTGCACGTTGTACCCGACAGAGGCAGTGATTCTCAACGGGATCTCGTGTTCGTGCTGTGCCGCTCAAGAACTCTATCGAACCAGGACGATCGGTTCATATCCGTCGGGTTTCAGCGGAAGAGGAGTAGGCGCGCTTCACCGATGATTTCAAGGCGTTACCGGAAACTCCGGTGGTCACTCTTTCGGCAAACTCAACTTTGCAGTCCAGCGGGCTTTTAAGCACCGCAATGGCTATCGCTTCAGCGCAGACTCGATTGCCGAGATCACCTGTGGCGAGTCCGGCGTCACGGCCGACTCAAAGCGAGCGATCGGCTGTCCATTGCGCGCGATAAGGAACTTGGTGAAGTTCCACTTGATCTCGCCACCAACATTAGGCGCGGCGGTGAGGTATTGATAGAGTGGTGTCTTATCGTCGCCTTTCACCGACACTTTCGCCATCATCGGAAACTTCACGTGGAACTTGCCGCTGCAGAACTCTCGGATCTCTGCGTTGCTGCCGGACTCCTGGTTGCCGAAGTTGTTCGCGGGTACGCCGACGATCACCAGTCCCTTGTCCTTGTACTTCTCGTAGACGGCTTCGAGCGCGGTGTACTGCGGCGTGAAGCCGCATGCGCTGGCGACATTGACCACCAGAAGCACCTTACCCTTGTAAGCACCCAGCGTGGTAGGCTCACCGTCAATGGTGCTCAGTTTGAAGTGGTAGACGGGCGCGCCGGCATCGGCCACAGCCATGCCGCTGAAGAACAACAATGTCAGCAATAGGTAGATCTTCCGCAAGGATGGCTCCAGAAACTCTTATGCGCCCAGTGTAACTGCGCGGCTGATCCATGCAACAGCGCGTAAGCGGGATGTGCTGGCGCCTTGAAAACGGGGCGGTCTCAACCGGTCGTTGCAACACTGGCTTGGAGTTTACTAGCTGGAGTTTCAAAATCCAACGTCTTGCGTGGGCGTTGATTGAGGCGCAGGGCTACCTTGTTGAGGTCTGCCTGGGAGTAGCCGGATAGGTCGGTTTTTCTGGGGAAGTACTGTCTTAGAAGTCCGTTGGTGTTTTCGTTGGTGCCGCGCTGCCACGGGCTCTGCGGATCACAGAAGTAGACGTTCACCTTCGTGGCTACGGTGAAGGTCTTATGTTTCGCCATCTCCAGCCCGCGGTCCCAGGTCAACGATCGCCTCAACGAAGCAGGGAGCTTACGAACCTGCTGGGTCAGCGCGGCGACGACGGTGGCTGTGTCTTTGCTGGGCACTTTGACCAGGACGGTGAAGCGCGAGTGTCGTTCTACCAGAGTCGCGATGTGACTGTTGCCGGAGCCGCTGAGCAGGTCTCCCTCCCAGTGCCCAGGGATGGCGCGGTCTTCGATCTCTGCAGGTCTTTCGCTTATAGAGATAGCATCGACGATCTGACCGCGCGACTGTCCGGCAGCCTTGGCATGGACCGAGCGGCGGATCTGCCGCCTGGATCGCAGGTGCTGCATCAGCTCTTTTTTCAGCACTCCTCGAGCCTGGATGAATAAGCTGCGGTAGATCGTCTCGTGGGACACGCGCATGCTCTCGTTGTTGGGATATCGTCTCTTCAACCAACCGGCGATCTGCTCCGGAGACCAGTCCGAGATCAGTTTACTGGCCACGATCAGGCGCAGCTTCCTGTGGTGGGCAAGCCAGCAGGTCTTAGGCCGAAGTGCCGAGCTCCAGGCTCTCTGATCAGCCTCACTGGCTCGATACATCGGACGGCCACCATGACGCGTCACCTCCCGGCTCACCGTAGACGCTGGCCGTTCGAGACCCCTGGCGATCTCACGAATCGACGAGCCCGAAGCGATGCCTCGCGAGATCTCTTCCCGCTCGGCCAGCGTTAGCGTACGCTGCGACCGGCGACGGTCCGCCGGAGCAATCCCTCCGTGCTTCGAGAGCAGGAACTGAATCGAGCCATGGTCCTTGTCGAAGGCTCGACCAATCTCATGCAAGGTATCGCC
>JBPBPZ010000188.1:0-8484 GCA_050954525.1 Janthinobacterium lividum
GATTGATGCTGATCGAGCTCAGTATTATCGGTGATGTTTCCATAAGATCCGAGATGCGCGCGTCTGTGTCGTTCCAACGTGAGCCACTGGCCAGCAGACAGCCGAGACAGTGATATTCACAAGACGAGACCCATGCAGGTAAGCCACCCGCCTCGGAAGGTATTGAGCTGCCACCTCGCTTGGGAGGTTTGTCTTTCGGATTGCATGGCAGCCTAGAGAAGATCTCGCGTCAGGTCTTCTTCCTCTCTGGCGGGTACAGCGTCTGCAACTTCGAAGGACTCAGAGGGTGAGGAATGTATTCAGCGCGAATGGCAGCTCAGGGGGCAACTCTTCCAGCAAGTCCCCATTCAGCTGCTGGCCTACTGTGTGTCCCCCTCAGTAGCTATCCTCCGTTAGCTACTCCTTCTTAGTCGCGCGGAGTTCGAATCTAGATCTATTCGTCCTGCTTTAAACACAACATTGGGAGGTGAGTCATCTCCCACTGTTTCATCACCGCGGCCCAACTACGAGTCGCCGCTTTTTCAATCACGGTACATGGTGGTCGGAAGGAGGCTGTTCATGGGCGCATCTCTGTCAGCTCAGCCTTGACGAGTGTCCCAATATGGGATTATTCGAATTGTGGCTGTTCTTAGATTCAAGCCGAACACCGGGGCTATAGGCGAGCATTACAACTCACACGCAGAATTCATCTCTCAGGCTCGACTAGTAAAGCGGAGACAGACAGTAGGTCATCCGAAGCAAAAAGACTGAGGGATCGTTATGTCTGCTTATGCGTTGACAGCCGCCAGTGAAGACCCGATGCTGCGATCAGAATTCAAACTTGTTCGTAGGATGGAGGGCTCTGCGCAGAGCCTGCTGGTGAGGGATACGAGCGATCAATTGTGGATACTGAAGTTGAGAAGCGATCTTCAAGGTTCCAATGCACTAGCGAATGACTTCGTAGGAACCTTCCTGATTCGGGCCATGGGGCTACCAAGCCCCGACTTCAAAATCGCTGAGATCAGCGGGAACTTCTTCAAGGATCCAGACACTTGGTTCATGTCTGCAAGCGGGCGCAGGGAGAGACCGGAGGGAGGTCTCCATTTCGCTTCGCGGTTCTTTCCAGAGTCTAACGACACCGTCACGATCCCATCCCTACCTCCTAACCTTCATCTTTCACCGGAAAGTCGGCGCTTTTGTCTTGGTATGTTTTTATTTGACGTGTGGAGCGACCACGCTGACAGACGGCAATCTCTCTTCTTCGTCCGCGATCACCAGATGCACGTCACGTTCATCGACAACAGTCACCTTTTCGGCGGCCCAGACTGGAGCAGCCTCAGGTATAGCCATTGCACCTCTGAAAAGCCGCTAGAGAGGTTTGCGGTTGAAGAATATGGAAACGTGGATGCGATGGGATATTGGATGGGGCAGATGGAGGCAAGAATTCCGTCCGCCCTCGCTGCGGCTCTGCCGCTGATCCCGCAGGGCTGGTACTCCGGCAGTGTCAGCGCGTTTCATTCGAAGTATCTCGAGCGCCTAAAAAAACTCCGCAGCTTCGCAGTTGTAGCTGTTGCTTCGGTTCTCTTCAATGCAGAACGGACGAAAGCGGACGAAAAGAAGGCTGCAAAGCTACCCATTAGTGCCCTGACTAAGGATGGTGAAGAACGCTGGTTCTATCCTTATCACGCTCATTTGTGGGAGCTTGCCAATAAGGCTGAGCTACCAGACTGGCATGGAAGATGTCTTTATCCACCAGCTATCGCTGGCCTCTGCAGCTAAAAAGAAGGCAGCGGATGAATCCTCTGCCTCCGGCAGGTAATTGAAGTAGCCCGGGTCTACAGCTCCAGATACCACTTAGTTAAGCTTCAATTAGATGTAGTGGCTCCGTCGTCGCACGGGTAACCGGGCCCGCTAGCAGAGAAAGCTCATACAAGCAACGAGCTTGACCACGCGGAGAGTAGAGCCCTCCGTCATATAGCATCTTGGGCGTGGGAGCTTTGACAGCGGCTGCAATCGATGCGTGGTCTTCGGTGTTTACGAAAGCGGAAAGAGCTTCAAACCACGCGCCAACAAAGAAGGGGTGGGTAAGCGGAGGACTCTACTCTACAGACGGGATAAGGAGTCCTTCGCCACCAACACACTCATGTGCGCCAGCTAACCGGTGTGCATCAAAAATGTGTGAAGCCCAGTAATCCACTAATGGAGGTCATCCTTGTTCTCTGCTTGGAAAGTTTACGCGGACTGAGTGGGAAATCCACCCTGGCTGGGTAATCATTTCCGTTCAAGATCAGAGCTACAGCCGTCAGCGCTGTAAGGGGACGTTGAGCACTGCGCGTCACACGTAGTCACCAGAATCGGTGACTACCCGCGGAAGATTCGTCACGGGGCTGATCCGGCACTCAGTCCCGTAACCCTTCGAGCGAGCACCTATCTTCATGCTTGCGAGAAGGAGTTAAAAGGTAGGCGCCACTCATCATCAGCGGCCGGGAGGATGGTAATCTCCTCATCCTCCATTCACTCGCACGAGCAAATTACAGGCTTGCGATAGAGTGAGAGAGACCTTCGGGCTCCCAGATTCCAAGGAGGCGCAACGTCATCTCGTCAGATGCGACCTCAATCTCTCTGCCTAAGAAAAGACCAGCGCTTTGCAGGCGAGTCAACCTGATGCCGACCATGTTCAGGTCGTCATAGAGAATCGCACTACTGGGAAACGTGTAAGAGCCTGGTCGCCCAGGTGCACTTTGCGCTCGTCCATGTGCGATGAATGTCCACTTGCAGTGTGTGACCGTCCCACGTAAACAGACGAGGTACTGTGGCATGTTAAACAACTCAACGTCACAAACGTCCACCTTGCCTCCGCAGGTCTTCCATGTGCCGTTCTGTTTCAAGCTCATGTAGGAGCCGGTTCGCGGTAAAGAAAAGGTGGACAGAGCCGCACCGACTAGCAAACACCTGCTTAGCTGTTCATCAAAAACGTGGTTTGTTCATCCAGGCGTACACGTAGTGAGTCAACCAGATCTTTCACATGGCGGAGTTTCTCCGTCATGGCGGGCGGGGTGGCAGGTTCGCGCAGCATCATATCGCTCTCCAGCAGCAGACTGGTGATGGTTGATTTGAGCTGCTGCGATACTGCGTTTGCCGCGACACGACGACCGATGATCTCTGCCTGTTCCCGGTTATCAAGGAGGCTGCGAAGCAGGCGCACCACGCCTGCCGCGCCGAGGCTGGCCAAATTGATCTCTAGTGGAACCGCACCATTGGCGTTCTGCCACACCATTTCAGAGGTCGTCGTCTCCGCATCAGGCAATGACGTGTCCAGTAGCACCGCAGTTACTGGCCCACGACGCAACCGAGCCAGCGCAGCCCTGCGACTACGTGCCACTTCTACCACAGCATCTGCGTCACGGGACAGGGCGCGCGCAAGGTTCTCCGCGCCCTCTATAGCAGTTACGATAAGAACTATCTTTTCCATTACGCCTCACTTCGCGTAAACAGAATGGGCAAAGGTAGTAACAGGCAGACTACCAAGTCGAACAAATTGAATTTGCGGAGCGGAGCCTTAAGGCTTCGCGTCTCCGTGTGTACTTATTCTTAACTCTTATAATGCCGTATTCCTTCAACTTGCGATATAGCGAAGTCTCCTAAGGCTGCGCTGAGGCGCTGCAATGTCGGCAGAAAGCATCTGAGCGATCGTTCCATGCTTTGCGTTCGTGGGCACCCTGTCACAGCATGGCTAAGCTGACAAAGACGATGAACAACGCTGCTGCCACTTCTAGAGCGGCCCGCGACATTGTGCAAGGGTAGCATTGCTGGGGACCATAAGGCGTAAGACCGCGTCGCGTAAAGCTTGGCTACGCCTCGTTGGCTCACTGGAAGCATGGATGCTTCAGGTGTAACGGTCAGGCTGTACAGCTCTGACTTGCGCGCCGCTGGTCCGTCGATGAGAACGTTCAGGTCGGCTCGATCAATGCGTTGGGAGTGGCGCCAGGAAAACGGCAGCGCGGAATAGGCTTGGCACTGGCAGCGAAAGCGATGGAGGTTCTTCAGGAGCGTGGATGTGCCAAGTGTTACGTGTAGTGGACCGGGCTCGCCGCGTGGTATGGAAAGTTGGGAACCTCAATTTGGGCCGACTATCGTATGGCAAAGAAGCTTTTGTGACACCCAGTTACGGATGAAAGCCGTGGTCGCCATCAGCAACCGCTTCAGCGGTGTCTTGTACCGGAGTCGTAGCGCAGCGTTAGCCCCGCGGTTGAAGTCGTGACGCTGGCGATGTGTCCGTTGAGGTCGGCCACGGCTTCCGGAGAAAATGATAGGGAGTCTTCTTCCACCTGAATGCCTTTCAGGTTCTTGAGAGGCAGCAACGTATTCAGTTCTGCGCCAACCAGCTTCAGTAATTCTTTGACAGGGATGCCATCAGCTTTAACGCTCTTCGCGGTAAGCCGGATGAGGTTGCCGTCTGTGGTGACAGGACCCTGGATCGAGAAGTGCAGAGGGATCACCTTCTTGATTGTCCCTGTGAGCGTGGCACCATCAGTGTCATTGTGAACCGCGAAGTCTTTGATCTTGCTATCGGAGGCCTGCAGCTTTTGCGCGAACACAGTAGTGAGGCTCTGGCTGGTGACAAAGATCTGAGCCTTGGAAACAACGGTTGTCCTCGCGTAACACCGGGGCGCGGTCTTGCCCTGCGGTATGAGCTTCGCTCGGAAGTCGGTGAGCTGATAGCGGACGCCAGGACTGGCCTCGAACCAACCATGGGCAACAGAGATGGAACTTTCCGTTGGACACGGCACGACTTGCGCATACGCCGTTGCTGAACAAAATACCGCAGAGGCAAGAAAGAGGGAAATCCGAATCAATAGACCCCGCAGTGCACAGCTAGATGTTGCAAGCCGCACGTGTTCTGGTGCGAGTGAGCCAGACGACACCCTTCGGGTCGATACCTGCAAATGTGTCTGCGTGCCCTTACTGGGAAGCCTTCGAACACAACGAGGTTGCTGGGGCTTTCCGGAAAACCGCTTCATCAGCCATGTAGCGGGCCTGTCTTCACTCTTAAGCGCTGGCACGGTCGCCCGTGCCAACGCTGCGATATAGTTCTCTCGGTTGCAGACATGCAAGCGGTCAGGCAAAGTCGTCCTGAGTATTCAGGATCGGATGGCTACAGGATTCTGCCAAGTACCGATTGCAGCATCCCACCCATCTCAGGTGGGCTTCCGACCTGGGTACCCTGCTGATCGACATGGCCGTTCGAGATGAGGTGGTGGATCAACACGGGAACTGCGACTCCGAGGCCCATCTTGACCATGGTTGGCGACATGCCTGTTCGCTGGGCGATGCTGTCGATGATTCCGGTGCCGCCAAGACCTTGCTCAACCTGATTAGGGTCGGCCGGGGCAGTCTGGCCGGAACCCCATTGCTGTACCCGGTCTCCCATGCCGTTCTGGTGGAATGACTGAAGAAGGCCTCCCAGCCCTCCCGGGCGATTCTGAAGTTCCTCCATCAGCCCGCCAGTTACCTGTGCGTTGGGTGATGCGTTTCCCTGTCCAGCCATTGACTGGATCATGTCCATGATTCCCATTCTGTGTCCAAAACCTTTCGTTGAACCTGAGCTGTTGTGTTTGCTTTGAGCAGCAATTAAGGTGTCGACTGCTACCCTCAACCTTGATTTGGATGCCCGCAGACACGTAGCCGGATAGATTCGTCTGAGCTGTTCTGGCCCTTGCTGATTGGATCTAGATCCGATCAATGTCCTTTGTCATAGGCAGCACTCACTTCTAGGCACCGGCTTTGCCATCGCACCTATCGCGATGGCGGATATCCGCATCGCGCCACGCGCCCCAAGTGCCTCGGGGACCTCTACCCTGTTCGCACTTGACCTGCCGCCTATCCGCAGCGCAGCTCATCGATCACAAGACAACGGTCTAATCAAGGTCCTCAAAGTTCGTCTGGGGGGCGCCGTAAATTTCTGTCTCATGCTGATCAACCAGTTCTTCAAGCATCCGCGCCTTCTTGTCGTACTTCGTAGCGAGGATCTCATTCGGTACAGGCTTGCCGTTCTCTTCCGTTCGCAGGTCACCTTTTCGCAGCTGTTTTGCTTCAGCAAGGTCCTGGTAGCGAAGGAACATGTTCTGTCGGATGGTTCTGACACGATGTGCGATGTAATCAGGTTCGAGGTCGCTTTCAAAGTCAGCCATCAGCTCATTGTATTCACGACGCTGGAGAGCCAATGAGAAGCGCAGCAGGCTCGCACCTTGGGATGCAAGTGGATCTAGCTCAATCTGGTGCTTACGTGGTGGGAAGCCGTAGTTGGCCACGCGAAGACTTCGGTGACTGCATACGGCATTAATATCCTGTTCGGGCCGAGAAGCAGAGCCAGGAGTTAGTGTCCGACTCGTGCCTATTGTCTCAAGAGCGCCAGCGTCTCGACGCACTGCTGTCAAGCAAGTGTCGGTCCCGAAAGTGGAACACTGGAACGTTCCGCGGTGTGGATGAAGTGAACCCTCGCGCCTTGTGGCCGAACATTGTGTGCAGGTGGGACCAGTTATAGCCGAGCAGCAGGTTAAGTACTAAGGAGGCAACGCGTGATGGTGGAACCAGCAGAAAAGCAGGTAATCGAAATCTGCGTTACAGGCGGCGACATGCTGATCAAAGCCTTGGATGACCATATGGAAACGCTGAAGACTACACGCGCTCTCGTGCAGGAGAATGAGCGGCTCAAAACAGAACTGGCGGCGCTACGTGCGAAGCAGGCAAAACGGTGCGGCTGTACGAACTGAACACGCCGCAGCCGATCCTCCTTACCATTCAGAAGCAGCAAAATTATGCAACCCAAGATTTGTCTGAGCGCAAGCTTGTAAGGCGAGCGTTAGTCGTTCGATTGCTCTGCCGCGTTTGTACGCGGGATCGCCAAAGAACAACCCCTCGTGACTAGTCCCGATGGGATGTTTGAATTACAAAGCCAAGTCGGAAAAAGGGGATCGTAAATGATCGCCGTCCTGGGGGGTTGATAACCGAAAGAAGAAAGAGCCAATTTCGTTGGACGAAAACCTGCGATCATCGCGGCAACACAATCGATGACATTCGCTTTGCCAGTGCACTTGGGGGCAGGAGGTTCTACAGGATTGGCAAATACTGGATCTACGCCAAAGAAGTTTGTCGGGCCTGCGAAGAAACCATCGATTAGTCCTTCCTGGCCGACGTTGTTTCCATCTGAACTGAAGCCTGCGTTGACGTACAGAAGCGTTGTGGCATCCACGTTACCAACGAAATAGGCATAAGCGGGGTGAGCACCACAAGCCACAGCTGTGCCACCCGTGGGAACTACTGCGAGATTGGCGAACAGTTGTGTGTTGACATTCTTGTTTGATCGATCGTCTGCGGGCGAGCCGACAGACTCAATCTGACCGCAGACCTTTGCATTCTGAGTCGGATCAATGAAGTTGCCGAAAGCAGTGTTGTGACGTATGTAAATCGACGCGCCGGAGTTTCCAGATCCACCTTCAAGAATGCCTCCCGCTCCGTTGAACACGGCGATAACGTTTTCGACCACAGCCTGCTGTGTGTAAGGAATAGCATGTCCCTGAGCACCATTGAAGGTGTCGAGAATAACTCCTTCTCCGTCTATCGAGGGACCGTTCTGGCACCACCCAGGATCCACGTTATGCCAAGCAAAAAGCTGCGATAAATAGATGTGCGTTCCAGGGAGAGTATCCGAGGCAACAGGTTGATAAACACTGAATCCGCTGTAACAGAATGGGCTATTCTGTGCGGCGTTCCACGCGATGTCAGCCACTGCTGCGAAGTAATCAACAGCGTTCGAAGCTGTGAATCCACCTGCTTGACATCCGTTCGCGATGTCATTGATGAAATAGATGTCGTGTATGGGGCCAGCGTCCCCGGGTGTTGCCTGAAAGCAAGACGCATAAGCGCTGGAGCCAGCGGGTGTTGAGACCTCCCAGCCCATGAAGGACCAGTGCGATGCTTGGACAAGGATGCCACCCTGCGTCTGTGATCCGACAATTTTGCATTGAGCGAACACCGCGCACGTGACAAAGACTGCATTATGCCCACGACAAGATGGAGTTGTGGTGACGGTGATCGCAGGATATTGTCCTGCGGCAGCCACGATCACGTCACCGCACAGAAGGCCGGAATGGTTCGGGGTGATCCAGGAAGTATTGGCCGATCTGCCGTCGTTAGATTCGCTTCCACTTGGAGACATGTAGTAAGTGAGAGCACTCGCGGGCAGAGGCCTGCCAAGCGCACAGAGCAATAGACCAAGAAAAAGGAGGTTTTTCAACAATGGGCTCCCTTTGCAGTGTTGCCCAAGTGTTCATCTGAAGGCTGTTGCAGCGACTCGCTATGAGTGTCAGCCGGAACCAGTTATACCAAAAGGGGAACGTTCCTAACTGTTGCAATTCAGCCAACGTGGGATCGCGGCACGGTCACGCTGACGGGCGTACCTCGTGAACTTCGCACTGGTAGTTCGGGAGGGCGGTTCAGGAGCTA
>JBPBPZ010000295.1:0-8352 GCA_050954525.1 Janthinobacterium lividum
GAAGCGCATGTTCACAGAACTCGCAGCCGATTACCCAAGTCCGTTGCTGCACCTGGGAGCGGACGAGACGATCGAACTGGGCAAGGGGCAGACCAAAGCTGCGGTGGATGCGCGCGGCCTTGGTCCGGTGTACCTCGATTACCTGGAAAAGATCGTCACTCAGTTGCAGCCACTGAACCGACGTTTCCTGTTCTGGGGCGACATCGCCATGAAGGAGCCAGCGCTGCTCAAGACGGCTCCGCAGGCTTTCAAGCAGCAGACCATCGCAGTGGGTTGGGAATACAACCCGCAGCCACGCGGCTTTGCACCGTGGATCAAGCCCTACACGGATGCAGGCATGGAATGCTGGGTAGCACCTGGCGTGAACAACTGGAGCCGCGTCTATCCCAACTTCAACCTGGCACTGCCGAACATTCAGCAATTCACCGCGCAGGGACAGGCCAGCGGATGCACGGGCCAGCTGAACACCATTTGGAACGATGATGGCGAGGCGCTGTTCAACAACGACTGGTACGCCATCCTGTTTGGTGCAGAGGCAGCATGGCACAAGGGCGAAAGTTCCATTTCGCAGTTTCAGAGCGAATATGGCAGCGTGTTCCACGGTGACACCACCGGCAAGGTGAGCCAGGCACAGCAGGAGTTGATGGCGGCGCACGCCTTCCTGAAGAACAACTTCAAAAGTTCCGACGCCTCGGACCTGCTCTTCTGGGTCGACCCTTGGAGTCCTGACGGGCAGATCTCCGCCGCCCGCATCCGGCCTTACACGCGTGAACTTCGGCTCCACGCGGAACGTGCCATCGTGCTGATCGAAGAGGCTCGTGCGCAGGGCAACCTGCGCGAGGTGGATGCGCTCGACTCCATGGAACTGGGCGCGCGCCGCATGGACCTGATCGGCCTGAAATTTCAACTGACCGACGAGATCGCGACCAGCTACGCAAGGGCATACGCCCTGCAGGGCAGCCGGGACAAAGACAGCCGCGCGGAAGTGTCACGCAACCTGATCGACATCAACGCAGTCAACGGCAGGCTGCAGGATCTGCGCAACAATTACTCTCTGCTGCGTGACCTGTATGAGCAGGCGTGGCTGAAGAGCTACCGTCCCTACTGGCTGCAGAACAACCTGCAGCGGTACGACCTGACGATCCAATTGTGGCTCAGTCGCATTGACAGGGTGCGTTCCGCACAGCGGCAGTGGGACCGTTCGCAATCGATCCCACCCGCTGCCGATCTGGGCATTCCTCCTGTGCCGTCTGCAGCCGGAGGCGCACAATGAACAGCAACCTGCAGGCCGTAAGCGCAAAGCAACTGATCACCGGCGACACCATCGTCGAACAACCACTGATCTTCATCGAGGACGGACGCGTGTCGCGCGTTTCCTCCTTGGCGAATGAGGAAGTACCCGAAGGCGCGCTGCATCTGCCTGACAGCACCCTGTCTGCTGGTTTTCTGGATGTACACGTCCACGGTGCAGGCGGTCGCGACGTGATGGAAGGCTCCCCTGAAGCAGTCCATACAGTGGCACGCGTACTTGCCATGCACGGAACTTCACGCTTTTTAGCGACCACCGTCACGGCGTCCGTTGAACACACGCTGCGGGCGCTGGAGGGTATTGCGAAGGTCATCGCCGGTGCGCCAGACGAGGATGCCGCGAAGGTTGTTGGCATCCACCTTGAGGGCCCGTTTCTGTCGCACGCAAAACGCGGCGTGCATCCGCCGGACCGCCTGCAGCCGCCTTCTATCGAGCTCTTCCAACGCTTTCAGCAGGCGGCGGGCGGCAACATCCGCCTAATGACCATTGCGCCCGAACTGCCAAACGCTTTCGATCTGATTGCGCTTGCTACGGCAGCCGGTGTGCGCGTCAGCCTGGGCCACAGCGACGCGGTCGCAACCGAGGCTCGAGCGGGCATCGCAGCAGGTGCCGTCAGCGCCACGCACACGTTTAACGCCATGCGAGGACTGACCCAACGCGAGCCGGGCATGCTGGGTGTCGTGCTGGATGCAGGAGAACTTTACGCTGAACTGATTTGCGATGGCGTGCACACCACGCCGGAAGCAGTACGCCTGTGGCTGAAGATGAAAGGCACGGAGCGCGCCTTGCTTGTGACGGACGGCATGGCCGCGACCGGTATGCCAGACGGCGAGTACATGCTGGGCGACCTGCGGGCACAGGTGAAGGATGGCATTGCGATGCATGAAGGAGCGCTGGCAGGCAGCGTGCTGACCATGGATCGTGCTGTGAGCAACGTACAGGCATTTACCGGCTGTTCCCTGGCCGATGCGGTTCGCATGGCGTCACGCAATCCCGAGGCTCTGATGAACGGCGCAACGGAGACGCTAGGTGCAGCCGACTTCAACATCTTCAACGCATCCGGCCAGCGGACTGGGAGCATCCTGCGCGGTCGCCTGCTTCAAGCCTGATCGTAAGCATTGTTCAGGGTCAACGCGGCGATTGCTTCGATACACTCCTTGGTATGCCGACACGGCTTCATGCCTTCGACCTAGCCCTTATTGCCGTGTACCTGCTCGGCATTACTCTGTTTGGCCTGCGTTTTCGCAAAGGCAGCGACACGTCGTTGTCCTCGTACTTTCTGGCGGCCCGCAGCGTGCCCTGGTGGGCCATCGCGCTGTCTATTGTCTCGGCGGAGACCAGCACGCTGACAATCATCAGCGTGCCGGGCATTGCCTTCGGCGGCAACTTCACATTTCTGCAGCTGGTCATTGGTTACATGGTGGGGCGGCTGATTATCTGCATCCTGTTCCTGCCGCGCTACTTTGAAGGCGAGCTGTTCACGGCTTACCAGTTGATCGATCGTCGCTTCGGCCCTACTCTGCACAAAGTCACTGCGGGGCTGTTCCTGCTGACGCGCGCCGCAGCAGAAGGTGTTCGCGTCTATGCTGTGTCCATCGTCGTGGGCATTGCAATTGGAACGAACGATGTGGTGAGCATCGTCATCATCAGTCTGCTGACACTTCTCTACACCTTCGAAGGCGGCATGGCGGCAGTGATCTGGACCGACGTGGTGCAGATGGGCCTCTACGTCGCCGGTACGGTCGTGGCGCTGTTCACGTTGGGCGCGAAGATCGATGGTGGATGGTCCACAGTCCACACGCTTACCGCTGCGGCGGGCAAGCTGCAGGTCTTCAACTTTGGCTTGAACCTGACCTCCCCATATACCTTCTGGGCTGGCCTGCTGGGCGGTGCGTTTCTTACCATGGCCTCGCACGGTACCGATCAGTTGATGGTGCAGCGGCTGCTGGCTGCGAAGAACCTGCGAGATTCGCGCACGGCGCTGCTGGCCAGCGGGGGCGTCGTTTTGCTGCAGTTCACGCTGTTCCTCGTCATCGGCGCGGGGCTGTTCGTTTTCTACGGCCAGCATCCTGCGGCGCTCACGGTAAAGGGATCGGACCGGCTCTTCCCTGCCTTCATCGTGCAGCAGATGCCAATCGGCATCGCGGGCCTGCTGATCGCGGCTATTCTGGCGGCAGCCATGTCAAACCTTTCTGCCGCTCTCAACTCGTTGTCGTCGACAACCATCGTGGATTTCTACCTGCGCATGCGTCCGGCCGCGACAGACAAGCAACGCAATCTGCTCTCGCGCGTGGCCACTGTGGTGTGGGCCGTGGTGCTGGTGGGTATTGCAATTTACGCCGTCAACGTGGGCGGCAAGGGGCACGTGGTTGAGATGGGACTTTCGATTGCATCCGTCGCATACGGTGCCCTGCTGGGCGTGTTCCTGCTGGGCACATTGACGCGCTACGCCACGCAGACCGGAGCCATCGTCGGCATGGTGGTTGGATTTGCATTGAACCTTGCGATGTACCTGCCAAAAATACTGCCGGTGCCGTCGCTGCACATTGGTGGCTTCGCTCTCTCAAACATCGCATTCACCTGGTACGTTCTCATCGGTTCTGCTGTGACCTTCGCAGTTGGATCACTGGCAAGCGTCGTGGGCGGTTCGCGCCAGCGGAAGACGGCGGCGGCGATTGTGATTCTGCTGTTCACTCTCACCGCGAACAGCGCAGGCGCGCAAACCTACGACTTCAAAGAAGTCGACAGCCTGATGCAGGACGCGCTCGTCCAGAAGCAGTTGCCAGGCGGCGTGGTCATCATCGGCAGCGGCGGTCACGTGGTCTATCACCACGCCTTCGGCAACCGCGCGGAAGACCCTGCAATCGAAACCATGACGGAAGACACCATCTTCGACATGGCGTCGCTGTCGAAGTGCATCTCCACTTCGGTCGCCATCATGCAGATGTACGAGGCAGGCAAGCTGCAGTTCGACGATCCCGTCGTGAAGTACCTGCCGGAGTTTGGAGCAGCAGGCAAGGGCAACATTACGGTACGTCAACTGCTGACGCACTACTCCGGCCTGGCTCCGGATGTGTCTCTTGCGGATGCATGGACAGGCAAGGCTGAGGGCATACGCCGTGCCATGAAGTCCGTGCCAGCCGGGCCGCCGGGCGTGAAGTTCGTCTACTCCGACATCAACTTCATCACGCTTGGCGCGATTGTCGAAAAGCTCTCGGGCGAACCGCTGGACGTGTATGCGGCGAAGCACATTTTTGCGCCGCTTGGCATGACACACACCAGCTACCTGCCTGCCGCATCCCTTCGGCCGCTCATCGCGCCAACAGCGCACAACGACGACAAGCCCATGGCCGACGACCGCATGCTGCGCGGCGAGGTGCATGACCCCACGACGCGACGCATGGGCGGAGTTGCAGGGCATGCGGGTGTGTTCTCAACAGCGCAGGACACCGCGCTGTTCGCGCAGGCATTGCTGGATCGCCTGGCAGGCAGGCCAAGCACATTTCCGCTGAAGCAGGCCACACTGGAACTGATGTGCCGCCCAGAGCAGCCCACCGGCGCGAAGTCTCTACGCGGGTTTGGATGGGACATTGACTCGCCCTACTCACGCCCGCGCGGCGAAATCTACCCCATTGGTAGCTTCGGACATACAGGCTTTACCGGCACGTCAGTCTGGATGGACCCGCGCAGCGACAGCTACGTCATTCTGCTGGCAAATGCAGTGCATCCGCGCGGAGGCCGTGCGATTACGCCTCTGCGCGGCAAACTGGCAACCGCTGCCGCGCGCGCTCTCGGAGTGGGCGGCGCAGCTAAAGGTCTCGCCACGCTCACCGGCATCGACGTGCTCGAATCCACCAACTTCCGCGCACTGCTTGCGCTTCCGGCAAAAGACCCGGCGCACATTCGGTTAGGCTTGCTAACCAACCAGACGGGTCTTGATAGCAAGGGCCAGCGCACCATCGATGTCCTTGCAGCGCAGAAGGGCAAGTCCAGTATCGAGTTGACCACGCTTTTTTCGCCGGAACACGGCATCGTGGGTGCTGAAGACAAGGAAGGCATTGGCAATTCGACCGACAAGCGTTCGGGGCTGCCGGTGGTCTCGCTCTACGGCAACAAACCAGAAGACCGCAGGCCGAAGGCGGAAGATCTAAAGAAGCTGGACGCTGTGCTGATCGATCTGCAGGATGTCGGTACACGTTTCTACACGTACGAATCTGCCATGGGCTACTTCCTCGAAGCCGCGGCCAAAACAGGTACACCCATCGTTGTGCTGGACCGTCCAGCCATGGACAGCGGCGTCAACGTGGCGGGCCCAGTCAGCGACGTTGGCACGGACGCTTACATCAGCTACATGCAGGAGCCGTTCACGGTGGGCCTGACGATCGGCGAACTCGCTGGCTTTTTCAACGGCGAAAAGCACCTTGGTGCGCGCCTGACCGTGGTCCCCATGCAGAACTGGCAACGCGGCCTGTGGTTCGACCAGACGGGCGTGCCGTGGGTGAACCCCTCACCCAACCTGCAGAGCCTTTCCGCAGCGACGCTGTACCCCGGGACCGCGTTCGCAGAGTTCACGAACCTCTCCGTTGGCCGCGGAACGGACCACGCCTTTGAACAGGTGGGAGCGCCTTTCATCACTACGGATGCCGACGCCCAGAAGCTCGCCGACAGGCTCACCGCGCGCAAACTGATGGGTGTTACATTCGTCCCGGTGACCTTCACGCCTGCAAAGCCCTACCCGTATGCAGGACAAACGATCCACGGCATCCGCATGACGGCAACCGACCGCCAGCGCCTGGATGCACCCGCCATGGGTGCGGAGCTGCTTGCAGCAGTCCACGCACAGTACCCTACAGAGTTCCAAATGGCCAGGACCATGACGCTGGTCAAGAATGCTGCGACTGTCAAGGCACTTAGCGACGGCGTTGACGCACATGAGATTGTCGCAGCATGGGAGCCAAGCTTGAGCGACTTCCGCACGCGCCGCGAGAAGTACCTGCTGTACGGCTACCTGCCATCTGCTGGAGTGTCCGAAGTAGCTGTGCCAGCAAAGCGGTAGCGCTAAAACTTCACTTCGCTCGAAGACTCGATTGCATGCTGGATGACCTGCCGCGTCATGGAACTCACAGCGGTCAGCGCGGCAGTTTGCAGCATCGGTTGCATGGCACGTCCCACCAGCACCAGCAACGGCGCGGCACCTGGGACTACCTCGCTAAAGGCGGACAGCGTGGCCGCACTTGCCTGCTGCCTTGGTGTCGCCGCGCAGGAGATGGCGACGCACGGCATGTCTTCCGCCACACCTGCCGAGCGTAAGTCCTTCACGACCGCAGAGAGGTCACGGCCTGGCATGTAGATGGCGAGCGTCGCATCCTCGGGCAGCGTTCCCTGCCAGACCGGCAGAATGTCGCCGCTGCTCTTGTCTTCAGCATGTTTGCCTGTAATCAGGATCAGCTTTGAGGCCGAGCGGCGATCGGTGAGCGGCAACTGCAATACTGCCCCCGCGGCAAACACGGCCGACACACCCGGCACAACCTCTGCAGGGATGCCTGCTTCTCGCAGCGCGTTCAGTTCTTCCGCCGCTCGGCCAAAGACCATAGGGTCGCCCGACTTCAGGCGGACCACGCTAAGGTTGCGCCGCGCAGAATCAATCATTAGCTCGTGAATGCCGGCCTGCGTAATGCGCGGTCTGCCGCAGCGCTTCCCCACGCTTGTGACCAGCGCGTGCGGGTTGCACAGGCTGACGATGGCATCGGGAACCAGGTCGTCGTGCAGAACAACTTCTGCGGTGGCGAGCAGCCGAGCCGCGCGGACGGTCATCAGGTCTGGGTCGCCCGGCCCCGCACCGACCAGGTATACGGTACCTTTCACTGCACCGCTCTGATTCGACGTACTCACACTACTGGCTCCGGCGTGTGACTTTCGACGGTAAGCAACGGGTTTCGCTCGGGGTAGTGCTGCCGTGCATGGGCGCGCGCCATCTCGCGTGAAGGGCAAGCCTCTGCCCCGCAGACATCGCGCTGGGCTAACTGGTGCAGCAGCATCTTGCGCGTTTCACCGAGAGGTTCCATGCCCAGCACTTCACGCCGAAGGCGGCCAAGTTCCATTAGCCACGGACCGATGTCGCGCGGCAACTGTTCGTTCAGTTCCTTACGCAGCTGCTGGGCCAGCGCGGGACTTTCCCCCGCTGTGGAGATCGCGATGATCAGGTCGCCCCGCTTCACAATCGACGGAAAGTAGTAATCGCAGTACGGCGGGTCATCGACGGCATTCACCATGATGTTGCGGCGCTCCGCCCCGGCAAACACGGCACGATTCACTTCCGGAACATCGGTGCCAGCCACCACGAGAAAATTGCCGTCGATGTCGGAATCCTCAAAAGGACGGACATACAGGTGAATCTCGCCGTTGTCGGCCATCTGCTGCACGCGTGGCGAAACGCGCGTGGCCACCACCTTCACGTCCGCGTCTGCGGCGTGCAGGCTCTCGATCTTGGACTCTGCAATGTTGCCCGCGCCCACCACCAGGCAGCGCCGACCTGTAAGTTTTAGATAGATGGGAAACAGGCTCATCGTAAAGTTCCTTAACTACATGTCAGCCGGCGGACGGCCAGACGGTTTGTCACGCTCGACGGGTGCAACGATGGCGCCTGCCAGTTGTCCGCGTAGTTCTTCGTCACTGTGGCGTGCGAAATACTGACGCAGGTTTTCTTCCGGCGAACGCTGCTTCAGGTACGTTCCAAGCAACCGCTCCATTGCGACTGGAACTTCGGTAGCCGGTACACGGTAGCCAACAGCACGGGCGAAGCCCGCGTGCTTGCCAAGAGCGCCGCCCAGGCAGAAGTAGTACGCATCCACCATCTGGCCTTCGTGCTTGATCTTCTTGCCCTCAAGCCCAATGTCCGCAATCCACGCCTGTCCACAGTTGTTCGGGCAGCCGGTCACGTTGATGCGTAGCTGCTGATCAAAATTCGGCACACGCTCTTCCATCTCATCCACCAGCCAACGGGCAAAGCCCTTGGTCTCGGAGATGGCCAGTTTGCAGAACTC
>JBPBPZ010000280.1:0-8330 GCA_050954525.1 Janthinobacterium lividum
GTAGAACACTCTGGGAAATCCCGTACCCGTGTAATAACTTTCACCGTTGCGACCGGGCACCAGTTCCGACCAGGATCCATCTTCACCCTGGTGCTCGACCAGCCAGCGTACGCCCTTCGCCACAGAATCCGAACGCGTGTCCCCGCCTGCCAACAGTGCCAGCAATCCCCAGGCGGTCTGCGATGGAGTACTTGGGCCAACGCCGCGTTGTGTCGGGTTGTCATAGGTTCCGCAGGTCTCGCCCCAGCCACCGTCGCCATTCTGAACGGAACGTACCCACTCGACAGACTGCTGTACGGCAGCCTCATTCGCGTCGTAGCCAATCGCTTCCAGGCCACGCAGGACTAAAAACGTCCCGTACAGGTAGTTGACTCCCCAGCGGCCGAACCAACTGCCGTCCGATTCCTGCTCATTCAGAATGAACTGCACTGCCGCTTCCACGCGTTTGTCACGGCGCGTGTAGCCATAGGCAGCCAGCATTTCGAGGATTCGCCCGGTAATGTCCACGGTTGGCGGGTCAAGCATTGCATTGTGATCAGCAAACGGAATGTACTGAAAGATCATCTTGGTGTTGTCGCGGTCGAACGACGCCCATCCGCCGTTGCGGCATTGCATCGCAAACACCCAGTTAATCGCTCGTTCTGCTATTTCGTGCTGCTGCCGCTCGTGGGGATGTTCCACGGCCTTCAGGGCCAGCAGGACCTCGCCGGTGTCATCCACATCTGGGTAGTGAATGTTATTGAAGAAGAAAGCCCATCCACCTGGCTCGACGTTCTTGACCTTCTGCGCCCAGTCGCCCTTGTAACGGCTTTCCTTGCTGAACAGCCAGTCTGCCGCTTTGATCATGCGCGGATCGGTCGGCGAAACGCCAGCGTCACCCAACGATGAAACGACCTGCGCGGTGTCCCAGACGGGCGAGAAGCAGGGCTGCATGCGGAAAGTTGGCGTAGGGTAATCCGGCGTACCTTCGGGGCAATCAATGCCGAGCTTCTCGAACTCGTCCATTGCGCGGATCATCTGTGGATCGTCAAGCGAGTAACCCAAATGCCGCAGCGCCACAATGGCGTTGAGCATTGCCGGGTAGATTGCACCCAGACCGTCAGAACCCTCAAACCGCTCCAGCATCCACTGCTCGACGGCATTCAGTGCCTTCTTGCGAAGGGGCCGAATGTGGACTCGCTCGTACCACTGGGCCATGCGGTCGCAAAAAAGAAAGAAGTTGCGCCACGAAACAGGGTGCTTATGATCCCAACGCAGATGGAGATCGGCGTTCTGTCGTCCGCCTACAAAGAGCTCGTCAATGCCCTGTTCAGGCTGCAGTTTCTTGAACGGCTTCTTCGCGTAGGTCACCGTCAGCGGAACAAGGATGCCGCGCGACCACGAGGAGATTTCGTAGATGTTGAAGTAAAACCAGTTGGGAAACAGAACAATCTCAGGCGGTATCGCGGGAACGGCATCGTAGTCGTACTGCCCCAGCGCACACAGATAGATCTTTGTGAAGGTGTTGCATTCCACCACGCCGCCATTTGCCAGAATCCACTCGCGCGCTTTGACCAGCGTCGGGTGTTCTGCAGACCAGCCCATCAACTTCAGGGCCAGATAAGACTTGACGCCATAGTTGATGTTCGACGGTCCGCCGGGGTAGAGGCTCCACCCACCGTCCTCATTCTGGTGGCGAAGAATCTCATTCAGTGCGCGGGACATCTTGCCCGCATCGCCGGTTCCCAGCAGGGTGTGGAGATAGATGTAGTCCGCCTCCAGCATCACGTCTGCTTCCAGCTCGCCACACCAATAGCCGTCCGCATGCTGCTGCCCCAGCAGCCAATCTCTTGCACCGGCAACGGCCTGGCGCACCTTGTCCAGGCCAAGGTCAATCCGGCCGAAACGGGGTTGCGCTACTGTACCGGCCGCGGTCACTTGCGCTGACGTGGCCGGTCTGTTGTTTTGTTCCTGCATCCTGATTAGACGATTCCCTGGTGTGCTGCGGTGCGGAAGTGTTACAGGGTTGCCGCGGAGCGGACAGTCTGCGCGCCGGGTGCAGAAGCAATCGCCTGTACGATTTCCGGCGGAAGGCCGAAGCGTACGTTCTCTGGCATTACCTCTACCTCGTCGACCGATCCATATCCACGTTCCTGCAGATAGGCCACGACTTCCTGCACCAGGACCTCTGGCGCGGACGCACCTGCGGTAATGGCGACACGCTCCATACCTTCAAGCCATGCGGGCTGAATGTCCTGCGCCTTGTCGATCAGGTACGAGGCCGTACCAAGGTTCATGGCGACTTCCACCAGCCGATTGGAATTCGAACTATTCCGCGATCCAACCACCAGCACAAGGTCTGCACCGTGAGCCACGTTCTTTACAGCGGTCTGCCGGTTCTCTGTTGCGTAGCAAATATCCTGCGCAGCGGGTCCGACAATCTTCGGGAACTTCTTCTTGAGCGCCTCAATCATGTACCTGGCTTCGTCGAGTGAAAGCGTGGTCTGTGTAAGGTAGGCGACTCGTTCGGGGTCTGGCACGACAAGCTGATCCACTTCTTCCACGGTGGACACAACCTGTGTCACATCAGGGGCTTCGCCCTGGGTTCCCTCAACTTCTTCATGGTCACGGTGCCCGACCAGGACCAGAGAATAGCCCTGCTTCGCAAACTTGATCGCCTCAACGTGAACCTTGGTGACGAGCGGGCACGTTGCGTCGATCACCTTTAAGCCGCGTTCTTTTGCACGTTCGCGCACAGCCGGTGAGACGCCGTGGGCAGAGTAAATCACACGCTTGCCTGCCGGCACTTCATCCAGCTCGTTGACGAAGATTGCGCCCTTCTGGCGCAGATCGTCCACTACATAGCTGTTATGCACAATCTCTTTTCGCACATAGATCGGCGCACCAAAGGTGTCCAACGCGATCTTCACGATGTCTACGGCACGCACTACACCGGCGCAGAAGCCGCGAGGCTTCAGCAGAAGGACGCGCTTATTGGCGGACGCGTCTGTGGTATCGGCGTTCAAGGTCACGTTCTGGGTGTCTAGCGCTACGGAAGTCACGTCCGTCAGTATACCGTGAACCAAAGCATCCGTAGTGTGGTTTGAACCAGAATGGGTGCATCAGACGCCATGGGCCAGATGCGCAGGAACGCTTCGCGTCAGAGACTGGCTTTCAGCATCTGCTCTGCATGTCGCATGCTGGTCTCGGTAACAGTGGCGCCAGAGATCATCCGGGCGATTTCCCCAGTCCGCTCCTCATCCAGCATCTGCCGGATCTGTGTCCGAGTGCGGCCATCGCGTTCTGACTTCTCGACCAGGAAGTGCTGATTGCCGAACGCAGCAATCTGCGGCAGATGGGTGACGCACAGCACCTGTTGATGCCGTGACAAAGCCTTCAGCTTCTGCCCAACTGCTTCAGCAGCACGGCCTCCGATACCAATGTCAATTTCGTCGAACACAAGCGTTCGGGGCAGTGCGATTCGCCGCTTGGTACGATCTGTTCCACCCTCTTCCACTGAGACTTTGAGCGCAAGCATTACACGGCTCATTTCACCGCCGCTGGCGATCTCTTCCAGGGGTTTCAGGGGCTCGCCTGTGTTCGTGGCGATGAGGCATTCCACATGGTCCCAACCGACCGCGCTCCAGAAGGTTTGCTCCTTCTGCGAAGCCACCTCGACGCGGAACTGGACCTTCATGGCAAGGTCGTTGATCTGCTGCTCGGCCAATGTTTCCAGTCGGCGTGCGGCAGCGGTTCGCATTTCGGTCAGGTCCTGCGCAACGCAGGTGTAGCTGTACTCCGTTTCTGCGACACGCTGTTTTGCATTCGCGATCAAGGCGTCGCGGTTTTCGATTTCCTGCAATTTTGCGGCGACGTCTTCACCGTAAGCGATCACCTCTGCGAGGGTCCGCCCATACTTGCGTTTGAGCTTATCGAGCACCGCCAGGCGGTCCTCAATAGTCGCCAACCGCTCTGGCGACGCGTTGATGTTTTCTGCGTAGTCGCGCACGGTTGCGCTCAGGTCGGCTACGGTGGCGCGCGCATTTGCCAGTTGTGTAGCGGCCTCCACAAAGCCCGTGTCGTAACGCGCAAGCTCTTCAACATGCTTCTGTGCAGCAGCCAGCGTCGTCTCGGCCGAGCCCTCGCTCTCGTATAGCGCCTCGTGTGCGCTCATGGCGGCGGTATACAGCTTTTCCGCGTTCGCCAGCACACGCTTTTCGCTTTCCAGCGACTCGTCCTCGACCGGCCCAGAGATCGCGGCCTCGTGGATTTCACCGCGCTGGAAACTCCACAGGTCTGCCATGCGCAGGCGTTCCTGCTCTTCCCCGCTCAGGCGGTCCAGTTCTTCGCGCGCTTCGCGCCACAGGGCGTACGCGGTGCGGATGTTCTCGCCTGCCTGCGACGGCTCCAGATTCTTACGGGTGCGGAGCCGCTCCCGCAGATCGAGGCTGAGTTCGCGCCCGGGCGGCAACGATGTGTTGATTCCTGCGAAACGGTCCAGCAAGCCACGCTGCTGGGCTTGATCGAAGCTGCCCATGGTCTCTGTTTGTGCGTGGACGAGCGCAAGTTCGGGAGCCAGCTGACGCAAAACACCTACGGTTGCCGGCTGATTATTCAGAAAGACACGGCCCTTGCCGTTGGCATTCACTTCACGGCGCAGCAGGATCTCGTTTCCTTCGACGTCGATGCCGTTAGCCTCAAGCACTGCCTCGGCCCCAGCGGTGGATTCAAAAACGCAGGAGACGACCGCCTTGTCGGCACCATGGCGCACCACATCACTGGCCGCCCGACCGCCCAGCAGAAGCGCCAAGGCGTCTACCAGGATGGATTTACCCGCACCGGTTTCACCCGTCAACAGGTTGAGACCGCTGCCAAATGTTGCGACCGCGTGGTCGATGACGGCATAGTTTTCGGCGCGCAACTCCAGCAGCATCTTCGCCTCACCTTCGCGCAGAGCATAGCATGGGACGGCTTTTCCACAGCAACAGGAAGCGGCCGGGTGCCGAAGAAGCCACCCCTTTCCATCCGACCGGCACGCGTCGGCACGAAAGCATGTGTGGAGAGGAGCCGCTAAGAGCATCAGCAAAGATGTCAACATTCGGGTTTGACGCACCTTTTGTGGTGCGCGTCCGCCGCACTAGGTAGTCCCCTACTAGACTGAGAGAGGTATGCCGATTCCGCTTTTACTGCTCCTTCAGGAAGACCCAACCGCCGCCACCGCGCCGCCAGCGGCAAGCTCCTCCGCGCTGGTTGAGATGCTGCATAACAGCGGCCCTGTCGCGCTGATGGTGCTTCTCTTGCTGCTGCTGATGTCCATTTTCTCGTGGACCATCATGCTGTCAAAGTGGAATGCGTTTCGTAGCGCTCGCAGCAAGGGGCAAAGCTTCGTGCGAGCGTTCCGCAAGTCGTCGCGCCTGAGTGAGATTGCGGCAGTGGCCGAGCAGTACCGGCCCTCGCCGCTGGTTTCTGTCTTCAGCGAAATAGTGGAAGAACATGGTCGGCAGACTGCCGGGCGCGGCCTGCAACGCAACTCTGTCGCGCTGGAACGAGCCGCTCAGACAGCCTCGAGTGAAGCACTCACCGTGCTGGAAAGCCAACTGACGTGGCTGGCCACGATTGCTGCCGTGGCGCCATTTGTGGGACTGCTGGGAACGGTGATGGGGATCGTTGACGCGTTCCACGGCCTGGGCACCCAGGGTGCCGCTACGCTGCGTGCCGTGGCTCCCGGTATTTCCGAGGCACTGATCACAACAGCGGCTGGCCTGGTTGTCGCGATTCCGGCAGTGGTTGGCTACAACCAGCTAACAGCCCGGCTTAAAGAGTTCGCCGCGCGCATGGACGATTTCTCGCGCGAGTTGCTGAACGCCCTGGAAGGTGCTGCGGGTGCACAGCAAGCAGCTCCGCCACCCGATGATCTTCGGCCACGTAGTTAGCTTCCTTAACCCAGGAGTAGATAGATGGCTTTCTCCAGCGGTGGCCGCACCCAGAGTTCCCTTGCAGAAATCAACATCACGCCGCTTGTCGACGTTGTGCTTGTACTGCTGCTGATTTTCATGCTGACCGCACCCGTTCTGCAGTCCGGTATCGAAGTTGCTGTGCCGCAAACGCGCACGGTGAACCAACTTACCGAAGAGCGCACTGTCGTATCCATCGACAAGGAGCAGCGCGTCTTTCTGCAGGACAAGGCAGTCAACTTGAATGAATTGCCGGGCCTGCTGCGCACCAAGGGTGATCCTTCCAAGAAGGTGATCTATCTGCGTGCGGATCAGAAGGTTCCCTTCGGCGCGTTTGCATCCGTCATGGACGCGGTAAAGCAGGCGGGCATCACCAACATAAGCATTGTCACGCGGCCTTTCGAGAAGTAAGCCATGCCCGCCCTCAAACAGCAAGGCGAACAGCAGACCACAGGAGCGGCAGCCACGAAGAAAGACTTCGTGGTGTCACTCGTATTGCACGCGCTGGTCATCGGCGGCCTGTTCAGTTCTGCCCTGCTATTCCATAAGCACGGCGATGCCTGGGGCGACAAGGCCGATGTTGCCGGAGCAGTGCAGGCGACCATGGTCAATTCCATCCCGCTACCGCCCAAGGTTCAGCCGAAGCAGGACAGCGTTCTCGCGTCGGAGTCGCCTAGTCCCGCACCTCCGCCGCCCACACCCAAGTCTGAGCCGCCGCCAAAGCCGACCGACATCCCCGTCGTAAAGCCGCCGGAAAAAAAGCAGCCAGCAAAGGTTGCGGAGAAGCCCGCGCCCGAACCGCCGAAGCGTCCTCAGCCGCAACCGCCGCAGCCGGATCGAGCCACCAGCGGCGAAACAGCCGGACTGCGCGTAGCCATGACCGCCGTAGAGAACCGAGCCGGTACCTCGTCCACCAACGTGACCGATTCGGCCTTCGGCCAGCGCTACGCCTATTACGTTCGGCAACTGACGCAGAAGGTAGCTTCGCAGTGGTACACGCAGACGCTGGACAGCGGCGCACCCGGCCACCGCGTCTTTATCAGCTTCCGCATTGCGCGCGACGGCACACCGTCCGACATCACCATCGCCAAACCCAGCGGCGACGCCACGCTGGACTCGAGCGCTTTACGCGCCCTGCAGCGCATCGACACCTTTGCCCCGTTACCCGACGGCTATGCCGGCTCCTATATCAACGTGCAGTATTACTTTGATCCGAAGGGGCAGTAACAACAAGGTTGCAATAGCAGCCGCTTGTTTCGTGTGAAGCTGGTACGCATCCCGCGCTGCTCCCGCGACGATGAGCAGAGCTAACGCTCCCAAAATCCAAATACTCCTGCCACCGCAGCGGAAGAACTGCGCGCTGACCTCGGTCGCAGAGTGCCGTGCCGCGTCCGCTGCACACGCCCGCTTGTTCGCTTTCTACTCCGATGCGTATTATGTACGCCACCCGAACAAATGCAGTCGCCTGCGGCTCGAAATAGAGAAACTCGGTTGTTCTCAAGTCGAGGAATACACCTTCCCGCTGGGCGGCGAAATTCAAAGGAACGGTAGGTCCATGAAGAAGATTGGAAACGCACTGCTGATCGGCGGCCTTGCTGGTCTTGCCACCTGGCTAACCACGCCGCAGGTGCTTAACATTCCCACCTGGGCCGTATTTATTTGCTGGGCCTGTTACTTTCTGTTCGGCGCGGAGCCGCGAAAATCCGGCAAAGGACTGTTCCAGATGGTGGTGGGCATCGTGCTCGGCGCCATCTTCCTTATCCTTGCGCCACACCTTACGCCGTCGCTCGGCTTTGCGGCGTTCCCGTTCATGGTGTTTGTCGTAGCCGCGGGTCTTTCTTTCATGGAGTGGACTCCGCTGCACATCGTTGCGGCCTACTTCATTGGGCTGGCGCTTATGTTTGCATCCGGCTTTCCGCCAGACGTCCGCCATGTGCTTATCCTGAGTTCCGCCGCAGTCATGGCCTTCTTCCTCGGCTGGATCTACATGAGTCTGCGCAAAGCGCTCTTTGCCCTCTTGGATCGCAGCCATCAGACAGACGAGGCAGTGATTGCTGATGCCGGACAGGCTCACCGGGACCAGATGTCGCCGCAATGACCAGGTCGTCGAGGCCTCCGTGCGGCAGCTAACAATCTCGCAACAGTTTCGTTCTCCTAAGCCGACTTCTCGTCAGTGATTCCTACGGCTTCAAAAAAGGGCGGGTTTGAGAAGCTATCTACGTGAAGGATTTCGAGTCTGGCGCTTGCTCCAGCACATCTGAACTTGACCCGCAGCCATGTGGGTAAGGAGATCGACAATGTGGACACGACCGGCAACATCATTCTGGTAACCGGCGCTACCAGCGGAATTGGACGAGCGCTTGCGGTAGCGCTGCATCAGGCGGGCAACACGGTGAT
>JBPBPZ010000149.1:0-8312 GCA_050954525.1 Janthinobacterium lividum
TGAAGGTAGAACTGCATCCACGGAGTAATCGTGGTGCCAATCACGCCTACGGTCATGTAGAGGTAGTTACGGTCGCTCCACGCTTTGCGCGCGGGCAGTTTCACTGTCTCCGTAAGCGCCAGGTGCCAGTCGGGCCGACCCAGCACACCGGCCACAATGTAAGCCAGGTACACGACCGATGCGAAGAGAAAGATCTTCTCGACGCTTTTGTAATCGCCCTTCACGACCATGGCCCACACAAGTACCGCGCAGACCGGCACGGCAATGTACTTGCTGACATGGAAGAGCTGCAACGAGCCTGCAATGCCTGTGAACTCTGCAATGACGTTGCCAAAATTAACAATCACCAGCAGCAACATAACGATGAAGGTCAAGCGCAGCCCGAACTCTTCGCGGATCAGGTCGCTCAGGCCTTTGCCTGTCACCGCGCCCATGCGCGCACACATTTCCTGCACCACGATCAAAGCGATCGTGATGGGCAGCATGGTCCACAGCAGCGAGTAGCCATACTGCGCGCCCGCCTGCGAATAGGTGAGAATGCCACCGGCATCGTTGTCCACATTGGCCGTGATAAAGCCAGGCCCCAGGGCGGCCAGGAAAAACAGGATGCGAACACGCCAACTGCGAAACATCTTCATGCCGTGTTCCTTTGCGGGATGTTGTCAGTTTCCCTCTGCACAAGGCGGTACAGTAGATCTGCCTTCGCGTCCGCCGGGGAGGGCTCACTGAGCAAAGCGTTGGCCCGGATGTGCGCCCTGTCTTTGGAAGAGAACAGCACGATGCCTCCCTGGTTGTTGAGCAAGGCTGCGCGCATCATCAACTCGGTTAGCACTTCCGGCTGCTTCAGATCAGCGTCCACTGCCAGCGACCACTGCGCCGCAACATCCTGACGACTCTCAAAGAACATTTGCAGCCTTGTACGGTTGTGTGCAAGCGAACGGTGATGAATGTGAAAGGCTTCACCTGTAGGTACAGGATCGAAAACAGACCACTCTTGCTGCACGACGCCCGCAAACTGCGGCGCTTCTTTCACAATGTCAGCCGCGTGCTTACGATCCGTACCGATGCCGAAGCAGCCGACGCTGCCATCCTGCTTCGCCTTTTCCAGAAAGTTCAAGAGTTCTGCGTTTCTCACCTCGTCCAGTGTCGCATCGTGCAGCAGGAAAACGTCGACACGATCGACGCACAGTTGTCGCAGGCTGTTCTTAAGCGATCGCTCTGCCGCGGCAGCGGAAAGATCGCGCTGAGCCGGGGTGGCAGCCACGCTGCTGGCCGCCCGCTGCGCACGCGCTTTCAGAGCGGGCACAGCCTTGATCAGCGGCCGTGCAAGGGTTCGTGCCATGTTCATGAAGCCAGTGTTCTTCGCAGGGGGAATGCCAAATTTAGTGGTAACGGTAACATCGCCGGCATGGCGACGCAGGAACTCTCCAAGGCACGCTTCCGCCGCTCCGAAGCCGTACATGGGCGCGACGTCGAAGTGACGAATGCCAGCGTCAAAGGCCCACTCCAGCGTGTGCAGTGATTGCTTGCGGCCCATGCCTCCCATAATGCTGGAGCAGCCAAAACCGAGCCGCGTGGTGCGCCTTCCGGAACCGGGTAACTCAATCGTCTGCATAGACCTCCTCCCGACGCATGAGGTTCACGCCCGTGCCAATCTTTCGGCCAGCCGAACCGCCAGCGCTAGTACCGTGTGCGTTGGATTGGAGAAGCCCCCCGTGGAAAACACGGACGCGCTGCAAATCGAAAGGTTGGGCGTGCCGTGCAGCCGAAGGTCTGTGTCGACGACGCCAAGCGCTGGGTCTTCCGACATTACAGTCCCGCCGATGTGGTGGAGACCATCGTTGCAGCGTGCGCGCAGCGCTTCGTCATTGTAGAGATCGTTCCAGAGGTTAGCTTCTGCAAGCCCGCTTGCCTGCAAAGCTTCGGCAGTGTGCTCTGCAAAGGCACGGATGGTCTTTAATTCCAGGTCTGAAATTTGCCATGCAAGTCGGGCGCGGCGCATGCCCAGTGCGTCGACATCTTCTCCCAGCGTAATGCGGCTCGCGCCGTTCGGTTGCTGTTCACAATGCACGCGCAGCGTTAGCGCGGCAGAGGCATTGTTGTACACGCGGTGCTTCACCAGGTAAGTCCATGTTTGTCTCACCAGCAAAGGCGATTGCTTCAGAAGGTTAACGATCTGTCTGCCGTCGATTTCACCCCATGCACGGCGCAGCAATCTTCTTCCGGTCGCCTTGACTTCACCCGCTACCTCTTCTGTGCTGTCGCGAAACACGATGGTTCCTGCAACATTCAGCACTGCAAGGCCCTGCTGTTCTTGCGCAGTCAAGCGGAACTTCGGGTGGTACTTATAGCCACGGGAGACGATGTTGGTAAACGCAGATGCGAATCGCTTGGAGTTCATGGCCCGCAGACTACCCACTTCACAATCGATGTGATCCTGAAAATGACAACCCACAAGACCATTCGGATTCCAGCGAGTGCCGTAGCGATTAGCGAAGTTGAGCAGCAGCCGCGAAGTCTCGATCGTGCCCACTGCGAGCACAAATTCGCGTGCAGAAAGGTGCGCTGCATGTCCATTCAGGCTTCGGAATACAGCTTTCTGCACGCGATGGGTGATGTCATCCACTTGAAGATCCACCACATTCGCATGCAGAAGCACCGTAAGACCGGCGGCAGAATCCAGCTCTTTGCCGTGCAGAAGTGCAAAGTTCGGCTGCGGACACCACCGTGTAAAGTAAGTCTGCAAAGCCGGCCCGAGTTCCGGTGGCATCGCACCTGCAGCCTTCCAGACAGCGTCGTCAGACTTCAACGCGCCACTCAGACCTTCCAGTGCGAGAGCGGTGTCGTAGGCCGTCTGCAGCTTCGCTGGGTCGATGGGCCAACCGCTGCGTGGAATCCATTCTCGGACCGCAAAGTCGATCGGCTCCAACGGCAGAACCTGTCCACCCCAGCGTGTTGTAGTTCCACCCCAGGCCCGGACGCGGCCCTCGTGAATACCGCTGTGGTGCTGGCCTGCAACGTGGCTGCGAAGCAGTTCCTGCGTCGCAGCTTCGGGCTGCTCGCCACCGCTTTCCACCAGAGCGATGCGGCGGCCTGCACGCAGCAACTGCACAGCCAACACTATCCCCGCAGCGCCTGCCCCGATAATGCACACATCGAAACATTCATCGCACTGGAAGGGCGCTGCTGCAAGGTCATGCTTCAAGGGGCCACCGCTTGTTGCGACCGAACGGCTTGCACCAGAACCCGTAAGCGATCGACGATGCGGCGGACCTGCGAATCGTTATCGTAGCCCGACATCGCTGCACGCCATTGACCATTTTTGGCGATGCGCTCCCGCTCCTCCGGGTCTGGAAGATACTGCCTGATTTTCCCGACGCACTCGTCGTAATCCGAGAAGAAAACCGCCTCCTCGCCTTCGACGAAGCGAGACGTATGGCCGGCTGACCGTTCTGCCAAAAGAAAGCCTCTGCAGGCCGCGATCTCAAAGCTCTTGTGCGTGAACTCGTCGTGGTTGGAGTGGGTTAGAAACGACAAGTTAATGCGGGAGCGCCAGATTGCCTCGCGATACGCCTCGTTGCGCAGTTCCCCGCTACCACGGTAGATGGCGGCAGCCGCTTCACGGCCCAATGCGCGCTTCCACACCGTACCGCCGTTTACCTCCACGGAAAGGTGGTCTTCCTTCCAAAGTTTTGTCAGGAAATCGGCACGCTGATCGTATGGCGTTCCTACGAAAGAGATATCGCGATCACGACTGGTGTCGCTCCAACCGGCGGGCGGCGGGAAGTGCACGGTAGGCTCATACGCGGTCTGAATCTTGATGACGTCGCGTGCGCCGGCTTGTAAATACTCCTGCACATTGCGGTCACGTTGGGTGCAGTGCAGATCGTAGATGGGAATCGTCTTCGCGTACAGACGCCAACCAGGATCGCGCCGCGGTCCGAAGAAATTGTCGATCATGTACGAGACGGTTACGACCCGCATGGACCGCAAAGCTTCCAGCGTGCTGGGCAACATCCACAGCAGTTTGTCCGCCCAAAGCACGTCGAAACGCTGCGCCTGGGCGGCAGAAATGATGTCCTGGTTCAGCCGCGCTACCTCGGGTCCGGCTGCCAGGCGAAACTCCACCTTGCGCAGCAGGGCGTTACGCTGACCGTAATCCAAGGTGTTGATCGTACTGACTTCGTGCCCTTCGCGGCGCAAGGCAAGCACCCGGTAAAAAGCCGAGTCGAACGTCTCCAGCTGCGACACGTAGAGGATCTTCATGGATCAGCGCCCTGCCCTCAGCAGCGCAATCACGTGTTCCGCGTACACCACACCTACCAGAAGGCGATCATGGTCCAGCACCGCCAGCGACCGCAGGTTGTACTTGTCAAACAGCTCAGCGATTTCGCGCCCACCTGCGTCCACCGTGCAGGAATGGACGCGCGGTTCCTTGATGGCCGTCAGCTTGGAGGCGCCCTCCGCAAGGGTGATGCGTGCCAGGCTGACGACACCGGTAAGGTGCTGCCGTTCATCCAGCAGGAAGACTTCGCCGACTGTATCGAGATCTCCCTCGAAGGTGCGCAGCGCATCAATGGCAGCTTTTACATCTGCGTTCTCGTGCAACGCGATGTAGTCAGTCGTCATGCGTCCTGCGGCCCAATCATCTGGGAACTCCAGCAGGTCTTCTACTTCCTTGCGCTCGTCTGGCTCCATCTCGTGCAGGATGGCCTCGGATCGCTCATCCGACAGTTCGGCCAACAAGTCAGCGGCCGCGCCCGGATCCATTTCTTCTACGATGTCTGCTACGCGACTGGACTCCATGTGTTCCAGGAGTGATCTCTGCAGCTTTGGATCGACTTCTTCCAGCGCCTCTGCTGCGACTTCTTCGTTCAGCGATGTGAAGACCGCGTCGCGTTCCGCGGGTGCCAACTCCTCCAGGATGTCCGCAATGTCGGAGGGGTGCATGCTCGACAGGCGATCCCCCTCAATCTTCAGGCGTACCCGGCGTGCAGGATCACGATCGATCAGATCAACGAACTCCCATGGAATGACGCGTGCCTCGAAGTGATGCGCTGCAGCCTCAACCAGACGATGGGGCAGGCCTTTCAGCAGCCGTCGAACTGCACCTCGCAAGCCGACTTCGACTTCTGCGATTCGCAGCTTGCATACGGAGTCATGCTCTACCTCCCAGACCAGGTCCACGTCATTAACACGAACCACCTTGTGGCCGTGTACATCAATAATCTGCTGGTCCAGCAGGTCCCGTTCCAGCAAAACGGCAGAAGGAGAGATGACCAGAGGGGGCAATGGTTCCGTGTTGCGAAGTTGAATCTGGCCGTCTGCATGGAACAGCAACAGGCGCAAAGGGACGCAGAAAAGCTGCACGTCTCGCATTTTTCCCGAGCGCGAGAGTACGAGGCTGCTTACATGCGTGCCGGTTTCCTCGAAAGCCAGAAGGAACTCGGCGACGCGACCGCGCAAAGTGCCTGCACTGTCATGGACGCGTGCCCCGACCAGGGAGGAAAGACTTGTTCGGCGGATCGTCTGTTCTGTCATCCACCGCCTCCATTGGCCCTAAGGGCAGTTTACCGAAGGCACAGCAGCATGGGCGAATCACATTATGCAGGCTGATTGGAATGCGGATGCCATCGCCTTGTCTTGACAATCGCTGGCGTGGCCATGACACTGCGGGTAGGTTCATGCCGGTTCGCCCCACCAGGAGCGCTTTGCCAAACACGCCAACAACCCGCACCAGCCTGACGCTTGCTTCCACACTGGAGACGGTGGATCGCGTCGAGCAGGAAGCGGAGAGTTTCGCGACGAAGTTCGGCTTTGATGAGGATGATGTCTCCAACATCGCCATGGCGGTACGGGAAGCTGCCGTGAACGCAGTGATCCATGGCAATACCTACCAGCGTGACAAGCAGGTAAGCGCCACCTTCGAAGCTTCTGAGGACGCCCTGATTTTCCGCATTGCGGACCAGGGAGCTGGCTTCGACGCGGGAAATATCCCTGATCCGCTCTCTCCTGAGAACATCCTGCGCGGTTCTGGCCGGGGTGTGTTTCTTATGCGGGCGTTTATGGATGAAGTACACTTTCGGCAGTTGTCCCCGGGTACGGAACTGACGTTGATCAAACACCGTATACCCGGCCAAACGAAGCCTGAAATTTTGTAAGCCGACTTCTCGGCAGGAGAACATGATGAGCATTAAGGTAAGCACGCGCCAGGTGGATGGCGTTACCATTCTCGATCTGAGCGGACGCATCACCCTGGGCGAAGGCAGTGTCGTTGTGCGCGACGCCGTCCGCGACCTGTTGGCAAAGGGCGATAAGAACATCCTGTTGAACCTGGGCGACGTCAGCTACATCGACAGCTCCGGCATCGGCGAACTGGTGAGTGCCTTTACCAGCGTGAAGAATGCCGGCGGCGAACTGAAGCTGCTGAACCTGACCAAGAAGGTCCACGACTTGCTGCAGATCACCAAGCTCTACACCGTATTCGACGTGAAGGATGATGAGACCAGCGCTGTTGGTTCTTTCACCCGCTAAGCTGCTTCCACGTAAAAAGGCCGTCGCATAGCGCGACGGCCTTTCTGTTTGTACTCGGCACCACTTAGTTGAAATCAACCTTGGGTGCGGTCTTTGATCCGGGGTCGGCGCTGTAGTAGGTGTCCTTGCGATGGTAGCCGGACAGGCCTGCCCACAGGCTGTTCGGGAACACCGAGATGGTGTTGTTGTAATCGAGCACGGTGTCGTTGTACCGCTTGCGCGTCACAGCGATGCGGTTTTCCGTACCGGACAGCTCATCCTCAAGCCGCATGAACTGCTGGTTGCTCTTCAGGTCCGGGTAGGCTTCCTGCATGCGCGTCAGCGGCAGAAGTGAAACGGAAAGGCGATCATTCGCGGCAAGCTTTTCACCCGGCGTCTGCGCCTGCAGCAGACCGGCGCGGGCCTGTGCAATGTTGGTCAGCACGGTGGTCTCCACCTTGGCATAACCCTTCACGCTTGCGACCAGATTCGGAATCAGGTCCGCGCGACGCTGCAGGTTGATGTCAATGTCGTGGAACGCGGCGTCTGTCTGGTTTGACTTGACTGCGATGGTGTTGTGCGCGGAAACCCAGCTGCCGCCGATCAACAGAACCAGAACGACAAGAACGATGATTCCGATTAAACCTTTTTTCATAGAGCCTCGATTTCCATTTCCTTCCAGCATCTGTGCCATACGTCACCCCTGAAACTTACCAGCTGCCGCCAGCGCCGCCGCCGCCGGAACTGCCGCCATCACCGCCGCCAAAGCCGCCACCGCCGTCGTCGCCGCCGCCAAAGCTTCCTCCGCCGCCACCACCAAACCCTCCACGGCCACCGCCCAGCATGCCGCCGAGCAGCATTCCTGACAGGAACCCGCCAGGGCCGCCGCGACCGCCGCCACGCAGGATGAGGAACAGGATGAACAGGAAGAACAGTAAACCAAAGATGCCGCTACCAGAACCACCCGACCTGCGCTGTGCCGGTTCGCGATGGTATCGTTGGGGCGCTGCAAGCGTCACACCGGCATCCTGTGCAATGACGGTGCTGAGATCGTTCACGGCAGTGCGAACGGCTCCATCGTAGCTACCGTTTTTCAGGTCCGGTACCATCTCGCGACCGATATCGCCCGTCTTGCCGTCAGGCAGAATACCTTCGAGGCCGTAGCCGATCTCAAACTGATACTTGTGATCCTCGACGGAGATCAGGAGCAGCGCGCCGCGATCCTTGTCCTTGGGACCGGGTTTCCATTTCGCGAAAAGCTGGTTTGCGAACTCTGCCGGTGTGTTATCGTCGTCAATCTTGTGAATGACGGCAACGAACACCTGCGCATGAGCCTGCGTGTCTAGCTGCTTCAGCAGGCTGTTCATGTCCGATTGGGTGGACTCGTTCAGAACGCCCGCGTAATCGTTCACGTAGTTCGTAGGAGCCGGCATGGACTTAACGGACTCGGCTGCAACAGGGGAAACCCACCCGAAGAGCGCTATTGCAACCACGAAGATCCAGAGATGCCGAAACCGTACTGCCATCACAGGTAATGATACGCTGCGCATCTTTCTAAGTTCCCTGGAATGCACATGCAAAACCGGGCAGTCACCCGCTGGGTCTGCCCGGTTCATAGCTACGACTGCGTCGATTAGCTGCCGCCCATCTTGGCATTCAGAGCGTCAATCATCTGCGTGTGCTTTGCGATGACATTGCCTGCGTGCGACGTCAGCTTTTTCATGTCAGGATTTGTGGTTTCCGCGTTTTCCTGCTTCACCTTGGTCAGGTCTTCGTGGTGATCGGAATCTGCCGACTTC
>JBPBPZ010000341.1:0-8225 GCA_050954525.1 Janthinobacterium lividum
GCGATGATGCCGCGCGCCATGACGTTGGAGAAGTCGACCAGCGGCGTCTTTTTGACGATGCCTTCGCGCGTGGCGAAGAAGACGAACTTGCCTTCTTCTTTTAGGTCGCGGACGGCGAGGTAGCTGACGATTTTTTCGCCGGGCTGCAGTGCCAGGATGTTGGCCATGTGCTTGCCCTTGCCGGCTGCGCCGACGTCGGGGATCTCGTAGATTTTGAGCCAGAAGACGCGGCCCGTGTTGGTGAAGAACAGCAGGAAGCTGTGCGTGGAGTCGATGATGAGTGACTGCACAAAGTCTTCTTCACGCGTCTTCATGCCCAGGCGACCGGTGCCGCCGCGGCGCTGCTGGCGGTAGATGGAGATGGGCGTGCGCTTGAGGTAGCCGGAGTGCGAGACGGTGACGGCGACCTGCTCGTCGGCGATGAGGTCTTCGAGCTGCAGCTCGGCGGTTTCGTCGACGATCTGGGTGCGGCGCACGTCGCCGTACTTGTCGCGGATTTCTTCCAGTTCGCCCACGATGACGCCGCGCAGCTTCTTTTCGCTGGCCAGGATGGATTCGTATTCTGCAATATTTTCGCGCACGACGCCGAGCTCGCGGAACAGCTCGTCCATGGACAACTGGGTGAGGCGGTACAACTGCAGTTCGAGGATGGCGTCGATCTGGCGGTAGCTGAGGATGAGCGTGGCGGAGTCGCCCGCGCGCGGCGCAAAGGCGGTGCCCAGTAGCGTGCTGTCCACGCCGTACTTCGCGGGGTCGAGCGTAACGCCGTCGAGTTCCGTTCCGCGCAGGTTGATGCGGCGGCCGCTGAAAAAGCTGAACAGGTTTTCGCGCGCGTCGGACCGGCTGGACGAGTTGCGGATGATGCGGATGACCTGGTCCAGGTGGTCGAGCGCGATCTGGTAGCCCAGCAGGATGTGTTCGCGCTCGCGTGCCTTGTTCAGCAGGAAAGCGGTGCGGCGGCGCACAACGTCGATGCGGTGCTCAATGAACGCCTTGATGGCGTCAGGCAGCGGCAGCTCACGTGGCTGGCCGTTGTGCACGGCCAGGAAAATCATGCTGAAGCTTTCCTGCATCTGCGTGTTCTTGAACAGCTGGTTCAGCACGATTTCAGGCTGTGCGCCGCGCTTCAGTTCAATGACAATGCGCATGCCGTCGCGATCGCTCTCGTCGCGCACGTCGCTGATGTCGTCGATGACCTTGTCCGTGACCAGTTCGGCAATGCGCTTGATGAGGTTGTTCTTGTTGACTTGGTACGGGATTTCGCTGACGATGATCGACTCGCGCCCGCCCTTCAGGTCTTCCGTGGAGCACTTGGCGCGCATCAGGAAGCGGCCGCGACCGGTGCGATAGCTTTCGCGGATGTTGCGCTTGCCGAAGATGAAGCCGCCCGTCGGAAAGTCCGGGCCCTGCACGTGTTCCAGCACCTGGTCCAGCGTGGCGTGCGGATCGTTCACCAGCAGGATGCAGGCGGTGACGATTTCCGTCAGGTTGTGCGGCGGAATGTTCGTGGCCATGCCCACCGCGATCCCCGACGAGCCGTTGACGATCAGGTTCGGAAAGCGCGCGGGCAGAACCGTGGGTTCCAGCGTGGATTCGTCATAGTTCGGCGTGAAGTCCACCGTGTCCATGTCGATGTCGGCCAGCATTTCGCCGGAGATCTTCTGCAGGCGCGACTCGGTATACCGCATGGCGGCTGGCGGATCGCCGTCGACCGAGCCGAAGTTACCTTGGCCGTCAACCAGCGGGTAGCGCATGGAAAACGGCTGCGCCAGCCGCACCATGGCGTCGTAAATGGCGCTGTCGCCGTGCGGGTGGTAGTTGCCCATGGCATGGCCCACCACCTTGGCGCACTTGGTGTACTTTTTGTTCGCCTGCAGGCCCATTTCCTGCATGGCGTACAGAATGCGGCGATGCACCGGCTTCAGGCCGTCGCGCACGTCTGGCAGCGCCCGCCCGATGATGACGGACATGGAGTAATCGAGATACGACCGGCGCATCTCCTCTTCAATATTGATGGGGATCATGAACAGCGCGCCCGGCCCGGTGGACCCGGGGGGTGTTGCGCCGCCATCGGCACCGCTGGCGGCAATTGCATCCAGGTTTTCGCCGGGTGCGCCTACGCCATTGTTTTGTGCAGCTTGCGCGCTGTTTTCAGTACCTTCAGGATCGCCGTTCGAGCCCAGGGGAAGCTTGTTCTGATCGTCTGCCATGTGACCTTAAGTATAAATGGCGTAGGTCCAGCGTTCAGGCCGTAAATGCGCTCTCTTCCTGAGGAGCCAACCGAGTGCGGCTCGGCGTCTCATGCGCAGAACGGAGCACTACATGAGCAAGGAAGCGAACATCGCAACGGCACAGAAGATGGGTGAAGCCATCAACTCGGGCAAGCTGGAACAGTTCCATGACATTTTCGCGGCTGACGTGGTCGACCACGATCCAGCACCGGACCAGGGCAAGGGACCGGAGGGCTTTATCGGCTTCTTCACGCAGTTTCGCGCGGCCTTCCCTGACCTGAAGATCGCCGTGGAGCACCTGGTCACGGACGAGGACAATGTCGCCGTTGCGTACACCGTTACCGGCACGCACGAAGGCCCATTTCAGGGGATCCCGGCCATCGGCAAGAAGATCAAGGCACGCGGCATGCAGATTGCCAAGTACAACAGCGAAGGCAAGATCACCGAGCGATGGGGCAGTTCCGACGAAGCAGGCATCCTGCAGCAGATCGGCGCCACCAAGCCGACCTCGACCATGGGCCAGCCGCCGGCCATCTCCGGCGCAACGGCGTAACTCTTGTTAGCGATATAGAAAAGCCCCGGCTTGCGCCGGGGCTTTTCTATACCTGTACTCGCAGTCGTGACTGCATCAGTCGAGTGCCCTGTTATGAGTACCTCCCTGTCGAACACCGACGTTCATTCGAACGTCTCTATCCTACGAATGTGACAACTCCCAACAGCGTCTAATTGCCTCGTAGATGATGGGCATTCCTCGCTCGAACTGCTCCTGGTCAATCAATTTCGAAACATGATCGGCCATCTGCCGTTTCAAACCAGGACTTCTAGAAAGCTGCTCAACCTGCTGTGTCGTCTGCCGGAACTCGTCGGGGTAATACTCTTCTATGCTCTGACAAGGCAGAACATGCAGTTGACGATTGCGTTCTAAGTGCGCGTATGCATTCTTGAAAGTGTCGAAATCGGCGAGCCTGTCTGGATGGGGAGCGTCACAAAGAAGAACCAGCCGATCGCGATACACGGATGTCAGCGTCAACGGGGAGAACAGCCTGTGGATGGCATTCATGCTTCTACGCTGAGTCTCGTGGTCTCCCTCTGAAAAGATTATTTGAACCTCCGGCTGCAATGGATAGAAGCGTGAGATCACCGAACGGATGAAGTTGTGATCACTGAGCCCTTCCACAATCAAGAAGTTGCGAGGTAACAAAATATCCGAAGGGCTTCCACCAAGTAGTTCATATATCACTTCTGTTTTTTGCTTCTGTGAAATCTTGCTGACCAAGGTCTTCTTGTCTATCTTTTGCACCTTGAACACTTCTTGGCCGGGGACTTCGTCCGTCACAAGCACTGATGAGTGGGTATTGATGAAGACTTGATCGCCAGCTTTAACTATGTCCTTGAGAGCATTCTTCAGATTCCGCTGAGCAGTTGGATGTAAGTGCAATTCGGCTTCGTCGATAAAAAAGAGAAAGTTCTTTCCGGTTGCTTCATTGCGACGTCTGTAATCAGCGTACGTTTGGAGGATCGCTAACATAAGGGCGCGCTGCATTCCGTCACCTTTTTCTGTTGCATCCGTCACTATTCCATCGTCTATCTCCGTAGTGCAGCCTTTTAGCAGTTCGTCGAATGCAGGCTCGGCAATTTGGAAGCAAACTTTAACACAGTCGGGGAATTGCTTAGCGATGTACAGAGTCACTTGAGAACTGATCTTGTTCAGTTCAACTCGGACATCCGAGTCTGGCGCAGTAAATAGATCGTCGAACTTCCGGCGGAAATCTTGGTACGGTTTACTCTGCTCAAGCAGCGCCATTAGCACAGCCGAAAGCATAGTTCCTAATGCTGTGGTTTTACCGAACTTAGCAACATCCGCAAGGTGAGTTGCGGTATCGATATATTCGAAGACTGGCAGGAAATCGTTAAAGGCAGCGTCAAATCCTGCAGGGTTCCTTTCCACCCATGAACCTTTCTCTTCATCAAAGAGTTTCCTAGTCTTCACATCACCACTGACTCGCTTTGCTCGTATAGTGTCTCGACCGTTCAAAAAGTTCTCTATTTTAACGCGGTTGTTTTCGTTCTTCATTCTTCCAAGAGCCTCTTGAGCGCCGTCGAAAGTAATTTCAACCGAAACCTCGTCCTGCCCAATCCGTCCAAAACGAATGTTGTCCACGCTGCCTTTGCCGGCGTAAAACCAACTGACGGCCTCAAAGACGTTTGTCTTACCATGGTTATTCTGGCCCACAAGGATGTTGAAGCATCCCGGGTTTAGTTCCGCCTGCTGAACGGAACAAAAGTTAGTGATCGCGATTCTCGTTATTCTCACGGTCTAAGCGCTCCGAGATCAGCAGTTAGATGAACAGCCGCACCGCTGACATTCATAGTCCGGGTCCAATCGGTGTAGCCCTTCTTCTTGACGGTGATGGTGTGTGTGCCGGGTGGGACGGAGAGTGTGGACGGGGTATTGCCGGCGAAGGCTCCGTCGATCTCGATGTCGGCTCCTGTTACAGAGGAGTCGATCTGCAGGCTGGCCGTGGTGATTGCGGCTGCGACGGGAACGAGTGCCGCACCTGCGGGTGCATTCGGGTTCTGCAGACGGGCCATGTCGAGCTTTGTATCGCCCTTCACGAACGAGGTAATCGCCGTGCCCTTGGGGATGACGATGTCCTTGCCGTGCATAAACAGGAAGAGCGGTGCCGCCGGGAAGAAGACAATGCTGGTAGCGACCATGGCACCTGTCATGGCTCCCACGTGGCCGCCACCCTTAGTGTTTTTGGTTGCGGAGAGCTGTATCTTTGAGCCGTCCGCGAGACGAACGCTGTCGATGACTACGTCCAGCTTGCCACCGCGGCCCATGCGCTTCTTCGGCTCTGCCTGAGTGACACTGCCAACGGCAGCAGAACCCTTGGCGATCACAGTAACGCCCTGCACGACAACATCTTCCGTAACTTCGAACGGCACCTGCTGACCGACATGTGCGTCTTCCGACGAGATGGTTTCAGAGATGCGGAGAGAAACAGCGGTGCCATCCATTAGCGTGTTGGCGATGGGTGCACGGGGCGGCTCTGCCGTCTCCACTGGTGGAGGAGTCGCAGGAGCAGCGGTGGGCGTAGCAGTTTGAGGAACAGATTGGGCAGAGCAGGAACCAAGCGCAAGAATGCCTGCAAGAGGCAGCACAACAAGTGGCTTCATGGGATGACCTTGTTTTTAGAGTGGGCCAAGCCTACGTCACCCCCGCTGAAGTTGCAAGGGACAAGGTCCTTAGGAAATCCGGGAACGAGGCTGCGGGAGCAGCCATGCACCCGCAGCCTCGTTTCCCATTCTGCGCAGCAAAGCGCATTTGGTTTACATCGGTACAAGAACTTATTTTGCGAAACCGCATCTATACCGTTGGCAAGTGCGTTTGGGCGTATAGGCAAGGTGCCTGGCAGCTGCAACGCGGATGGGACGTGCGGTATGAACGGCAGGAAATTTGTTCTAAGTGGAGCGTTACTGGCCAGTGCGTTGTTGCCAGTTGCAATGCCGGTAACGGCAGCGGCGCAGTACAACGGCTACCGCAACAATGGCGGGTACAGTAACGGCTATCGCAGCACGCGTCCCTACGACGATCGTTATGACCGCAGGCGCTACGGTAATGATCGCCGCTATGACGATCACCGCGGCGGCATTGGGCCGGGCAAGGGCGCGCTGATTGGTGGCGGTGCCGGTGCTCTGCTGGGCGGTTTGCTGGGCGGCGGTTTGAAGGGTGCGCTAATCGGCGGCGGTGTGGGCGCGGGCGGCGGTGCCCTGTTGGGCAAAGCGCATCAGGATCATCAACGCGACCGTGATTACCGCGACGGCTATCGGTACTGATTCGGGAACACGCAAAGAACAGCAGACACCGTAACTGGCAAGAGAGGCTGAAACGATGAAGATGCAATTGGGTGTAACAGCAGTGATGGCAGGCATACTGGCCATGGTTCCCATGACGATGCAGGCACAGGCAAACAATGGTCCTGCGCCAAGTGTTACCGGCACGAACAGTGGTGTGGCAGGTGTAGCCAGCGCAGAGCTGATGAGCAGCACCGTCCACGAGGCATGGCTGAAGAGCGGCCGCAACGAAGACAAGTTCTTCGACATGGTGAAGGAACTGGCCGCGATCAGCGCGCAGAAGCGTGGCGTGACTCTGCCGGACACGGAAGCTGCCGGTCGCAAGATGGGCATGCTGATCAAGACGAGCGCACGGCGTGATCCGGACCAGTCACTGTATGCAGTGGTGGACGCGGCAGTAAAGCAGACGGCAACGGCGGCGAAGTAACGGCAGCTTTGTCCTATTTGGACAGGATGCAACGGCGATGGCTGCCTCTCGGGCATCTGTTATCAACAATGAGTTAAGAACTGCCGATAGAAGGCGGAGAGAGAAAAGATTATGACGATGAAGAACCTGTTCCAGGCAAAGGTAGCGCGCACCATGTTGGGCACAGCCATGCTGCTGGGCGTATGCGGTCCACTGGTTACCGCTGAAGCGCAGTACCACAACCGCCGCGATTACTACCGTGACAGCCACGGCAACTGGCACAAGCGCCACAGCGGCATTGGTGCAGGTAAAGGCGCGCTGATTGGTGGCGGTGCGGGCGCGGGCATTGGAGCCCTGGCGGGCGGCGGCAAGGGCGCGCTGATCGGCGGAGCACTGGGCGCGGGCGGCGGAGCACTGGTGGGCAATGCGAATGCGAATCGCCGCCACCGCGACGAGAATCGTTACGATTCCAACGGTCACCGCTACTAAACTGAGATCAAGAGAAGTGCACGGCGGGAGCCTTCCGGGTTTCCGCCGTTTCGCTTTGCAGCACTTTGTGAGGACATGTTGACTGGGTGGATCCAACGCGGTTCGTTTGTGGTGCTTTCATTCTTCTTCATGGGCCGGGCACACGCCGCCAGCTTTGACTGCGGCAAAGCGCAGCGACCGGTTGAGAAAGCGATTTGCGGCAATGTGAAGCTGAACACGGCGGATGAGCAGATGGGCCGCGTCTACCGGTCTGCCCTGGCTCGGTTATCCAGCGCCAGCGTAGGTTTGCTGCGCGCCGACCAGGTGCAGTGGCTGGCGTGGGCACAGGAGGTGTGCCACGCGGACGATGCCGGAACCCCTGCCGCGGCAATGGTCAAGTGTCTTTTGCCTGCGTATGACGAGCGCACCAAGCAGTTACGGCAGTCCGTAATCCGCCGCGCAGATGTGACGTTTCTGACGCGAACGCAATTCCTGGCATCCCCCGGCAGTGATCCCGCAGATATGGATGGACCGGAATATGCCGGGTTCGGCGTTCTGAAGGCAAACTGGCCCGTGGCGGATTCCAACGATGCAAAGTGGACCGCGTGGAGCACAGCGATGGAGGCCCATGCGTTTTTATTGGCGGGCGGCAGCGCTGAAAGCGCGGTAGCAACTCCATCCAGCATCTCGTGGACGGCAAGCCTTGCACAGTCGCAGGACAGCGAAGTCATCGGGCACATCAAGAGCGTTGAGAATGCGCGGGTCACGGTCACGCTGAACACCGAGGTTACGGCACATGGTGGCGCGCATCCTAGTGAGGCATTTCAAACGCTGACGTGGCTGCTTGATAAGGAGCGCCTGCTGACAGCAGACGATGTGTTCAAGCCGGGCAATGCATGGAGGCAGGCTGTGGCGGACGCCTGCTGGAAGGCAATTTCTACCGGCGAGCAGAAGACCTACCTCTATCCCGAAGTGACAGGTTCGGGTGCGAAGCAGTTGCAGGACGTGATTGGCAACACGACGAACTGGACGCTGGAAACGGACGGCTTACACATCAGCTATCCGGAATACAGTGTTGCACCAAGGGTGTCGCCGGTGGATGACACGGTGATTCCCTGGCCAGAACTGCAGAGCGTTCTGGTTCCTAACTTCGCCGTGCCACCACCGTCGCGCCTGGCAGACTAGCGCTGAAGCGCCGCTTCAATCGCCTTCGTAAGGGAGGCATCTTCTGGCAAGGTGTCCGGCGAGAAGCGTGCCAGCGG
>JBPBPZ010000347.1:0-8123 GCA_050954525.1 Janthinobacterium lividum
GCAGGTTGCCATGGAAGTCGTTCGTGCCGCCGCGTGTGGTCACGATGATGGAACCGCCGCCCGCCTTGCCGAACTCGGCCTGGTAGTTGCTGGTCAGCACCTTGACTTCGGCAATGGCGTCCGTGTTGATGGTGACCTGGGTGCCGCCATTGTTGCCCGTGTCGACGTTGGACGCGCCATCAATGGTGAACTCGTGCTGGTTCTGGCGTGTGCCGTTGACGCTGTAGCTGTCCAGGCCACCCGTACCAGAGACGCCGAAGCTGCCCGAACCGGAAACGCCGGGGATGACGCGGACAATGTCCAATACATTGCGGCCGTTCAGAGCAATGTCATTCAGCTGTTTGCCGGTGATCAGGTCCGAACGCTCACCGGAGTTTGCCTGGATCTGAAGTTGACCCTGGTCTGCCGTAACGCTTACGGTCTGGGCTTCCGCGCCGATCTGGAGCTGGAAAACGCCGGCGTTCAGGCGGTCAGCCGAGCTAAGGATGATGCCATCCTTCTTTAACTGTTGGAAGCCATCCATGGACACGGTTAGGGTGTAGGTGCCGCCTGGAAGGTTCGGGATGGAGAAGGTGCCGTTGCCACCCGAGGTGACGGTGCGTGTAACGCCCAAGGAGGGTGCCGCGGCTGTGACTGAGGCGCCGGGGATCAGTGCCCCGGATGTATCCTGAACAGAGCCCAGAATGGTGCCAGACGTGACCTGCGCGCCTGCGAAACTAGACGCCCCCAAAGCCATGATGCAAGCAACCGGGAGCGGACGAAGAGGGCTGAAGGCGCGATTTGCCGCGGGAATTAAAAAGCTGCTCCGGCTGGCCCAGCGAAGTTTGGAATGGGAAGGTGTCACGGTGTTTCTACCTGCTTTCAACTGCTTTAGAACGCTCTGACCCTATGGACCAGAGACAACGGTTGTCCTGAGAACCTGCCGAAGGTTCTATGAGGTTTATCTGATGGACTCTAAACCCCACGTTAATAGAGACTTACGCAAACCTGGGGAAAGAGGTCAGGAGACGAAAGAAGCTTTTCTGGCTGGGGATTGGCTGGTTGAGCCGGAACTAAACAGCCTTAGGCGGGGCACCACTGAGCGCCATATCGAACCCAAGGCGATGAAGGTGCTGCTGAGGTTGGCCGAAAACGCCAATCATGTGGTCTCGAAGGATGACCTCATCGCAGCCGTGTGGCCCGGCACCTTTGTTGGCGACGACGTGCTGACCCGGTGCATCTCCATCCTGCGAAGGGCCACGCGCGACGACCCGACAGTCCCGCATTTCATTCAGACCATTCCCAAGGCAGGCTATCGACTGGTCGCAGAGATCCGCGAAGTTCCGTCGGAAATGTACCCCGTACACCACAGGCCCTTGCCTGGGGCCCGAACGCTTGACACCCCCGTGCCTGCTGCTCTGCCGGAACAAACCTCGCCGGAGCAGCTGGAACCCATGGGTGAGAACCCGTCCGTTCCTGTTGCGCCTGCGCTTCCTGCTACGCCCGTCTCGGCCCTTGCGGGTCGGTCCATGCTGTTTGCTGCGGCCTTAGCGCTCTCAGTAGTGGCAATCTTGGCTGTCCTGCTTTGGAGAAGCGCAAGCGAAAAGCCGCGTGAGGTCGTGCTTCGCACCTTGCCCTTTACCAGCCAGGCGGGCCAGCAACTACAACCCGCCTTTTCACCCGACGGCAGCACCGTGGCCTACGTCGGGCTTTCGGGTGACGGCACCGCACAGCACCTGTTCCTAAAGAAGGTGGGTGCGGAGTTGCCGCAGCAGATCACGGACGGTCCGGGTCAGGACTTCAGCCCCACATGGGCACCCACGGGGCGAGAAATTGCCTACCTCTCGCGCACACCTGACGGACTTGGTCTCTTTCTGCTGGATCTTGCGTCGCACGCCACACGCCGTGTTTTCATTCCACAGGAGATCACGCACTGGGATCAGGGCGCACTTTCATGGTCACCGGATGGGCGCAGCCTCGTGTTTCCGGATCATGCCGGCTCCAGTCCAAGTTCTTCCCTGTTCCTGCTGGACCTGGCAACTCTGCAGGCGCATCCTCTGACACATCCGCCGGACGGTTGGGAGGGCGACCTGACCCCGGCCTTTTCGCCAGACGGCCAGCGTATTGCATTTACCCGCGCCAGCGAGACTGCGGTTCGCGACCTCTTTTGGATCGCCGCCGCTGGCGGTGAAGTGCACGCCGTGACGCACGATCGGACGAATCTCGGCAGCCTCGCCTGGGCGGCGGATGGTCGATCGGTGATCTTTTCTTCCAATCGTGACGGCACATCCGCCCTGTGGCGGGTTGGGCTGAAGGCTGGTCGGCCAGAGCGGATGCCGATCGGCACAGAAGACGCCTCGCAACCCGCCATCAGCCGCATTGGTGACGTGACACGCGTCGCGTACACGCAGGGTTCAGCCATTTGGAGCATCGTTGAGGTTGCTGCCGGCTCCGACGCACCACCCAAAGCGCTTGTTTCCTCAACGGAACAGGATTCCGCCCCCTCGCTGTCACCCGACAGTCGGCAGTTCGCGTTTCAATCGCAGCGATCCGGTTCCCAGGAGATCTGGACTGCGAACGTCGACGGCACAAACCTGCGGCAGATGACGCATCAGGCAGGTGCGCTGACCGGCAGCCCGGCCTGGGCTCATACCCGCAACCAGGTTCTATTCGATTCACGTGTCAGTGGCCATTCGCACATTTTCTCCATCACGGCGGGCGAACAGGCGCAGCAACTTACTTCAGGCGAGTTCAATGACATTACGCCGCGCTGGTCCAATGATGATGCGACCGTGTTCTTTCGATCCAATCGAGGGGGGCGCTGGCAGGTGTGGCGAATGGATACGAGCACCCGCCGGCCGCAACCTCTCACAACCCAAGACGGCATCGTGCCGCAGCCATCGGCGGATGGCCATTGGGTGTACTACACCCGTGGCGGCGAAGATGGCCTATGGCGTGTACCTGCCGAAGGTGGCGCGGAAACAAAGGTTCTGCTGCAACCCGCGGCTGGCTACTGGGGATTCTGGCAGGTCACGCCGCGTGGCATTGTGTATCTCGATGTGAACGAGAAGGCGCTGCGCATTTACGATCCCGCGACGGGAGGCACAAGCCTCTTTGCCCACCTACGCCACCTACCTCCGCAGTTTGCAGGCCTAAGCGTCACCTCTGACGGACGCCACGTCCTGCTCACAGAGGAAGCGCAAGCTGGCCGACACATCACTCTGGCAGAAACAGGCCCATCAACGCCGTAGAGCCGGATCTTTCGAGGTCACAAAGCTCACGCCACCGTAATATGCGCTGTGGCGTAATGGTTTTCAGTGCCAATGATCATTGATCGCGTGGACTGAGTATGAGCCGCGTTCACAGCGTCTTTGTCAGTGGAATTGCCAGCTTCCGCATCCCCTGATCTCAGAAATTGAGATCCCGACAGTCCTCCTTGCCGGAGGTAGGTGGATGCTGTTGGAACCAACTCAGAAATGTCTTCGGAGACGGCACCCCACGCTCTACTTGCCCTCCACATTCGTGCTCAATCCCTTCGGAGTCGGTAAAGGCGAGAGAGCAGCGGAACACTTTGCGTGGGCGAATAGAAAGCGAAGTAAAATGGAACTGTGAGCCTACTCACAACCCCGACGAAAGATCAGGTTCGTTCTGGGCGGCACACCGGCAGTGGGAGGAAAATGGCCGACTCGAAGCGGGAAGAACCCTATGGAGAAGAACTCGCACCTTTGTCCGACGAATACGAGGCGGGACATGCGGCACGGTTCCGAGACGAAGCAATGTGCATCGGTGCCACGGCGAGCTGGCAGGCCGGTTGGACCGATGCCAACCGTGAGCTGGGCCGTTTCGATGAGGCATTCACCTCGGCGCAGGTGTCTCTGCCGTTCTTTGGTACAGGTGAGGAGGCGAGACGACGAGGCTTGCCTTTCGAGCCGGCCTGTTCCGATGCGTGGAAACAAGGCTGGGTCGAGGCAGACATTGCTCTCGGTCTATCCGACACTGCTTCCGATTAGTCGAGAGCTCCCGATAAGAGAGGACCCTCGATACGGTAGGGAAGACTATCTCACCCGTGGTAAGAAGCTGCCCGATTCCACATAAGTCAGAATCAGAGCCCTCGGGGTGAAAGGGATGACCCTGTCTTCAAGATCTGTGACGTGATCAAGCGAGAAACGTACACGAGTTGCGCGGCATTTCCTGCCCGCCGCCGCTGGAGCTGCTGGAGCCGACGCGGAAGGGAGTCGCCGTTATCCGAAGCTTCGCCACTCGTGCAGCCGAAAAGGTGCGCAAGCGGATTGGGCTATCACGATCGTCTCAGGGGTACGAGTCGCTAGAAGAAGTTGTGACTCTTCAAGTCGCGGTATTGCTTGCCAGCTGTAATGGTTTCTAACTGCTGTTGAACCTGCGACTCGGAGAAATGTGGCAGCCTTTGTGGGGAGTTAGCGAAAGCGAAGGCGGTCAGACCAACGACACTTGCACCGAGGTTGAGATCACGCTGGTTAACTTTGTCGAAGGTGTCACCGTAAGAATGGTAGAACTTGTCGTATTCGCTCATGCCGGTCCAGAGGACGAAGGAGGGAACTCCTCGCACAACAAAGGGCGCTTCATCGGTACGGAAGATGTAGGGTGCTCCAGTGCTTACACTTTCCGCGCCAAGCTCTGCCAGGACCGGAGTCTGTTGGATTAAAGCTTCGTCTTCGTCTTTACGTCCAAAGGTGTACCAACCGACTGGTGGCTCAGATCCGGTGTCAGTAATAAAGACGCCGACACATTTGTCTAACTCGGAAGCGTGCTCTCGAGCGTAAGCCCGTGAACCTATGAGAAGTTGTTCTTCGCCACCGAAAAGAACGAAGCGCATAGTTCTTCTAGGCTTAAGTCCACTGGCCTGGATCGCCTGAGCAATGCCGAGCAGGGTGGCCACGCCCGTCCCGTTGTCCTCAGCACCTGTGCCGAGATGCCAGGAATCCAGATGAGCACCGAGCAACACGTATTCTCCGTCAGCATCGGTCCCAGGTATTTCGGCCACTACATTATCGACTTTGACATTTTCCCGGAGGCGATTGGAGAATTGAAATTGCACTCTGACCGGACCATCCTTCAACATGCGCTTAAGCAGCAAGGTGTCTTCCAAGCCTAAGCTCCCCGCAGGGATCGGCTCCGCCTTCGCAGTCAACAAGCCATTGCCTATCATTTCCTGCGAGTTGTTGATCCTTCCCATTCCGAACAGAATGCCCTGAGCACCTTCGGCACTTAGAAGGTGTATCGCGTCGGTAATGTCGCCGAATATGAGTTCGTCGCCGACAGACTGCCAATCAATCAGAACGACAGAGCCGCGGATTTTTGCTGCGTCATGCTTGACCTGGGCAGGATTTAGAGCAGGAAGATAAAAGACGTTTGCCTGTACCCCGCCAAGCGGAGTGGATGGGCTCCAACCTTCGCTCACCATATGGAGCGTTTGCTCCCGAGGTGCGGTGATGTGTGCAGTCACGGCGGACTCCGGCTCCCACACCGTCGGCATAAGGAACGGCTCTCGATGCACGTTGACGAGTCCGAGTCGGGTGAAGTTAGCCGTAGCCCAGTCGGCAGCCTTCACATAGTTTGCCGACCCGGTAAGCCGAGGACCTATGCCGTCCGCAAGCTGACGGTCGTAGTCGTAGGATTTGCCATCCGCGATGAGGTGCCCGGCCAGTGTCGTAAGTGGCGATATCGAATCAGGGCGCTGGTCAGGAACTTGAGCTTGAGCTTGCGAGGCAATCAAGGCAAGGCTGATTAGTAGAGGCCATTTTGAAAGCATTGTTCTTCCTTCGTCCAGAGCATTGTGCATGCATGCTCGCTGTTGCTGATATGGCTAACCCGCTTGCAGGGCCTGCTGTTTACGCTTTGACCCGTTGCCAACTACACTGACGCCGAGCAGAGCTTTCTTACCCAGAGTCTTCTCTCCCGCAGCAATCTGTGTATCCGCTTCGCGCGCTGTGTGTTGTTTCTTGCTTTAAACGTCCCTAAAGTCGATGCACCTTGTGCCGCAGCTTGATCGCCGCTGACGATCCCTGCTTCCAACTACGACGGAACGCAAGAATTCGGTTTGACGTTGAAGGACTTTGGCAGGACAAGCCGTAACTAGCGGAACTAACACTGCCTTTAAAGTGCCAGACCTCTGGTCCTCTGCGTACGATCCGCCGACAGCCTCTGTTTACCGCATAATCTATTGCACCCAAGCTCTAAATACCTGACAAGCTAAACCATGCAAGAGAACACGCCATCACCCTTTTCGACGGCTCCCGGTTTGCCTGTTCTTGGTTCGCTTATTCCACTCAGTCGCAATGCGTTGAGACTTTTTACCAGGCTTGCTGTGGAACATGGTGATCGTGTTCGACTCCGTGTTCCTGGAAGGCAGATTTTACTGCTCAGTCATCCGCAGGATCTGGAGATGATCCTTGTACGAGACAAGGCGCACTACGGCCGATCTAGGGAACTCCGCAAGCTGCGCCCCGTCTTTGGAAATGGATTGGTGGTAAGCGACGGTGAGCTCTGGCGTCGGCAGAGGAACATGGTGCAACCGCACTTCCAGCATGATGCCCTGGCACGGTATGCGGAGATCATGCTGCTGACCATACGTCCACAACTCCAGCGCTGGTGCGTTGGCGAAACCCGTGACATGCTGTCCGACATGTTGGAGTACACCGGCAACACCATCTGCGAGGTACTCTTTGGCAAGTCCTTCCAAGTGAATCATCCGGGTGTGGGAGCGGCTGTTCGCACCGTCTTTGGTGACCTTCGCAGTGAAATTCTGTACCTGCCAGTGTGGCGGCGTCTTCCACTCGGGAAAGGCCGACGCTGGAACTCTGCAGCGCAGACGTTAAATCGTGCGATCCGGCAGACGATCGCAGCAAGGAGAGCTTCAGACGAACTCCATGAAGATTTGCTGCAGGCTCTACTGATGGCGCGCGACGAGCAAGGCAGGCCCATGTCAGATCAGCAGCTTCACGACGAGATCATGACCTTCTTCATTGGCGGCTATGAGACAGCAGCCCTGGCGCTCACCTGGTGTACCTACCTGCTGGCACAGCACCAGGAGGTGCAAAACCGTGTGCGACAGGAACTTCACACAGTGCTGAACGGGCGCAGCCTGCAAGCTTCAGATCTTAGCCAATTGCGCTACACGCAAGCGGTGATCAAGGAGACCTTGCGACTCTATCCACCAGCGTGGAGTATCGGACGTTGCAGTCTCCCGGGCGCTGTGCTGGGCGGAGAAGCATTGCCGGCAGGCACGGACATCTGGATCAATCTGCACGGGCTGCACCACGATGCTCGGTGGTACCAGGACCCAGAGAGCTTTCGCCCAGAGCGCTGGATCGGACACGTGCAAACTCCGTACACCTTTCTGCCCTTCGGCATCGGTCCGCGCGTGTGTATTGGCCAACACTTCGCCATGGCAGAAGCGACGCTTGCACTCGCTGCCATGCTGTCGAAATTTCGGCTGACCCGAGCGACACCAGAGAGCATCGAGCCAAGCGCATGGTTAACACTGCGGCCGTCCCGCCCGGTGTTGCTGCGGATAACGGAGGCGTAGCGGCTCGCACTAGGGTAAAAGAGCGGCAATGGGTACAAGTGGTCACGTAAAGGAGCAAGTTGCAGGACGAAGGTTGCTGAAATGGAAAGGTAGTGAAAGCTTCAGCAGCATGGAGACGAGCCTATGACACCGACCCAGTACTCACCTGCATCCACTGTGCTTCTGTTTTGCAGTCTGGTGGGCTGTTCCAACGCCCCCGCGCCGCTTCAGCCCGCTCAGCCCACTCCGGTCGTTCGTCATATTCTCTTTGTCGGCGACAGCTACACCCATGGGCGCTACCTCCCGGTACGAACTTACAACAGCACGCCCGGCACAGGGGGTCTCGGGTCTACGACTGCATCGGCGCAGGTCGTAGACGAGAACTTCAATACATCTGTACCGGCTCGGCAGGAGAGCGAACCCGGGGAGACAGGCCCTTGGGGTGGTATCCCGGGTATTTTTGCGGAGTTCGCCAATGAGGCTGGGCTGGCTTACGACGTTCACATTGAGGCGATCTCGGCAACCACCCTCAAGACGAATTACAAAGCTGCGAGCCAAATCATCGCTCAACCATTATGGAACGCTGTGGTGCTGCAAGAGG
>JBPBPZ010000067.1:0-8098 GCA_050954525.1 Janthinobacterium lividum
CTGGGCCTGCCGTTGATGGTTGCCATCATCGGCGGCGAACCGCATCGCTTCCGCCCGCTCATCGAGCTCTACCGCAAGGCTGGCGAGCGCGCCGGACACAAAGCAGAAGATCTCAAGGTCGGCATTCACGCGCTTGGGTACGCCGCAGATACCGACCAGCAGGCAGCGGACGACTTTTTCCCCGGCTATGCCGCAGCCTTTACCAAGATCGGCAAGGAACGCGGATGGCCGCCGGTGACGCGCGGCCAGTTTAATGCTCTGCTTGGACCAACCGGCGCGCTGATGGTTGGCTCACCTGAGACAGTGGCCAGCAAGGTACAGGCCATGAGCCGCGCGCTGGGCGGTATCGACCAGGTCGGCTTCCAGATGTCTGTGGCGGCCCTGCGGCATGACCGCCTGCTGCACTCCACCCGACTGCTGGGTGAGCGTACCGCGCCCATTTTGCGTGGTGCTGCCTGAAGCATTTTGCACTGTTGCTCGTCATCCTGAGCGAAGTCGAAGGACCTGCTGTTTTTTAGCAGCAGCACTGCAGCTCTAAGGGCAGCGGGTCCTTCGACTATGCACTGCGAGCTTCGCTATGTTGACGACGTCAGATGCGCTAACTGTTTACGCTCTGCACAATCCCCTTCGCACGCAGACCCGCCTCAGCCTTCGCGAAGTAATCCTCCACATTGCCGCCCTGCGTCTTGATCCACGCGATGTAACGGCCAATGCCCTCTTCCAGCGTGACCTGTGGCTTGTATCCGATCGTCTCAATGCGCGATGTGTCGGAGATGAGTGACCGAATTTCTCCGGGCCGGAACTCACCACGCGCCAGCGGCTGAATGTTGATTCCAAGCTGCCCTGCGATAACGCCCGCAAGGTCGCGCACGCTGGTGGCACGACCGCTGCCCACGTTCACCGGCAGGCCGTCCAGCTTGTCTGTTGTGGCGACCAGCAGGTTTGCACGGGCGATGTCCTCGACAAAGCACAGGTCACGGGTCTGGCCACCGTCCTCGTACATCACGGGTGGTTGGCCGTTCAGCAGCCGCGTGCAGAAGATCGCAATGACGCCCGTGTATGGGTTGAACAGCGACTGCCGCGGACCATAGGTGCACGAGTAGCGCAGTGCCACGGTCGGGATGCCGGTCTGCTTGCCCCACAACAGCACCAGCCGCTCCTGGTCCACCTTGGTCAGAGCATAGACAGTCTCTCCACCACCTGGTGTCGCCTCCGGGGTCGGGATCGACTTGGTCGGCTTCGCGCAGATGGGGCAATGCACAGCAAAATCGCCTGCACGCAACTGCTCCGCCGGACGCAGCAGCGGAACGACATGACCATGCTCCGGGCATTCTGCCGCACCTTCGCTGTACACCGCCTGCGAACTTGCAACGACGACCTTCTTTACTGGCAGTTGATGGTCGCGGATGATCTCCAATAGTTGCGCCGTGCCGAAGCTGTTGACCAAAACGTACTTCGCCATCTCCGGCATGTAGCCGCCGTACGCCGCTTCGTGAAACACGACGTCGATGTCTTCCAGTGCCGAGCGCATCGTCTCGTAGTCCTGCACCTCGCCCTGGCGAAACTCCGCCTGCGGGTTTACCCACTCGGGCTTACCGTTCTTGTGGGTCTGCGGCTCCAGGTTGTCCAGGATGCGAACCGTCCAGCCCTCGCGGATGAGCAGGTCGACAATGTGGGATCCAATGAGGCCGGCACCGCCGGTAACAAGTGCGCGCTTTGCGTGTTCAGGCATAGCCTCTACTGTATCGAAGCCAGGCCTTAGAAGCATGGTGCGCGGGATCCGCTTAAGACGTTGCTTTTACCGGGTCGCCGCCAGCGTCCGTGTGCCAGCTTTCGTTCTGGAAGGCAATGAACACAGCCGTGTAGGCCTTCTGCGTTGGCAGGTAGACAAAGAGCGCACCATCCTGCCAAATGCCGTTGTCCGATCCGTGATTGTTCAGCGCATTGCCCTGGTTCATGTGGATGTCATGAATGCCGTCCGTTACGCCGTTGTCGGCGAAGGCGCTGCCAAAGGCGTACACCACAGATCCATGCTGGCTGACCGCCTGGTTTAGAAGCGTGACGACCGCGTTGCTCAAGGCATGCTGCTTGCGTTCGTGCAATCGATCGTTTGCTTCCACTTCTGCGACAAACTGCGCAGTGTTGGAGGCAACAGGCAGCAGCGCCATGTCGGACCGCTGGATCAACGGCTTGCCTGCAACCGTCTCACGCAAGAAGTCGAGCGCAAGCCCGCCCGGTTTGCTGGCAAGTTTCTCGATCCCACTCGGCACCCCGGTCAGCGGCTTTGGCGGAACGAAGTTCCCCTTGATGGCATACAGCACTTCGCTGCCATCCACACTCTGGATGTTGACCGCCACGGTGAACGGACCACCGGTCGCCTGTACCGTGATCTGGTAATGTGCGCTGGACCCGCTGACCACTTTGCCAGCAGTGGGTGTGCCCTTCAACTGGCTGTAATTCTGAATCGGCATGGTATGGATCCTTCTATCGTGCCAGCTTAGACGCCTTACGCAGAGCACGCATGAAGACACAGCAATTTACCCGAACAGCAAGCCCTGCGCAGCGCTCAGAGACACGGAGCCGGACGCCTTCTTCTCCTCGCCCGCGTCGCGTGTCAGCAGGTTATCGGTCAGACGTTCGCGCAGACCATGCCGCTGGCAGCTTGCCTTGACCAGGGCTTCTAAACGCAGCCGGTACGGTCGCGAAGCGAAGTCCATGTCGCGAAACTTCTCGGCGTACAGCACCTGCAGATGTGGAAAGTGTTCGCGCACAAACTCGAAGTAAGTCGGACGCGAGCACGCCTTGAGAAACAGCGGCATAGCAGCGAAGAAGCTGGCGTCTACCTGCTTCGCCATCGCTGCCATGCTGTCGATGGCTTCCGGCGAATCGGTAATGCCGGGCAGCAGGGGCGAGTTCAGAATCCCTACCCGCAAACCTGCCTCCCGCAGCCGTCGAACCGTGTGAAAACGGAGGTCAGGCCGTGGCGCACGTGGCTCCAGTTTGCGCGCCAGTTCCGCGTCCGGCGTGGTGATGGTGATGTGGACGACCAGCGTACCGCGGCGGTGAAGTTCCTGCAGCAGGTCGATGTCGCGTTCGATAAGCGTGGATTTCGTGACCACGCCCAGTTGCAGGCCATCGCGCCTCGCCATCACCTCAAGCAGGCTGCGCGTCAGCCGCGTGCGCCGCTCAATCGGCTGCCACGGATCCGTTGCCGTGCCCAGCGCAATCTCCTCGTGGATGCGGCCCTGCTTCGCCAACCTGCGCAGGTCCTGCTCCAGCAGCCAGGCTGCATTTTCCTTGACGAAGATGCGCCTTTCGAAGGCGTCCGGGTCGCGCAGATCGGTAGATTGAGCATCCCGCTCTGCGTCTGCGAGCACGCCGCGTACCGGCTCGTCTGCACCTGGTGCAGGTGCCAAAAACTCATGCGTGTAGCGCGCATAGCAGTAGCGGCAGGCGAACTCGCATCCGCGATACGGATTGATCGACCACGCCATCCAGTTCAGCCGCTTTGAAACGGACTTGTTCAGGATGGAGCGAACGCCGAGCGATCGAAACTCCACGTCATGCCCTGCATCGACGTGCTCACTTGCCTCGACCATGCGACCCAGACCATTACGGCGAGGCTCCTGCAGGATGGGGAACAGGGTGTTCGCGTCTGCCACGGTGTTCGCCATATCTTCGCCTCTACTGAGAAGCGTAGGGCTACCCGGGCATTCCGTCAAATGCCGTCTCAGGAGTGTTCCCTTGCCGGAAGCTTCGAACTGCATAGCCTGGCATAGCGCGTCGGGATCTTCGCTCCGCTGAGCGATGACGTACCCAGACAAACTCGTCATCCTGACCGAGCGAAGCGACCGAAGGATCCCGACACGGCATCGGCCTCCGATCCGATCTGAAGCTTTCAGGCGACAGTCGATTAGTTCGGCAAAACAGTGTCACGAGGCCAGGACTTGTTCGGCTGCGGCCCCATGCGGAAGACCAGTTCCCCACCTGCCAGAATCTCCGAATGCCGGATCCAGAAGCGCTCCAATGGTTTGCCGTTCAGTGTGGCCGACTGGATGTACGGATTAGCAGATCCGGCATGCTCCGCGCGCACACGAAAGGTCTTGCCGCCATCCAGGTGCAGTGTCGCAGACGGCAGCAGCGGCGTACCAAGCTCGTAAGCCGGAATGCCGGGCGTTACCGGGTAAAAGCCAAGAGCGCTGAAGATGTACCAGGCTGACATCTGCCCTGCATCGTCGTTGCCTGCCAGACCGTCCGGAGCGTCCAGGTACCACTTCGAGCGGATGTCGGCCACGTGCTGCTGCGTCTTCCAGGCTTCGCCCGCGTAGTCGAACAGATAGGTGATGGCGTGGCTGGGTTCGTTGCCGTGGTCGTAATAACCCTTTGCAAACAGCTCGTCCAGCCGGGCGAGAAAGCCTGACGTGCCCCCAAGACTTGCGATCAGGCCGGGCAGATCTTGCGGCACGAAAAACGTGTACTGAAACGGCAGACCCTCCGTGATGTACGTGGCCGGTTTGCCGGGGTCGAACGGCGTGATCCACGTGCCGTCCGCGTGGCGGCCCCGGGCCAGCTTCGTCTCCGGGTCAATCACGTTGCGGTAGTTTTCCGCCCGCTTCATTAAGGTGTCGGCATCGTCGTTATGGCCGAGCGACTTTGCCACGCGTCCCAAGACGAAGTCGTCGTATGCATACTCCAGTGTGCGCGACACCTGCTCCTTCTGGTGGAACGCGTCAGGCACACCATTTTCCAGCGGGATGTAGCCAAGCTTCAGGTAGTCCTCCAGAGCGCGACGGCCGCGGCCATCCTTATACTCCTCGACGGTCGCGGGCTGATCGAAGGCGTTGCGCCGCATCAGCGTGTAGGCTTTCGCGATGTCGAAGCCGCGGATGCCTTTCAGGTACGCATCGCCGATGATGGCCGTGGTGTGGTCGCCGATCATCTCGGAGGTATAGCTGCTCCAAGCCGGGAAGATGGGTAGAAAGCCGCCCTCGTCGCCCTTCAAAATGAGCGACCGAATCATCGCCGCGTCGCGCTGCGGATCAAGGATCGTCAGCAGAGGATGCGACGCGCGAAACGTGTCCCACGCGGAGAAGTCATCGTAGTAGTCACCGCTTCCCTGCACCGGCGTGCCGCTGGCAAACTTTGGCCGCGTCCCGCTGACATCGCTAACAACCCGCGGCAGTTGAAAGGCGTGATACAGCGAAGTGTAGAAGACGCGGCGATCCGCCTCAGGACCTTCGACTTCGATCCTGCCAAGTTCACGATCCCACGCTGCGTGCGACTGCTTCTCAATAGCAGCGGCGTCCCACGTCGATATTTCTGCCTTCAGATTTCGGCGTGCTTCTTCAACAGAAACGAACGAGGTGCCGATGCGGGCATGCACCGTCTCGCCCTGCTTCACCTGGAAGGTAATGGCAGTACCCGACGGTTCAAACTCGATCGCTTTACCATTGCGACGCGCGGCCGCTTCGGTCTCCATGGAGAGCGGCGCGCCTGCGCCCATGCCGTTACTTCTCCATGACTCTCCCGGCGTGAAATCGTGGTCGAACTGCACCACCACGTAGCCACTGAACCCGGCCAGTTTGCCATTGCCCAGGTAGATTCTGCGCACTGGATTCGTGCCGGTAATCTCGTGGTGTGCGGCGTCTACGGCCAACGTACCGTCGCCGCCACGAGCGAGGTTTTGCACCTGTGCCCAAGCTGTTCCAGCATGATCGAAAGTAAAGCTCAACAGGCCGCAACGAGCCGTTGCCGTGACGCTGGCGCGCACCCTGCTCTCGGGCAAAACCACATCGTAGCGGTATGGATGTGCGTGCTCGTCCGTATGAGAGAAAGACGAACCGCGCGCAGCTTCTGCCTGTGAAAAATTACCGCTGCCTGCCATGATCTGGAAGCTGCCATAGTCCTGCGTAGCCGAACCGGAGAGAAAGTGCGACCCGCGAAAGCCGACGATGCGGCCCGCCTTGTAGATGTACGGGATGACACCTTTCTTCTCGGTCGATGCCGTGGCTGGTGTCCAAGCTGTCATGCCAAACGGAACACCAACACCGGGAAAGGTGTTGCCCTCATTTGCGGTGCCAACCAGCGGATTCACGCTGTCTGCGGGCGACTTGCGCTGAGCGGGCAACAAAGCAGGCAGCAAAACAAGGGCGGCAAGCGAACGAAGCAGACGGGCCATAGGCACCACTCTAAACAAGAAAAGCCAGCCACTGCGATTTGCAGTGGCTGGCTTTTGGAACTTCAAGTTACTTCGAGGCTGTCTGCTTGTTGCCGCCCGGCGTTACGCGCCAGACCGTGTTTGCGCCATCTTCCACGACGATCAGGGCTCCGTCTTTCGCGACGGTCACACCCACGGGTCTGCCCCACACGCCGCCATCCGGAGTGGTGAAGCCGGTCACAAAGTCTTCGTAATCGCCGGTTGCCTTGCCGTTTTTCATCGGCAGGTGAACCACCTCATACCCGGTTCGCTCCTTGCGATTCCACGATCCATGCTCGGCCGCGAAGATGTCGCCATTGCTGACACCGGGAAGACCCTTACCCGTGTAGAACACCATCTCGAGCGAGCCATTGTGTGGCTGCATCAGCACGTCAGGTGTGATCACCTTGCCGTTCAGTTCTGGGTGTGTACCGGTCAGGCGTGGGTCCTGCTTGTTGCCCATGTAGTACCAGGGCCAACCGTAGAAGCCACCTTCTTTCACGCTGGAGATGTAGTCCGGCACAAGATGATTGCCCAGCATGTCGCGCTCATTGACCGAGCACCATAGGTCGCCGTTCGCAGGATTGATCGCTTCACCCACACAGTTGCGGATACCAGAGGCGAACACTTTCACAAAGGTGCCATCAGGCTTGTACTCCAGCACGTCTGCGCGGTGAAACTCGCCGGGATGCGTGTCTGGATCGTCGACGTTCGAGCCCGAGCCTACCGAAACGAACATGCGCGAGCCGTCTTTTGAGAACACCACGTCGCGTGTGGAGTGGCCGCCGCCCGGTGGGTGCAACTGCGTCACGATGGTCTCGGGCTCGCCCGTGGCCTTCAAGTCGCCGTCCTTGTAGGGGAAGCGCACAACAGAGTTCGTGTTCGCAACGTACACATACTTCGGGTTCACCGCGGGGTAAAAGGCAATACCAAACGGCTTGTTCAGGCCGGTCGCAAATGTTTCGCGCGTGGCTGCCTTGCCGTCCGCACCTACACCACGCATCACGATGATGCTGTTGGCTCCGGTATCCGCCAGGAACAGGTCGCCGTTCGGTGCGGTGCGAATAAGGCGAGGCACCTTAAAGTCGCTATCGGCATACAGCGAAATGCTGTAGCCCGGCTTCACCTGCGGGATCGCACCGTTACGCGGCACCAGTTGCGGTCCATTGGCGACAGTCTCTGCCGGGTTCGGCGCAGGCAGGTCGGCAAGCGTCACGTGGATGCGATTGCCGGGCTTTTCATCTTTCGCGTCTTCAAAGGCGGCTGCGCCTGACTTAACCGCCTGCGCGTGCATAGCGGAAAGCGGAGCGGCAAGGAGGCAAACAGCAGCGATGGAACAAAGTGTGCGCATGGCAGGTAGGATGCATCGCCGGCGCGGCGTGGTGGGTTTGCTGCGGACTATTTGCTTGTGGCCGAAGCCTGCAGCAGCGACGGAGCAATGTTGCCCGTCAGCACCACGGTCGACTTGTGTTGCTGCACTTCCAGCGACTGAAAAGTCTGGTGCAGCGCCTGATCCTGGGCTGAACCGGTGCCCGGCATAAAGCCCCGCACAAGGTTCAGAATGGTGCCCAGGTTGGTGGCGGTCTGGGCCGCATCACTTTCTGATTGCGCCAGCTCCTCGACCCGCAGGTGCAGCGTGCCGCGGAAGGTAAGCGATGCAATGAAGTCCGTATCTTCTGAGAGCGGCAGCGTCACGCCGAACACCTGGATGTTGCCGCGGTCGCTGAACGGCAATCCCACATGCCCGATTCCCCAGGCCAGCGCAAAGTACGGCACCTGAGAGTAGCGCAAGGAAAGCAAAGAAGATCCGGCAAACGGTGAAGCACCCGCGGCGTATCGATCAATTACGGAGTGGATCTGTTCTGGCGTCGGCATGTTGCTGGCCGTGACCATGTCATAACC
>JBPBPZ010000055.1:0-8095 GCA_050954525.1 Janthinobacterium lividum
GGTCGTACTTGCCCTGGACCAGCATCAGGTCGCGATAATTCAGCGAAACGGCCCGTATCCGTACGACCACTTCATGAGCTTTCAGGTCGGGTAGTTCAGTGGTGTCGAAGGTCAGTGCATCAATGCTGAATTCGCCGGAGAGTCGAAGTGCTGTCGCTTGCATAACAGATTAGATGCGCTTCAACTCATTCCGCCCTGTCGGACAACGGTCCAGCTTGGTTGAGTGCAAATTGCCGCACCGCCGTCAGCGTCATTCAGCGGAGCCTACTCGGTCCTCCGGACGTCATCCTGAGCGAAGCCGAGTCGCAGGCCAGCCCACTGTCGTCATCCTGAGCGAAGCGAAGGATCTGCTTTCTTCCGAACAGGCGATTGCACCCTCTGGTCAAACCGACCCGTTCCTCCACATCGATGCGACAAGATGTGGAGGAACGGCCGTGAACTAGGCCTTGACCACAGCCCCGTTTTCCACTTTGACCGGGTCCAGGAACGGCATGGCCGCGCGTAGTTCCGCACCGACCTTCTCGATCGGGTGCTCGCGGTCCTGCTCACGGAATTTTGTGAACTCCTTGCGGCCGCTGTTCTGGTCTTCGATGAAGCGCTTGGCAAAGCTGCCGTCCTGAATGTCCTTCAGCAGGCCCTTCATGGCTTCCTTAACCTCAGGCGTCACGATGCGCGGACCGGCAACATAGTCGCCCCACTCTGCCGTGTCGCTGATGCTGTAGCGCATGTATTCCAGCCCACCGCGATACATCAGGTCGACAATCAGCTTCAGCTCGTGCAGTACTTCAAAGTAGGCCAGTTCGGGCTGGTAGCCCGCCTCGGTCAGCACTTCAAAACCAGCCTTTACGAGAGCTGCAGTACCGCCGCACAGCACAGCCTGCTCGCCGAACAGGTCGGTCTCGGTCTCTTCGGTGAAGGTCGTTTCGAGAACCCCTGCGCGGGTGCAGCCAATGCCCTTGGCATAGCTCAGCGCCTGCGCCAGAGCGTTACCGCTGGCATCCTGTTCAACAGCAACCAGTCCGGGGACACCACCGCCCTCGGTAAAGACTTCGCGCACGCGATGACCCGGCGACTTGGGCGCAACCAGCGACACATCCACGTCTGAAGGTGGCGTAATCGTCCGGAAACGAATGTTGAAACCGTGCGCAAACATCAGCGTCTTGCCCTTGGTCAGGCCCGGCTCGATTTCCTTGTAAACCGCGGCTGCCGTCTGGTCCGGCACCAGCACCATGATGGTGTCAGCCCACTGCGCCGCATCCGCGACCGAGAGCACTTCCAGCCCGGCAGACTTCGCCTTTTCCGCACCCTTCGAACCTTCGCGCAGGCCAACCTTCACCTCAACGCCACTGTCTTTCAGGTTGAGCGCGTGCGCATGGCCCTGCGAGCCGTAACCGATGATGGCTACCTTCTTTGCCTGGATAAGGGAAAGGTCTGCGTCTTGATCGTGATAAGTCTTTGCCATTAGTTTGTAAGTCTCTTTCTTGGTCTTTGTATCTTTTATCTAAATGTATCGAGCGTCATCCTGAGTAAAGCGAAGGATCACGACGGACTTCGTTTGCCACAAGACCATGAAGCTCCTGTTGCGAAAAACTGCCGAGTTCTGTGCAGAGTCCAACCGCCGCGGATCCTTCCCTGCGGTCAGGATGACAGCCCTAAGTATCATGTTCCGCAAACTGGTTCGGCAGCGAATCCATTGGATCCAGCGCGTCCGGATCCTCGTTCTGGTCGAACACGGTCTGGTGCGCCTTGCTGCCCAGCGCCTTCATCACCTTGCTGCTGTGCGCACCGCGTCGCATGGCCATGCGACCTGTGCGTGACACCTCAAGAATTTCGTACCCACTTTCACGCAGTACCTGAATCAACCCCTCGATCTTCGACGCAGAGCCGGTCATCTCGAGCATCACGGAATCTGGCGCCAGGTCGACTACACGCGCGCGGAACACCTGCGCCAACTCAAAGACCTGCGTACGCGATTGCAGGCCGTGCGGCACGCTGGGACCTGCCGCTACCTTGATGAGGCAGAGTTCACGCACAACGGCTTCGCTCCGGCCTACCTCGTCCACATCACGCGTCGTTTCCAACTTGTAAAGCGAAGCACGCACGCGAAATGCAGCATTTTCCGGCGCATCGCACACAATGGTCATCCGCGACACATCCTCACGCTCCGTCTCGCCCACGGTAAGCGAAACGATATTGATGTTGAGCCGCCGAAACAATGACGCCACGCGGGTAAGCACGCCGGGTTTGTTATCGACCAGCGCTATGAAGGTATGCAGCATCTATTCCTCACTCGTTTCCAGCAGTGGATCCTGCTTCGGCCGGCGCACCATTTCGTGCAGCGCGCTGCCCGGCGCGATCATCGGGTAAACGCCGTCTTCTTTTTCGACCGCAAAGTCAATTAGGTAACTTTCCTCACCAGTTCGTGCGCGCGTCACCGTCGGCAGAACCTCTGGGCGTGACGAAACACGTGAGCCAGGAATGCCATGAGCATCCGCCAGCTTTACAAAGTTCGGCGACAGAATGGGCGACGACGCATAGTTTTTGTCATAGAACGCCTCCTGCCACTGCCGCACCATGCCAAGGAAGCCGTTGTTGATGACGGCGATGTTGATATGCAGCTTCTCCTGCTGAATGGTGGAGAGTTCGGCAGCAGTCATCTGGAAACCGCCGTCGCCAACGATGACCCAGACATCTTTTTCCGGGCAGGCCATCTTTGCGCCAATGGCTGCGGGCAGTGCAAACCCCATGGTGCCAAGGCCGCCTGATGTAATCAACGAACGCGTGTCTTCATGCTTGAAGTACTGCGCTTCCCACATCTGGTGCTGGCCCACGTCCGTCGCAATGATCGTTTCGCTTAGGCGACCTGCAACCTGCGCCTCTTGCCAGATATCGTGGATCACATGCGCGGCGTATAGGTGCCCGTTGTCGGGAAGATTGATGATGTCGCGCACGCTCGCATCACCCTTCAGGTCACGAATCTCATCGCGCCACGCGGCGGTTACCGTGCGATCAAGCTTTGCGACTTCTGTAGCTGCTTCGATCGACTTCAACACTTCTTTCAAATCGCCAATCAGCGCAACGTCAACCTTCACGTTCTTGTTGATTTCGCTAGGGTCGATTTCGATGTGGATCTTCTTCGCGTTGGGCGCGTAGTGCGCTAGGTTCCCTGTTACACGGTCATCGAAACGCATGCCAAAGGCCAGCAGCAGGTCGGCATTTTGAATGGCGTGGTTGACCCACGATTCGCCGTGCATGCCCATCATCCCCAGGGCCAGCGGGTGCGAAGCAGGGAAGGCACCAAGACCAAGCAGCGTAGTGGCGACCGGGATGCCGTGCCGCTCTGCAAACGCCAGCACCTCCTGCTCGGCACCCGACTGGATGATGCCGTGGCCAGCGAAAATGATCGGCTTGCGGGACTGTGTGATCAAATCGAGCGCACGGTTGCGGTCGCCCAACCCAGATTGCAGCATGGGGTGTGGACGGTACGCACGCGGCTTCGACATGGCGAAGTCGAACACGGCAGTGGCCTGCTGCGCGTCCTTCGTAATGTCGACCAGCACTGGCCCGGGCCGTCCACTACGCGCAATCTGGAAGGCCTCGCGCACCGTAGTGGCAATGTCTTCGGCCTTGGTTACCAGGAAATTGTGCTTCGTGATGGGCAGCGTGATGCCAGTGATGTCGACTTCCTGAAAAGCGTCGCTGCCCAGCACCTTCGACGCAACCTGCCCGGTAATGGCAACCAGCGGGATGCTGTCGAGCATCGCCGTCGCCAGGCCGGTGACAAGATTAGTTGCGCCCGGTCCGCTGGTGGCCATGCATACGCCCACCTGTCCGCTGGCACGCGCGTAACCGTCAGCCATGTGCGCGGCGCTCTGCTCATGCCGCACCAGAACATGGTGAATAGGGAACTTACGCAGCGCGTCGTAGATGGGCAGGATCGCTCCACCCGGGTAGCCAAAGACGGTGGAAACGCCTTCACCTGCGAGCGTGGCCCATACAATCTCCGCGCCAGTCAGCGTGGGTGCGTGCGGTAAATCATGTTGCGTCGTTGCTTGTTCCATGCTGCTCACTCCTGCGTGACCCTACGTGGTTACCGCGCCGATGCTGGCGCTGCTTACCGTGTTGGCGTACTTCGCGAAAACACCGCGCTTGTATCGCGGCTCAGGCGCCTTGAAATTCTGCTTGCGGGCTTCGAGTTCCTCATCGCTGATCTCCAGTCGCAGCTCACGATTCGGAATGTCAAAGGTGACGCGATCACCTTCCTTCACGAACGCGATGGGCCCGCCAAGCTGCGCTTCCGGAGCCACGTGGCCCGCCATCAAGCCTCGCGTTGCACCGGAGAAGCGGCCGTCGGTTAACAAAGCTACCGTTTCGCTCAGCTCGGGAATGCCCTTGATAGCGGCAGTAACGGCCAGCATCTCGCGCATGCCGGGGCCGCCGCGCGGGCCTTCGTAGCGGATGACGCAGACGTCGTTCGGCTTAATCTCGCCTGCCTCGACGGCGTGGAAGCACAGGTCTTCCGAATCGAAGACACGGGCAGGGCCGGTGTGCAGAACGCGCTCGTGCCCGGCCACCTTCACCACGCAGCCCTCGGGCGCAAGGTTGCCCTTCAGGATGACGAGACCGCCGGTCGGCTTCAGCGGGTTGTCCCACGTGCGAATGACGGGCTGGCCCGGCGTCTCGTGCGCTGCCTTTGCTTCTTCATGCAGTGTCTTGCCGCTTACCGTGATGGCTTCGTGCAACTGGCCGCGCTCGATTAGCCGCTGTGCCAGCACGCGCGATCCACCTGCATCCTGGTAGTCCTTCGCCACATACTTGCCGCCCGGCGACAAGTCGCAGATGAACGGTGTGCGCTCGCTGATTGTGTCGAAGTCGTCCATTGTTAGCGGGATGTTCAGCTCGTGCGCAATGGCGATCAGGTGCAGCACCGCGTTGGTTGATCCACCCGATGCGCAGACGGCGGTGATGGCGTTCTCGATCGACTCACGCGTGAGGATCTGCGATGGCTTGATGTTTTTACGGACCAGGTCCATGACCATGCGGCCCGCCTCGCGGCTGGCGCTGGACTTCTGCGGCGACATGGCGAGCACGCCCGTAATGTCCATGGGGCTAATGCCAAGAAACTCACCAGCCATGGCCATGGTGTTCGCCGTGAACTGCCCGCCGCACGCACCCGGACCGGGGCAGGCAGCGGCCTCCACAGCTTCAAGCTGCTCATCGTTGATCTTGCCTGCGGCATGCGATCCGATGGCCTCGAATACGTTCAGGATGGTGATGTCTTTGTGCGTGCCATCGGCCTGTGCAAGCTGGCCGGGCGCGATCGATCCGCCGTAGAGCATCATGCCTGGGATGTCGAGACGGGCCAACGCCATCACGGCTGCTGGCATGTTCTTATCGCAGCCCGCGATGCACACCAGACCGTCAAAACTGTTGCCGCGCGTGACGAGCTCGATGCTGTCGGCGATAACCTCACGCGAGATCAGCGATGCCTTCATGCCCTCGGTGCCCATGGTGATGCCGTCGGAGATGGTGACGGTGTTGAACTCCATGGGTGTGCCGCCCGCGTCGCGCACGCCCTGCTTCACCGCTTCGGCCACTTGCCGCAGGTGAAAGTTGCACGGACCAATCTCCGTCCATGTGTTGGCGATGCCGATGATGGGCTTGTGCAGGTCTTCCTTGGAGAAGCCCACGCCGCGCAGGTAGCTGCGCGCAGCCGCGCGGGACGGGCCTTCGGTAAGGGCTGCGGATTGGCGTTTGCCGGGTAGTAATTCGTTCGTGCTCAAGTTAGCTTCCTTACTTTGTTGTCATCGCAGTGTTGCTGCGTAGCGGCAAATCTGGTTGCTTCACGCCTTCGGAGCGGACCAGAACGCGTTGTTGTGCTGCTCTTCGAATTTATCCAGTGCATCCACATGTCGGAGCGTCAAGCCGATATCGTCATAGCCGTTCAGCAGGCAGAACTTGCGAAACGGATCGATCTCGAAGCGTGCGTGAAAGCCTTCGTCATCGGTGACGGTATTGTGTTCCAGGTTGATGGTGATCTGGTGGTCCGGGTTCTTCGTCGAGCGCTCCATCAGCGTCTCAACCTGTGCGTCGTCGAGCCGCACCAGGATGATGCCGTTCTTGCCCGCGTTCGAGTAGAAGATGTCGGCGAACGTGGGCGCGATGACGGCGAGAAAGCCGAACTGGTTGATGGCCCACGCCGCGTGCTCACGCGACGATCCGCAGCCGAAGTTCTTTTCCGCAATCAAGATTTTCGCGCCCGCATACTCCGGCTTGTTCAGCACAAAGCTGGTATTCGGTGTCACGGAGTCGGGCGTGTCCAGGTTGTAGCGCCAGTCATAGAACAGGAAATCGCCGTAGCCCGTGCGCTCAATGCGCTTCAAGAACTGCTTGGGAATGATCTGGTCCGTGTCGATGTTTGGCAGCGGCAGCGGCATGGCCTTTGACTTGAGTACGTTGATGGGAACCATTAGCGCGAACCTCCTTCGACAAGCATCTGTTCGGTGCTGAATGTCGTGTCGAGCGGACTGCTCTTCCACTTGCGGATATCCGTGAAGTGGCCGGTGATCGCTGCTGCGGCGGCCATCTCCGGGCTGACAAGATGCGTGCGTCCGCCACGGCCCTGGCGGCCTTCGAAATTGCGATTGCTGGTGCTGGCACAGCGTTCGCCGGGCTGCAGGATATCGGGGTTCATGCCCAGGCACATGCTGCAGCCCGGCTCGCGCCACTCAAAGCCTGCGGTTTTGAAGATAGTGTCGAGACCCTCGGCCTCGGCCTGCCGTTTGACCTGCTGCGAACCGGGCACGACCATGGCGCGAATCTTTGTGGCGATGTGGTGGCCCTTCACAACGGCTGCGGCGGCGCGCAAATCCTCGATGCGGCCATTGGTGCATGAGCCAAGGAAGACCGTGTCGATCCGGATTTGATCCATGGGCGTGCCGGGCTGCAGGTCCATGTACTCGTAAGCCTTGGCGAAGCTCTTCTTGTCAGCCTCAGATGGTGCCTGGTCCAGCGTGGGCACGGTGCCGTCAATGGTTGCGTGCATGCCGGGTGATGTGCCCCAGGTGACCGCGGGTGCCAGCGTCGCCGCGTCAATGTGCAGTTCGCGGTCGAACTCCGCGCCGGGGTCGGTGGGCAGCGTACGCCAGTGTGCTACGGCTTCGTCCCAAGCTGCATCCCGCGGGCTGAAGCGGCGACCCTTCAGGTACGCAAACGTCGTCTCGTCCGGTGCGATCATCCCGGCACGCGCACCGGCTTCGATGCTCATGTTGCAGACCGTCATGCGGCCTTCCATGCTGAGCGCGCGAATGGCGGAACCCGCGTACTCAACCGCGTAGCCTGTCGCGCCATCGGTGCCGATGCGACCGATGATATCGAGAATAATGTCCTTCGCCGTGACACCGAAAGGCAGGTCGCCTTCCACGTTGATGCGAAAGGTTTTCGGCTTAGGCTGCGGCAGCGTCTGCGTGGCCATCACGTGCTCCACTTCGCTGGTACCAATACCAAAGGCAAGTGCGCCAAACGCACCATGCGTGCTGGTGTGCGAATCACCGCAGACGATGGTCATGCCCGGCTTGGTCGCGCCCAGTTCCGGCCCGATCATGTGCACGATGCCCTGCGACGCGTCCTGCACGTCGAAGAACTCGATGCCAAACTCCGCGCAGTTGGTTCGCAGCGCCTGCACCTGCTTCGACGCGATCTGGTCGGCGATCACGAGGCGGTCGTGCACGCTGGTCGTCGGCACGTTGTGGTCTACCGTGGCGATGTGGCGGTCGGGTCGGCGCAGCTTGCGGCCAGCCAGGCGCAAGCCTTCGAACGCCTGCGGACTGGTCACTTCATGAACTAATTGCAGGTCGATGTAGAGCAGTGGCGGTTCGCCCGCAGGCTCGGCTACCAGGTGCTGCTGCCAGACTTTTTCGAACATGGTGCGTGGTGCGGACATACCTTTTACCTCGGTGTTCCTTGCTACTTCGAACGGAAGCAGGTCCTTTGACTCCGCTCAGGATGACGAATGCCATCGCTCTTTGTGGCGGCTCTTACGAAGCAGCCGCTCCCAGGTCCGCGGTCACACGGTCGAGAATCAGTTCACCCATCT
>JBPBPZ010000361.1:0-8076 GCA_050954525.1 Janthinobacterium lividum
TCCGATCCGTAGCCGCCCAGGTCCTGCTGCGTCAGCACGCCGTCGATTGTGGCTCGGGACGTGCCACCGGTCTGAGCGATGACGTTGCCACCAAGCAGAAGGTATGGCGGACCACCGGGGCGGTCACGGACGATCAGGTTCAGATCGACATCACCGGGCGCGGGCAGCGTTCCGCCGGGCAGGTTTGCCTGCGCCTGTTCGTACTTTCCGCTGCTCGCGGGTGCGATGGTCACCACCTTTGGTGTCTTTTCTGCCTTGCCACCAACCGTTCCCGCAGCAACGGGAGCGCCCATCGGTGTATTTCCAAGACCAACAGCCTTCACGGCCGTCTGGTTGGTGCGGTCGATGGCAGAATCAACTGCCTTTGCCTCTGTTCCACCAGGGCCAGAATTGCCGCTTGCAGTAAGGTTCGGATCCTGCTGTGCGGCCTGCGATAGTAGCTCGTCTCCTGGACCACGCTTTTCTTCCGGATGCAGCAGTTCACGGCCGCTGATCTTGCGCCCTCCACTAGCAGGTCCGGTGACATCGAGGTTGATTGCCTGCCCCGGCTTGGACAGAAAGTAGTAGGTGTCGAAGCGCCCGTCGCTTCGGATTTCGTCCAGCTTTGCATCCACGCGATCGGCTTCGACTTTCTTGCCGGGCAGATCGGCCATGGTGTCACGAATGCCGATCGCTTGTCCTGAAGAGGGCGCGAAGACATTCACCTGCGCGAAGTTCCGCAGGGGCAAAGGTTCGCGACCCTGCCGACGCGCCTGGTACACGTCCCATTCCGCATCGCTGATCCGGTATTTCAGCAGTTGCGGCGCTGCCTTCTGAGCGGCAAGGTACCCGGCATCGGCCAGCCGAGCGGACTGCGTGTAATCGCCCGCGCCCAGCCCAACCGGTGCGATTGGTTCGATGATCACGTCGGCCAGTCCCCGCGAGCGCACTTCGTTGCTCCAGGAAGCAACGGAAAAACTGCGCTGCAGAATGCCAAGTACGGACCCGGTATCGCCTGCATCCGGCGGACTCAGCGGTAGGGACACGGCCAGGACCACATCTGCGTGCAATTCGCCTTTGACAAGGTCGGTCGGCAAATTTTCTGTCAGGGCACCGTCCACGTAGATGTGGCCACCATCTTCCAACGGCGAAAACACACCGGGGATGGAGATGGATGCGCGCACGGCTTCAGCAAGTGGCCCCTGCTTGAACACAGCTTCGCGGCCCACAAGAATGTCAGTGGCCACGCAGCGGTAGGGCAGCGGTAGGTCGTCGAACGAGAAGGCGGCACCGTACGGCAAAAACTGCGCGTTCAGGAACTGGTTCAAGCCGTAGTCCAGAAGCACGCCGTTGCGCAGTGAAACGCCATGCTTCAGGCCAATGTTGAAGCCGCCCGGCAAAAATCGACCATCTTCGCGACGACGGAAGTTCTGCTTGCGAAAGTCATCGGAAATGCGGAAAACCTGGGAGAAAACCTTGTCCGTGGTCAGCTCCGCCATCTGCTGCGGGGTATGACCGGTGGCGTACAGCGCGCCCAGCAGGGCACCCATGCTGGTACCTGCGACGACATCTACCGGCACGTGGTTCTCTTCCATCCAGCGCAGCACGCCGATTTCGCTAAGCGCCAGGGCACCACCCCCGCCAAGCGCAAGACCAATGCGTTTGCGTCCCGTGGAGGTGACGGGTGGCCGAGGTGCCACACCCTGTGTGGGTGCGGGCGGTTGGCCCCCCTGCGGCTTGCCCTGGGAGGGCGCGGCCCCGTCGAGGTTTTTGCCCGCCTGCTGGCCCACGTCCAGGGTAGTCTGCACCACGGCACCTGCGCCCTGGGGTGCGCCTATCTGCGCGAGGGATGCAGTGGGCAAGCAGGAAGACACCGCACAGATCAGCACGGTCGCACGTGCTTTGAGGCCTTTGTACCGATATCGAGAAAGCACCATTGCTCTTTTCGATGCCGCTATTTCGCCGTTTGCTGCAGCCCGGTCACATCGCAGACACGCTGCTGACGCCATTGTGGAGCTACGTGTACCGCGATTGCCACTAAATATCCCGCTTCCCTGCCATACTGTCGGCTGTGCCCAGACCACGCCCCATGCTGACGCTGATGGAAGGAACGCTGAACGCCCTACAGCGGTTCAACGACCGCGTGGGCCGCACGCCGGAGCGCACCCCATCCCAGCAGCTTGGTATGGACGGCGAACGAGCCGCGTACTTTTTCCTCCGCCGGCTTGGCTTTACGGTGGTCGCGCGACGATGGCGGCATGCCCTGCTCAAAGGCGAAGTGGACCTGATTGCGTGGGAGGGCGAAACGTTGGTCTTTGTCGAGGTTAAGACGCGCAGCAGCAAAACCGCTTTTGCGGCAGAGTTCCGGGTTGACGAAGACAAGGCAGAGGCGTTGCACCGTATGGCCGACGCTTATGTGCGGCAACTGCCCTGGCGACCGGGGCAAACGCCCGATGTGCTGTTGCGTTTCGACGTGGTGTCTGTCTACCTGGAACCGGGCAGCCGCCCAGATATCCAGCTCCTGCGCGACTTCATGCGGTAGACAAACGGACCATCCTGAAAGGAACGGTGTCTAATACTGCAGAAGACCTACAAGGAACTGACGCCATGACCCTTCTCAATGCCCCCGCCTACAACGAACGCCGCGAACGCATGGTACAGACGCTGTTGATTGCGCTTGGTGGCCTGTTCAGCCTCTTGCTTGTACTGACCTTCGCGGGTTTTATTAGCGGACATGGGTGGCTGTTCTCGAACCTGTACACGGAACACCGGATCAACCGCTTCCTGACCGATATCGAACAGAAGAACTTCGATGATGCCTACGCCATCTACGTCAACGACTCAAGTTGGCAGCAACACCCGGACAAGCACCATGAATATCCACTGAAACGCTTTACCGAAGACTGGACAACGTACAGCCCCGTTGGCGCGATCCACACGCACCACGTGGATAAATCCGTGGCGGATGGATCGGGCCCGTTTGGGACCACCCTAATTGTTGCGTCAACCATCAACGGCCAGAAAGACAAGCGCCTGTTCCTCGCTGTGCAGCGATCGGACGGGACCCTGTCCTATCCGTCGCCACACATTTTCGAGTACTAGGCCACCATTACAGCTTCGGAGTGCTGGACTTCTTCGCCGCAGCTTTCGTCGTGCTCTTTTTTGCAGCGGCTTTCTGACCAGAAGCCGTAATGTCGGGCACGGCAGCCGTGTCTATCACCGGGTGCCCATCCACGGGCGGGGTCTCCAGAACGGATGCGGGCTGGACCGTAGCGGGTGACGCATCCAGCTTCTTGCCACTCTGCTTTGCAGGCGCTTTTGCCGCCTGTTTGGCCGATGCCTTCTTTGCTGCTGTCTTTGTGCCTGCTGTTTTTGTAGGGCGGCTTCGGGCACTTGGCAAAGTTTTCCCGGCCGCAGAGGTTGTCACCTGCTTCGAAGTGTTCTCCGCCTCTTCCCTAGTGCTTGCGACCGACTTGGAGTCTGTAGCATGCACTTCAGGCAGGATGGCCTTCACCATGTCGTCGAAGCGGAACCCAGCGGTCTCGGCAGCCGTCAGGACCTTTGCCGTGGGTACATCTGCCACTGCAGACCCTGCAGGTTTAACGTCGGCAACCAATGCCAGCCAGTGCAGCAGCTGCTCCAAAGCTTCGCGATTAATGTAGCGGACGCCCTGATGCTCGTTTACGGCACTTAGCCACTGCACGTCACCGCTGTGCCAGAAGCTTTCAGAGGTGAGATCTGCGCTGTCCAGTGCAAGCTGAACTCGTGCCGCTGCCCGCCAGGCATCTTCGCCCCCGATCCCGAGTTCGGAGAAGATCTCCGCAAGCGAGGGCCGGAGTTGCAGCGCGTCCACAACGTTTCCGTGCGCTGGCAAAGAGCGTAAGGCAGCAACTGCAAGAAGCGGAGCCCAAAGCGCCTCAGCATGGGTATGCGGAGGCAGCGCGCCTGCGGCTCGTGCCCGGCCGACAGCCTTTATTGCCTGCCCCGCAAGCGCTGCCACGGTAGCGGCGTAGGCGTGGGCCTGATCGATGCTTGTGCCGCTTAATTCAGCCCAGCGTTCAAGCACTGGGACGATCCGGTGCCCCCAATTCCCAACGGTTTCAGACGAAGCCGCTTCGCCTGCTGAGGTCAGCAGCTGAACCGCATCCCGACCGATCGCATGACGTAGGGCAGCGGTCAGCGGGCGCAGGCGCAGACGAGTCAAGGCTTCATCCAGGCTGTGCACACCCGCGCCATTCAGGCCATCGCACAGCTGGTCCCACGGCTGTTCTGCAGATGCGCGGAGTTCACGCCAGTGCAGAAGCACAACATACTGGTAGCCGCGCAGGTCGACCGACAGGCCGTTGTGCAGCAGGCTGCTGGCACGCCGCAGGTATTCCAGCCCTGTCGCGGTGTCACGGTAGGCAAGAAAAAAACCGTCGTCCCGTGGCAGGTCCAACGCCTCGACCAACGAACGCTGCCAAAGCTCGCCGGTCCACTTGTTCATGGACGCTGCGGAGTTGTGCACCGTGCCGCGTGTGCTGCCGTATGCGTTGTTGTACAGGATCAAAGCGCGCTCGGCTCCGCGCCGGTTACTGTATGCAAAGACGTTTTCGTCGACCGTGCCGTTCTCCGTCCAAAAGTCGAAGAAGACGAAGTTTTCGCTTTCGGCAAACAGGGCGCGGTTGGCAAGCAGCGGCGCAATCTCATGCTGATGGCGACGGAGCAGGTCGTCGTTCGGCCACTCATCCATTTTGGCCCGCATGTAGTCCATGCCGTACTTTTCGGTGTAGCCCTCCAGCTGCCCGTGCGCGAACATGGGCAGGCCGGGGATGGTGGCCATCATGGTGGCGACGCCGAAGTACTTGTCGCCACTGCCGAACTGGTCGATGGCGGTGCGCTCGTCCGGGTTCGACATGAAGTTCACGTAACGCTTCAGGATGTCGGGATCGAACTCGACCGTCTTCTTTAGGTAGCTGCGATACTTCGCGTTTTCCTCGTCCCGCAGCATCATCATGAAAGCCGAGTTGTAAACGCGGTGCATGCCCAGCGTGCGGACGAAGTAGCCTTCCAGCATCCAGAAAGCCTCGGCCAGCAGCAGCGTGCCGGGCACCTCGGCCTGCACGCGGTCAACCACCTCGCGCCAGAACTCGACGGGCATAATGCGGTCGAACTCCTCCTGCGTCATGGCGTCTTCCGCGCGTGATGGAATGGACCCGCCCACGCCCGGCAGCGGGAACCATAGCCGCTGCACATGCCGTTTCGCCAGCACCATGGCTGCGTCAAAACGGATGATCGGGAAGCGGCGCGCCACGTGGAGAATCACCTGTATGACGTGCTCACGGACCTGGGCCTGCGAATAGTCGAGCTGCGCCGTGTCGTTCCAGGCAAAGGTGGTGCCGTCGTTGCCGTGGTACAGAAAGTCGGTGCGGCCATCGCCGCTGCGCTGACGCAGGCGGTAGACCACGGCAGCGTCTGTCATGTCGTAGTAATGGTCTTCCAGCTTGATCTCGACGCGCGAGTCAGTCGAAAGGTCTGGACCTTCAAAGCTGTAGACCGGGTACGGACTTTCACTACGGCGCAGGAACCATTCCGGGTGTTCAATCACCCAGGTGGAGTCGAGGCCCATGTGGTTCGGCACCATGTCGCTGGCCAGCCGCAGACCGACTGCCGCTGCCTCGTCCCGCAGCTTCGCGAAGGCGGCTTCACCACCGATATCGTCGGCGATGCTGTAGTCCATCAACGAGTAAGCCGAGGCCACCGCATCCGGGTTACCACGCAGCCGCTTGATCGTTTGCGATGTCTTCGAGCGCTCCCACAGGCCGATGAGCCAAAGCCCAGTCATGCCGCGGTCGCGCAGCAACTGCAGCTCCTCCCGCGGAATCTGGTCAAGCCGATGAATGTGGCGGCCGTACTTCTTTGAAAGCTGCTCTAGCCAGACGTAGGTGCTCTTGGCCATCAGCACCACGGTCGGCATCCACGCGTCATCGACGGAGAAGGCTTCGTACTCCTGCAGAGGCGCCTGGTAATCCTTCGCGTACTGTGTGCCGGTCTGCGTGCGGAAGCGCCTCTGGCGAGTCACCCGCCCGTCCGCGCCCACCACGTCTTCCCAGTGCTCCTCGTAGCCAACGTACTCGTCGCCCTGGAAGCCTTCCTGTCCGCCGGGAGCCATGTAACCGTGCTGCCGCACATTGCGGCCCGCGGGGTTGAACTGCATCCAAACTGCAACCTCTTCTTCGCGCAGCGTGTCGATCGCCAGCAGGGTTCGCTGCATGGCCGGGCCAAGCACCGCCGCCCAATGTTCGCGGATAAAGTCGAGTTGGCCGCTCAGCGAATCCGGTGCAGCCTCAAACGGCGCTCGCAGTGCCTGTAACAGCGTGCCTGCCTCCGGGCTGAAGGGAGGGCGGGTTTCGAAGTACGCATCTGCGTCCTTTTGCAGCTCCCCATAGGCCGGCAGCTGTTGGCGCAGGGTCGCATCATCGAACAACATGCGAAATGGCTTGTACGCAGGGTTCTGGTTGCTTAACCACAGCAGCAGCAGCTCTTCCAGCGCAGCCTCGCGGTTCTGCAAACCTTCGCTGGATCCATCCAGCCACTCCTGCGCAGTCAGCTTGCCCGTATAGACCGCAATGTTTGGGAACCGCTCGGTAAACGCCAGCAGGACCTTGTCCAGTTCCTGCGCTCCTACCCGTTCGCCAAACCACTTCAGGGCATCCGTCAGCAAAGCCGGATCCTGCTCGGTGCGGTACCGCTCAATCACCGCGTGGCTCAGCTCATCGATCAGGCCCATGGCGAACAATTGCCCGGCATGAACAACCGCACCCGGATCTTCCGACGCGCTGGGGCCACCCATGGCCACGCGGGCGTCGTTCATCTGTTGGGCCAGGCGGCGACTTGCGGCGACATTCGCGAAGATCACATTGCCGGTGTAGGAAAACAACAGGTCCCGAAGTTCGAATCTGTCTCGAAATGCCCGCGCAATGTGGAACTCCATGAACACCTCAGTACTTTCGTCGCCAAAGGGCGGACAAGGTTAGAGGCACTGCTGGTCACGTACCCCGGTACTCTCCATGGTAATGCCAGGGGGTAGCACCGCAGACGCCGGACAGTCATCCAGAAGACTTTGGACCAAAACAGCGGGTCCATCAGCTTCGTCGGCCAATGATTGCTGGTTTGAATGTTCCCGTTTCACACAACAACAAGTACCGACGACGCGATAGGTTCTAAGGTCAATGACGCAAGCCAAACCCAGGCAGCTCATCGTTCCGGCGGCGGACTCGTAACCCTGACAAAGTGGTGGGCCCACCAGGACGTGAACCTGGAACCAACGGATTATGAGTCCGCTGCTCTAACCAATTGAGCTATAGGCCCTTACAGCGATAGACGGCAGATGTGCTGCGACGATCTTTCCGAAGCACGCTTCAGGGATTGTACCCGTCTCGCAGCGCCGCATAGCGTGACGGCTTTTGCGATGCTTGCACCTGGGAGGTGGCAGTCGCCCCTCAGGCGACGACGGGCATGACTCATCCAACAATGCGTCGCACCGCACCCTTTAGGAACGTTGTGGTGTCGTACCAGGAGTCGTTCCGGTATCGCCTGGAGCGGAAGGATTGATGCCGCCCTGGCTGTTTTCTGGCGTCCCGGATCGCACTGCAGTTGGTCCCGGACCGGCAGTAGAAGGATTGTCGCCACGGTAGCCGGAAGGTTCCGCTTTTGACTGGTCCTGGATCTCTTGTGTCGTCTCTGGCATCGGCTTTGTACTTGGTTGTTCCATATTGACTCCTGTAGGACGATGGGCTGTAAGGCAAACCCGACTTGAGGCGTTTGAGGACACCGCAGCTTGTTAGGATGCCCGCATGTGTTGTTGCCTGTTCCACGACTGTAAAGCCGCCATCCGTTACACTTTATGAGGTTGCGGCGGCGCCCCGTTCCAGCGCCCCGCTGAAGGAAATCTGTGATCCATGTTGCTTCCTGCTGGCTTGCACAACGAAGCCAGGCTGCTCGACGCTTTTCCCGCAGCGCTGGTTCCCTGCTTTGCGGTGCTGCCTGCGTCGCATTCCTGCTGCCCACTTCGCTTTCTGCACAGCTAGCCACCACACCAGTGCCCGCTGCGGCTGC
>JBPBPZ010000140.1:0-8023 GCA_050954525.1 Janthinobacterium lividum
CCAGCAGCCCCACCACCGTTCCGCCGCAGGTCAACTGGCGCACGGTGCCGTCGGCGCGCAGAAGGAATGGCGGCAGCTGGCCGGCATTGGAGTAGGTCAGCCGGTGCGACCGCTCGTCATAGTGCGCGAGAAACAGCGTGGCGTACTTTTCCGGTTGGGTTGAGCGGTAGAGATGCCGGTTCAGAAGCGCCAGAATGCGCGACGGCGACTCGAATAACTCGCCGCACTCAAGCGATTCCGCATGGGTAGCCGCACGCGCGCTGCCGCTGAACAACTCTTCGCTGGCAAAGCGGTAGGCCCGCACGGCCGAGTGCAACGTCGCCATCAGGAGTGCAGCGGATATACCCTTGCCGCTGATATCGCCAAGCGCCAAACCTACACCGGTCACATCACGGCGATGCTCGTGGTCATCGTGGAACACCAGAAAGTCGTAGTAGTCACCTGAGACCGTTCTCGCAGGCCGGCAGATGCCATGCAGATCAAGCGAAGGTACACGGATGTGTGCGCGTGGGAACAGATTTTCCTGCACCTCCTGCGCAATGCTCAACTCGCTTTGCATCCGCTCTTTTTCTTTTTGCCCTTCGATCAAACGTCCCAGCGACCACGACATGCGGTTGAATGAGCGGCACAGGTCCGCAAGCTGATCGTCGCGCTGCACCTGGATGCGGTGCTCGAGATTGCCGCTGTCGATAGACAGGGTGGCGGCATAAAGGTCCTCAACAGAACCGGTCATGCTGCGCGTCAGTTGCATGGCGACATAAAACGCAAACACTTCCAGCAGCGCAAAGAACAGGCAAACCAGGACGAAAAGCAGACGTACGGTGTCCGTGATCTTGCCAGTTAAGCCGGTTCCGAACAGTTGATCGAACAGGATGGAAGGCCGCGACGCCACGGTGAACGGAATCAGGCGAACGTCGCCGGTATCCCAGTCAGTGACCGCAAGTGTCGACCGGAACCCGACTTCGCCGTCCAGCAGGTTTGCCGCCAGGGGACGGGTGCCCCCCGTAATGCGGGTGCGGCGCATCGCCGACCTGGAGGCACCTTCCTTCCGGCTTTCCTCCAAAACCATGCCGGGCAGCAGTGTGACCTGTCCAAGGCCGTCCGCGACATTGTCCAGAAGGCTTTGCGTAACGGGCACACTGCCGATGACCGTGATCTCGTGGTCTGGTCCGGCTGCAACACGGTCCAGCACCGCCATGTACAGCACGCCACCGTCTGCGGCGAACACCTTCATCTGCCCCATGTGCGGTCGCTTGGCAACCCAGTCGGAAAGCCGCAAAGGTGTGCGATCGTTACCGCTTATGCCTGGCACGTCGAGCGGTTTGCCGTCTTCAAAGATGGCAAGCTGGCGGCCTTGGCCGAGTCGTGGTCCTGGTGTGGTGGCTGGGTGTTTGTCCCCGTCCTCCGGGTGCAACAGCATCGAGGGGTCGCCACCTTCTTCCACGCGGCGCGCCAGCGCAAAAGCCAGGCCCGCATCGCTGGTGCCCATGCTGTCAAGCCGCAACTGTAGGTGCGAAGCCGCAAGGTGGATGGCGAACTGGCCTGCCGCTACATACGCCGATAGAAACACCAACGTAAAGAACAGAACCACTGGCGTTAGACCGATCAGCAGGTAGGTCAGGATCAGCTTGTTGCGCAGCCGCCAAAGCATGCCGTGCCGCACCGCTCGATACGCGAAGGGTACCGTAGCAGCCAAGGCAGCCATCAGCGAAAGCCAGCGCAGCGTAGCGCACAGGCTGCCGATCCATCCTGGCAGATAGGCCAGCACAAACGAAATCAGGAAGAGTGCCCACAGAACGTACAGGTAATGCGGAACTCGAGGTGCATTGCTCAGAAGTGGCGAGTTCGCGGCCGCATACAGTGGATCGGACGTGTTGTTCTGCCTGCGAGGGCGGAGAGCCAGCGCCACGGCTTAGCCCTCCAGCCCAGCCATGCGGACAGCATGGCGCGTCGCCGAGAAGTGGGCCCCCGCGAGCAGCATCAAGCCTGACAGAAATGCCCAGAGCATAAGGCCCACCGAGATCTGAAAGGGACCATACACGTTGCCGAAATCAAGATGCGGCAGCACAACAATGTACAGGTGCTTGGCACCTTCCCAAAGCAGCCCGGTCACAATGGCCGTCGGCAAGACTGCGCGCACGGGAATCTTCCGATTCGGCAGCACCCAATAGATCAGGAAGAACAGGGTGATGCTGCTTACGGTGGCCAGTACCGCCAGAAAGCCGTGCGAGAGGATCCGGAAAAAGAGGTTGTTCGTATGCCCAAAGAAGAGGAAGCCAAGAACTGTCTGCTGCGCCGTGGACACTCCGACTGAGAACATGGCAAGCACACCCGCGGCCATCGCCAGCCCCAGGGAGACCAGCTGGTTGTGCAGGTACGATCGATTCTTGGTTGCGCGCCACACGTTGTTCAGCGCAACTTCCAGTGGGAGGAACACACCGGTGCTGCTGACGAGGAGCATGACCACGGAAAACACCTGCACACCCTTTTGTGGGTGCACAAGCAGGTTCATGTTCCGCATCACGAAGTCCTGGCCTGTGGGCAGATAGCTGTGCATCAGCTGTCCGACCACCACTACCATCGCGGGCGAGTGGAAGACGCGCTGGCTGATGGTGAGCAGCAGCACAATAAACGGGAACAGCGAAAGAATGACGTTGGCCGCCACAGAAAAGGCATACGTGTGAACGTCTGTCTGGGTCAGGTATCGCAGCAGGGCGAGCAGCTGAGCGCCCGATCCCCCTTCTACCGGCTCCGGCCAGATTTCCCGCTCGCCAGGTGCAGTTTCCACCCCTTCCACAATGGTCGTGATGGGAGATATGGCATCGGGTTCGGCCTGCGGGGGCGGCGTAAGGAAGGGCATAATTAGGGCCGGGTCTACTTCGGTTGCACTGTTGCCGGGTTGCATTGATGCTAGCAGAGCGGGTTCGCCGCCCTGCTAGCCCAGGCTCTCCTGGGGCACAGTCTCTGCAAGACGGCGCAGCGCCCAAGTTGCGCTCTCTGCCAGAACGGGGTCGTCGCTCGCGGACCATTTTTGCAGCCGCTCCTTGTGCTTGGCATCGCCACTGTTGCCCATGGCGATTGCGACGTTGCGGTGCAACCGTTTCCGTCCGGTACGTTCCAGCGGCGACCCTCGGAAGGCGGCCTTGAAGGCTGCGTTGTCCATGGCGGCAAGCGGCTCTAAGGATGGGTTTACAAGATCGGAACGTGCCTGCATCGCCGGATGCGTACCTACGGGCGCACGACGGTTCCATGGGCAAACATCCTGGCAGATATCACAGCCGAAGATCTGGCGCCCCATGTCAGAGCGAAATGTCTCATCAATGCTGCCCTTCTTTTCGATGGTCAGGTAGGCGATGCATTTACTTGCGTCCATCCGGCGCGGCTCCACGAGGGCGTCTGTTGGGCAAGCGTCAATGCAGCGGGTGCAGGTTCCGCAGCGGTCTGCTGCCGGCAGCAGCACAGCTTCTTCTGCAAGCGGGACCGAGGTTAGGATCACGCCAAGCAGCAGCCACGAGCCAAGCCCCTGGTTCAAAACGCAGGTGTTCTTCCCAATCCAGCCGATACCTGCAAGCTGCGCGAACCAGCGCTCCACCACTGGACCCGTATCCACATAGGCGCGCGTCTGCACAGACTCTTCACTCGTGTCACCTGCAAGCACGGCGTGCAACTCCGCTTCCACTTCGCGGAGGCCGCGCAGCAGAACGTCATGGTAGTCGGTGGGCGACATGGTCCCGTCACCATCGCTCGCGTTTCCGCTCCAGGCATAGCGCGCAATCCAGCCGCTGCCCTCCGGAGCGGGTGCCAATGAGTTTGGCTGGTCAGCGTTGTAGTTCACTGCACACAGAACGACCGATCGTGCCCACGGCACGGCGCGGTGCAGTGACGACCGCATCGGCACGCCGTCAGCATCCGCACGCAGCATCCACCCCATGTCACCCGCGAAGCCCTGCTTTGCCCACTCAAGAAATCGCTCCTGCTGCAGCAGTTCCGCGGCTGACCCGGGCTCTGGAACCCCCGCAACGCCGCAAAGGTCGAAGCCCGCGGATCGGGCTCTCTCCTTCAGGCTGTGCTGCATGCCGGATGTGATCTGTAGCGTCATGAGAGGATCATGCGCGGCGCTCAAGCAGCAACGGGACACCATTCCGTGGACGCAAATTGACTGAGACCGTTGTCGGAAGTGAATCTGGCGCGCTGGCTGGAAGGCTGAAATGCCACCTGCGCAACATGGTGGCGAGTGAAAGTACGCCCTCCATCCAGGCAAAGCTCTCGCCAATGCACTGCCGCGATCCGCCACCGAACGGGAAGTACGCAAACTTTGGCCGCGCTGACTTCTCGTTTTCGGCAAAACGCTCCGGCAGGAAACGATCCAGCTCATTCCAAAAGCGCGGATCGCGATGCACAACCACCTGCGGAGCCAGAAGCGTGGCACCCGGTTCGATCCTGTAGCCGTGGAAGTCATACGCGTCTGGCCCGCAGCTGCGGCCCAGCACCCAGACGGTCGGCATCATGCGCATGGCCTCAGCAAAAATCCTGTAGATGGCAGTCAGGCTGCTATAGTCCGACGCGGTCGGGGAACGATCGCCCAGCACCTCCAGAGCCTCGCGATAACCATCTTCCTGCGCTTCAGGATGCTTCGCAAGCAGCCACAGCGTGAAGCTCAGCGCGTTTGCAGTGGTTTCATGGCCGGCCAGCAACACGGTAAGGCATTCGTCACGCACCTGCTTGTCGCTCATGCTGCGCTCAAGGTCGCTGCCACTGCCCTCCGCGTCCACGGCACCGATCAGCATTGATAGCAGGTCGCCACGATCACCCGGCGAACTTCGCCGTTCGCCAATGATGCCGTACAGAATCGCATCCAGGTCGTCGATCCCCTGCTGCACCTGCTTCATGGGGCCGAACTTAACCTTCTGCAACTGCTCCAGCACGACCGCTGGTACCCAGTTTGGGGGCGGCGTAATCATAAAGGCGCTTACGGCCGTCGCAATGCGCTTCGCCTCTGCTTCCGATTCAATGTTGAACATGCACTTGCCCACGATCTGCAGGGCAAGCTGCAGCATGTGCGGGTGCAGATCCATTTGCCCAGGCTTCCACCGGCCTGTGGCCTCGGTCGCATAGTGTCCGATAATTTCGCCGTACGCCGCAATGCGCTCACGGTGAAAGGCGGGTGCGGCCATGCGGCGTTGGCGCATGTGCAACGGTTCCTCACTGGTCAGCAGGCCGTCCCCCAGCAGAACGCGCGCACGTTGCATCGTCAGAACACGCCGGTTGTGCCGTTCGTGGTCCACCATGATCTCCTGGATTAAGGCAGGATGATTGAACTGGTAGATGTGCCCGTCGAGCGTCTTGAGATGGACCAGGTCGCCGTAGTCGCGCGCGTTTGCCACCATCAGGTCGATGGGACTTTTCCATGGGAAGTGTCCACTCCGCCACCGCTGCACCGTACCTGGACCCGCCGGGTAGCGGGGATCGCGTGAGGTCCGGATGTCCGGCAGAACGCTCATGTGCGTATGGTACCGGCTCCCTGCGTAGGTGTTCGTCTCTGATGCGGCATAGTTGCGGCGTACCGGAAAGTGCCGACAGGATTGCTCCCCGTGCAAAGCGTTGGCTAGAATGGCGCGCAGATCGCTTTGGGGTGAACGGCATGCGCTGGTGGTTACGTCGATCGCTTCTTCTGCCGCTGCTCTGCGCGCCGGCAATGTATTCCGCCGGTCGTCCTGCAGACCTGCGCTTCCAGGTGGAGATGATCGATCCTGGCTACGGCGAAACCGTCGCGGTTGCCGACATCGACCGTGATGGCAAACTCGACATCGTCTCCGGCGAAAACTGGTACCAGGCCCTGGCATGGACGAAACATCCGCTGCGCACCATTGAGTACAGTTCCGGGTACATCGACAACTTCTCCGACTTGGTCATGGATGTGGACGGGGATGGATGGCCGGACATTCTCCAGTTCAGCTACTTCGCGCACGACATTGTCTGGCTCAAGAATCCCGGTAGAGCTGGCGGAGCGTGGAAGCAGACCGAGATCGACCGCAGTGGCCCAACCGAGTTCGCCTTCCTGGTCGATTTGGACAACGACGGTAAAGCGAACGAGATACTGCCCGAGTTCGACCGACCGAATGTCCCTGCAGCCTGGTTCGAACTGCGCGGCGGCAAGTGGGTCAAGCACGTGGTTGCAGATAAGAGCTTCGGTCACGGCATTGGCGTTGGCGACATGAACGGCGACGGCCGCAAAGACATCCTGACGCCCTCCGGCTGGCTGGAAGCTCCGCCGGACGTGCGAGCACCCGGCAACTGGACCTTTCATCCTACGGACTGGGGTTGGAAGCCCATCGCTGCGGCAGGATCACCAACAGCAACGGCAGCGCCCGGACGAGCCGCCCAGTTTGGCTACATGTACCTCCTGGACATCAATGGCGATGGTCGCAAGGACGTGCTGACCGGCATGGCGCACGATTACGGCGTGGCCTGGTACGAGCAGACCGCAAGCGGCACCTGGACGCAGCACGTCGTCGACAACTCCTGGTCGCAGGCCCATGCATCGCAATTGGTCGATCTGAACGGCGATGGTCAACCAGACTTCATCACGGGCAAACGTTACTTCGCGCACAACGGCGCCGATCCCGGCGAACGTGAACCAGTTGGCCTTTATTGGTACGAGTGGCGAAAGCTGCCGTCCACCGCTGCCACTCCGGCCAACGGTGGCGTCGAGTGGATCCGTCACATCGTCGACTATGGCGGGCGTATGGGCGGCGGTGTGCAGACCGTGGCCGCCGACATCGACGGGGATGGTGCCACGGACATCGTCAGCGCGAATAAGTCAGGGCTGTTCCTCGCAAGGAACACCACCCACGCCAAAAGCCTACCGGGCAGATCCAAACCGTAGACTCGACCTATGCAGACCCACTCTTCGGTCCCGCAGCAACCGACCGACTCCGCAGCAAGTTCCCTTTTGACGCGGCAGATCCTGATGATCGACGCGGACGATACGCTCTGGGAAAACAACATCTACTTCGAACGGGCTATTGATCGCTTTATCGAAGTGGTCGCGCACCCGACCTTCTCGCCTGCCGAAGTTCGGTCAGCCTTTGACGCGCTGGAGGCAGAGCGCGTCAAAGCACACGGCTATGGTACGGATGCGTTTCATGCCTCGCTGCTGGCCGGCTTCGCTCACCTGACGGGTGCCGTGTGCGACCAGGCTTCAGCTGCAGAGATTGAAGCCTGCGCGATGCACGTCCGAGGCAGCGAATTAGTACTGTTGCAGGATGTTGCCGAAACGCTTTCGCAACTGGCGCACAATCACACCCTCTTTCTTGTAACCAAGGGCGACCACGCAGAGCAGACTACCAAGCTGGTGCGATCGGGGCTGGCAAAGTACTTTTCACAGGTCGAAGTTCTTCGCGAGAAAAATGAGAGCGCTTACCTGGAACTCATCCGTCGGCATGGCCTCGATCCCACACAGACGTGGATGATCGGCAACAGCCCACGCAGCGACATCAACCCGGCACTTGCAGCGGGCCTGCATGCGGTCTACCTGCCGCACCCCAGCACATGGGTGCTTGAGCAGGAAGCGATTGCGACAGCAGCGGACCCGCAGCACCTGTTGGAGCTTGCCAGCTTCAAAGACCTCCTGCTGTATTTCGAGTAGTGCGGCTAACCGGGCGCGCTCTGGTATACTTCGAATCGTTGGCGTACCCGCCAGGAGCAGCTTCAAGCTCCCATGCGGAGGTGGCGAAATTGGCAGACGCACTAGCTTGAGGTGCTAGCGCCGCAAGGCATAGGGGTTCAAGTCCCCTCCTCCGCACCACAGATCTGAACAGCACAAAGGCCAACCGCGAGGTTGGCCTTTCTGCTGTTATCTCTACAGTTGTCAGGATGACGGCTGAGGTTTGCAGCGGTACAGGCTAGCGACTCACTTTTGTCTTCAGCAGTGAGTCCTTGACGTGTTGCCAGGTTTTGCGGATGCCGTCTTCGAGGGGTGTGGTGTGTTGCCAGCCGAGTCCGTGGAGTTTGGAGACGTCCA
>JBPBPZ010000317.1:0-7931 GCA_050954525.1 Janthinobacterium lividum
CAACGATGCCGTGACCGACAAACACGATGGGAGCATCCACGTCCGCGGCTTGCGTGTGCAGCTGGTTGTTGACGACGTAGTCCGCACCGAACGAAAGATCCATTGCCGCACCGGTCTTCGGTACCAGCGCGAACTTTGTCGCGGCAGCGTCGGTCTTGACGCCGACCATGGGTACCTGCTGAAAGTAGGTGCCGTTGTCTCCGGCCGGCTCCACGCCCGCAGCCTTGAAGGCATCCGCGATGTACCGCGCGGCCTTTTCACCGCCGGGCTGGCCGGGTGCACGCCCTTCAAAGGCATCGCTTGCCAAGGTTTTATCGTGTTGACGCAGGCGCTCGGGATCGATGCTCTTTGCTTCTTCCTGCGCAGAGGTCGGGATGGTGAGGTTCATCTGCGAACGAACGGCAGGTGTCAGCAGCAGGGCGGAAAGCAGGGCCGGTGCAAAGCGCATCAGGTAAGACTCCATGGATATGGGAGAAGTGTAGCGGAATCATGCACGGCGAACCGGTGCGGCCTGCGCCTGACGCACCCGATGCAGCGTCCAGGCTTCCATCTCAATTTCCTGCGAGTAGTGCAACAAGGGTGGGCGGTTCGGCAGGGTAAAGCCAAAGCTGGTTGCAAGGGTGTTCGTGCGAAACTCTGCATCCGCCTGCTGCAACTGCCATGGCCTGTGATGAATCTCGCCTACCTGTACCGATCCAAAGCGCCGCACGTAGAGCGCATAGCGAGCCGTTAAAAAGTGCTGCAAGTCATCCATTGCGGCGGGCCTTCCAAGCGATCGGAAGCTGCCGTCAAAGTTGCCGTTTGCATGCTTGCCGCCAAGCAGGCGTCGTGAGGTGTAGTGGATGGTGTCGTCGTCACTACGTTCGGTCATGCGCGCCCAGAAGTACGGCAGACCAAAGCCAATACGAGCGCCCACCACTGCCAGCAGGCTGCCTGCGTCCAGTGAAAAGAAGTACACACCCGGCCTGCCGTCCGGCCCCACCACGTAGGTGCGCAGGTTCAGTTCCGGAAAAGCAGTCGCCGTCGGAACACTGACGGAGCTTTGCCCAAGTGTGCGGAACCGCACGCGGTCCATGACAAACGGAACGACACCCAGCCAGGCCCAACCGTCAAAGGTATCCACGCACAGGCCCGCGGGCAGTTTCGACTGGATAGCCGCAGCCGGCATGGGCCAGTGCGCAAACAGCAGGCGCGACCAGCGCTGCCGCAGCCGCCAGGGAGATGCGGGGTGCGGCCAGGGCCGGTGGTCTGTTGCTTCAAACGGGCTGTTGTCTTGAGGCACGCAGACTTGAGATGCGGACGGCTCGTGTAGGCTCCATCCCTCTTCTGCTGTGCTGGAAGAAACCGCGCACGATATCCTGCTGGGTACATGACCGATCCATCGACAACGCCGCAGACCGACGGCACGGACGTTTACGCCATTCACGGGGCCGACCCTGAGGTGCTGGCGTATGCCATGGCGAAATACTCGCGGTCGGCGCTAACCCTGCGCGAGTCGCTGGCGGAAATCAGCGCGCAGCGTGCCGAGCAGTTCCTGAACACCTTCTACTTTCAATACGGCCACCGCTCCATTGCCGACCTGGCCCACGTTGCCTTTGCGGTCGAACGGCTGTCGCTGCTGGCCGCCATCGTGCTGGTGGATGAGCCGCGATGGGATGGGCAGGAGCGGTCAACCCGTTACCAGAACTTCCGCAAGTCCGGCTACTACACGCCGCAGTTCGCCTCGCCTGAGCAAGCAGCCGAGTACACCGCAACCGTGGACGCGTTGTTTGACGGCTACACCGAGGTGGGTGAAGGCATGCTGCTGGAATTGAAGGCACACACGCCGCGCCCTGCAGGCATGGACGAAGCCGCCTACACCCGCACCCTGCGTGCTCGGGCGTATGACATGGCTCGTTACTTGCTACCGCTGGCCACCAATACATCGCTTGGCCAGATCACAAACGCACGCACGCTGGAAGGCCAGATCGCACGCCTGCTGGGCAGTGAATACGGCGAGATCCGGGACCTGGGCGAGAAGCTGCGCGCTGCCGCCGCGGCCCCCGCGTGGAACGTGCAGCATGCCGCCGGAGTGGAACTGCTGGAAGACATCCGCACCATGGACGCGGACCTCGCCGCGCGCGTCGGCGAACACCTGCTGCGCGACGTCCACACCAGTCCCACCCTGGTGAAGTACACCGCACCTAGCGCATTTGAGCGTGAAAGCAAGATCGTGCTGCGACAGGCAGCGCTCGAACTGATGGGCGATGCAGCCATCCAGGCTATGCCTTCGGACTCGCCTCACGTCGACCTGGTGCTGCCGCCTGTGGGTGAGTCGCTTTCGCTTGAAATCGACCTGGCCGCTTCCCTGCTCTATCCGCACACGCACTTTCGCTACCGGCAGGTGCGCGAAGCCGTGGCGTCACTGCCCGAAAGCCGCATCGACGAGATCATCCAGCTGGGCACAGAACACCGCGGCAAACACGACGAACTGCCCCGCGCGTTCGCCGGTGCGAACGGCTTGCGGTTCGACATCCTGATGGACATTGGCGGCTTTCGAGACATGCATCGGCACCGCCGCTGCACGCAGCTGCTGCAGGGGTACACCACTGCCCACGGCTACGAGATGCCGGATTTTCCCGGCCAGCCGCAGGTTTCCGGATCGCCCGTCCACGCACGGTACACCGATCTGATCAAGCGGGCTTTCCGGTTCCACGGCCGGGGCAAAGGTCCGGCCAATGGTGCCGCACCCAAGCGGGGAGCGTACTCAGACGCACCTGTGCCCGTGCCCCAGTTTGCTGGCGAAGACATCACCATGACCTGGGGCTCGCCTCTGCATGCAGACGCATCGCAGCCTCCTGCAGTCCCCGCCGCAACGGGTGTTAGCCCTGCGGACTACGCCCTTCCACTGGCCACGCGCTGCCGTTCGCTGTTCACCATGGACTTTGCGCAGGCGGTCTACATCAGCGAACTGCGATCCACACCCGCGGGCCATTGGAGCTACCGCAACGTGGCCTGGCAGATGTACGGAGCAGTCGCACACGCGTACCCGTCCCTGGCCAGGCACTTTCGCATCCGCGATCCTCACGAGCCTGTAGACCTATTACAGCGCTGAATCCTGGCTGCGGCGTAAGAAGACGAGCATCTTCTTATTCGCCTTTTCTTTGCTTACACCCGCTGCGAATGCTAGGATTGGAAGCACGCAAAAGGAGACCATTCCGTGGCCGATGAAGCACGCAGCAAAGCCGTAGAACTTGCCCTGGCAGGCATTGAAAAGCAGTTCGGCAAGGGCTCCATCATGCGGCTGGGTGCCAAGGATGCCATTGTTCCGATCTCGGTGATCTCAACCGGGTCGATCTCTTTTGACTTGGCCCTGGGTGTGGGCGGCGTACCGCGTGGCCGCGTCATTGAGATCTATGGTCCGGAATCGTCGGGCAAAACGACCATCACCCTTCAGATCATTGCGGAAGCTCAGCGCGCCGGTGGACTGGCGGCGTTTGTCGATGCCGAACACGCGCTTGATCCCGTGTACGCCCGCAAGCTGGGTGTGGACACCGACAACCTGCTGATTTCGCAGCCGGATTACGGCGAACAGGCGCTTGAAATTACTGAGGCGCTGGTGCGCTCCGGTGCGATTGACGTCCTTGTGGTCGACTCCGTGGCTGCACTGGTCCCCAAGGCCGAACTCGACGGCGAAATGGGCGATTCGCACGTGGGTTTGCAGGCCCGTCTGATGTCGCAGGCGCTTCGTAAACTGACCGGCACGGTGGCCAAGAGCCGCACCTCGCTGATCTTTATCAACCAGATCCGCGAAAAGATCGGCGTCATGTTCGGCAGCCCGGAAACCACAACCGGCGGCCGCGCGCTAAAGTTCTACTCGTCCGTCCGCATCGACATCCGCCGTATCGGAGCCGTGAAAGAAGGCGACGTCGTAGTGGGTTCGCGCACCAAGACCAAGATCGTCAAGAACAAGGTCGCGGCACCTTTCCGCGAGGCAGAGTTCGACATCCTGTACGGCGAAGGCATTTCGCGCGAAGGCGACGTTCTGGATTTGGCGGTCGTTAACAACATCGTAGAGAAGAGCGGTGCCTGGTACAGCTACAGCGGCGAACGCGTCGGACAGGGTCGCGAAAATGTTCGCAACTTCCTGAAAGCAAATCCGCCCATCTTCGAAAAGATGAACGCTGAGTTGCGTGCAAAATTGCAGATCGGTGTCGGAGCAGTAGCACCACCACCGCCCCCGCCGCCTACACCGATCGATGGTGAAGAGCGAGCGCAGGAAGCACTTCGGCCCGCACGCCGGTAACACCTGTCGTACTGCCAAAGAAGGGCCACAAGTGTGGCCCTTCTTTCCGTTACCAGCACGGGCCTTCGCGGTATGCTTTCCGTAGCCATGCAGACCGTTCGAGCCATCTACCCCGGCACCTTTGATCCGCCCACCAACGGCCATCTGGACCTGGTAAGCCGGGGATCTAGAATTTTTGACCACCTGGTGGTCGCAGTTCTGCGCAACTCCAGCAAGGGCACGCCGCTGTTTACCACCGGCGAGCGCGTTGAAATGCTCACAGAGGCCACACGCAGCTTTGGCAATGTCTCGGTCAAGACCTTTGATGGTCTGCTTGTGAACTTTGCCCGGCAGGAACAGGCGTCCGCGGTGCTGCGTGGCATCCGCGCCATATCCGATTACGAATACGAATTCCAGATGGCGATGATGAATCGCAAGCTCGACAGCGCTCTGGAAACTGTGTTCATGATGCCCGCCGAGAAGTACACCTATGTCTCGTCACGCCTGATTAAGGGCGTGTACCAGTTGCATGGCGACATCAGCGAACTGGTACCGCCGCTGGTGCTGGAACGCTTGCAGCAGAAGCGCGCGGCGCACACGCCAGGACTGGCAGGCGAAGTTCCGGGCGAGGTCTGATAGCAGCAGCAGGCCGAGCAAGCAGAAGTCATTCATCCGTATACTTTTAGGGTGGAGAACGCAAGCATGGCAGCAGGTCTGGAAGGTCGAGTCGCACTCGTCACAGGAGCATCACAGGGTATCGGACGAGCCGTCGCCCTGGAACTGGCCCGGGTGGGAGCAACTGTCGCACTCGCCGCGCGGAATGAAGCGAAACTGGCCGAGGTCAAAGCAGAAATCGAAGCTGCCGGTGGCAAGGCCGAGACGTTCCTGCTGGATGTGAGCAGCGAAGACTCGATCAAGTCCACGGCCAAGGAGATCGTCGGCAAGCTCGGGGCGGTTCACATCCTTGTGAACAATGCCGGCGTGACGCGTGACGGCCTTGTGCTGCGCATGAAGTCCTCTGACTGGGACGACGTTCTGAATACCAACTTGAAGGGCGCGTTCCTGCTGACGCAAGCCTTGCTGCAGCCCATGATGAAGGCGCGCTGGGGCCGAATCATCAACATCACTTCTGTTGTGGGCGAAGTAGGACAGGCTGGGCAGGCCAACTACGCTGCATCCAAGGCGGGCCTGATCGGCCTGACCAAATCACTGGCACGCGAGTTCGCCAGCCGTGGCATCACGGCAAATGCAGTCGCCCCGGGCTTCATTGAGACCGACATGACCCACGTGCTGACCGACGAGCAAAAGCAGTCTATGCTGGGTGCGGTTCCGCTGGCGCGCCCCGGTACAGTTGCCGACATTGCGGCTGCCGTGCGTTTCCTGGCGAGCGAAGAAGCTGGATACATCACCGGTCACACACTGGACGTGAACGGTGGCATGTACATGGGCTAAGGCCATGGACCAGTCATCCAGCCCGACCATCGACGGACCAGTTCGCCCTGCTGCATGGCCCGCCGATGGCCTCGTGGCAGTTGGCCTGCTGCAGAACTACGCCGCGCATCTCTCCCTGGGCGAAGGTGGCGCGGCGAAGATCTGCCTTACAGGCTTCGGTGACGAACTCGCTCGTCTTGCAGATACCTGCTCTGCCCCCAACGGAGTTCTGCTCCTTGCATTCTCTTCTGGAACAGCGGCCGGTTGCGTTGTCGTGAAGGTCCGGCATGACCGTCCGGGCGCATGCGAGATGAAGCGGTTATGGGTTGAGAAGTCAGCGCAGGGGCGTGGTTTGGGACGCAGGCTGGCCTTGGCAGCCATTGCCTGGGCACGCCAGGCAGGTATGTCCACGGTACTGCTCGACACCGTACCCGGTGCCATGCCGCAGGCGGTTCGTCTTTACCAGTCGCTTGGTTTTGAGACGACCGAGCGCCATAACACGAACGACGTCGCGGATCTGCAGTTCATGCAATTGGACCTACGGTAGACCGTTCGTCCCGTTGGAGCGTCGGCGATCGGGTTTTCTGCAGTCGATCTTTGCACCCGCATGAATCCGCGAAGGTTCGCAGAACCGATGGCGAACGCAGATTGTCCTTGTCAGCCATTTCGCTGCTGGGTAGCGTGTGAGGAATGGCTGACATGCACATCATGATGCCGGTGGCTCCACCGGCCAAGGTAACGGAACCAGCGGCGATGAACATCGGCACCACGATCCGCGGCTACCGGTTGCAAAGGGGCATGTCGCAGGGAGACGTCGAAAAGCGCACCGGCCTGCTGCGTTGCTACCTGTCGCGGGTAGAAAACGGTCACACTGTTCCCTCACTGGAGACGCTGCAGAAGATTGCGGGCGCGCTCGACTTGCCTATGAGCCGATTCTTTGCGGACGAGCCATTGCAGCGGGACATTGCCGCCATCGCACTGTCCTCGGACGAGATCCGGTTCCTGTCGGAGGTGCAGCGCTACAGCTCGCACCTGTCAGACACCGATCGCAAGCTGCTGCTGGCCATGGTGAAAAAGTTCGCCCAGACCACGCTCATCTAGTCCATGCCCTCTGGTACGGGCGACCGTGACGAGCAGATCTGCTTACCGTAACGCTCGCAGGAAGTAACCGAACAGCATCATCGCGAGCAGAGCCCCGGCAAAGGTCAGCCTCTGCCGTTGAAGGTACCGGGCACGCCCGCTGGTCATACGCGGCAGCAAGGGCAGCCCCAGCAGCAGGCCGCTGCCAAATCCACCCAGGTGCGCCATGTTGTCGATGCGCAACTCATCCAGGCCGATGCCGTGCATCAACGGTCGCACCATGGATCCGGCACCGATCAGCAGATTCAAACCTGCAAACGAGATGACGGATCGCCGAATCGCGTGGAGTTCCTGGAGAGGAATGCCTGCAAAGCTAGGTCTCCGCTGCGCCAGCCGCTTGTTTGAGAACAGCACGATCAGGATGCCGGCCAGACCGAACACAGCACCCGATGCCCCTGCGCCCACTTCGCCATACTGACGCTGGATCACGTTTGCCGCGGTGGAGAGCAGGTTTCCGGCCACACCGGTCAGCAGGTACACCGAGCACACACCAAAGAAGCCCAGAAGCGGCTCTCCGATGACGCCCAGGTTCCACAGGCACCACATGTTGGTGGCCAGGTGAACCAGGCCCACATGAACAAACATGGCCGTAACAATGCGCCACCACTGGTGGCCGACCAGCACTGCCTCGGCGTTGTTCGCTCCAAAGCGGATCAGGTCTTCCGGTGAAGGCGTCAGGCGGTCGACACCTGCATGCACCATCCACAGGTAGACAAGGATGTTGATGCACAGCAGCAGGTACGTCGCGGGCGCCTGTGCCATGCGGCGGAAGCGGCTTCCCTGCGCGCGGATTGGCATGGCTGACTGCCGAAGCGCCGTGTCCTCGGCCTGCAGGTCCGCAGACGTTGAACTTGAGCGCACAGCGGGATCAGGGTCCAACGGCTGGGCCGAATCAAGGGGATGCATAAAGGCTGGTGAGCTAAATGATCCGCTCGCGACCCTGCAGCCTGCGCTGCTGAACCGTGTGCGAAATCAGGCCGGGCGCAGGTGTGGCGATTGCCACCAGGATCCACATGAGCACGGAGAACAGCAAGCCGCCAACGGCAACTGTTTGCAGTGTCAATGCCAGCGAATGGTGGCGCATGTGAAGCTCTGC
>JBPBPZ010000018.1:0-7926 GCA_050954525.1 Janthinobacterium lividum
CGAATACGACCATGCGTGGGGTGCGGAACGCGACGGAGTAAGCCTTGCTGTTCCATGTTTGCGACGATGCCCTGCATGCTCTGCGCCGTCACAAAGGCAATGCGTGCAAGGGAAGCATTCGAAATCCCGGGCTCCGCTGCAACGGCGGAAAGCAGATTGTACTGAGCCGTGGTTAGTCCCAACGGATGAAGTTTGTCGTCGATGCTCGTGCGCAAGGCATGCTGTGCCCGCTTCAGGGCGTAGCCTAGCCGCTCTGCCATCGGGTGCTCCGGCAGCTTTTTCTTTCCCAAGAACGCCTCCTCCCTTGATATAAGGGACCTTATATGATTATATAAGGATCATGACATCTTCCAGCAACGATACCACTCCTGCAGAATTGATCGGTCCCAGCTTCCTCGCACTCCAGGTGCGTGACCTGGAGGCATCGAAGGCGTTTTACGTCGATAAAGTCGGGTTCACGCCGTTGCCGAACAACCCTCCGGGTGCGATTGTCTTTTCTACGAGCCCTGTGCCGTTTGCGATCCGCACTCCCATGATTGATCTGGATGCAACCAGCAAGCTAGGTTGGGGTGTTTCGCTCTGGATTGCGGCGACCGATGCAGATGCCGTTCACGACAAGTTGGTGCAAGCCGGTGTACCGATCGTCCTTGCGCCAGCCGACGGCCCGTTCGGCAGGTTCTTCGCCTTTCGCGATCCAGACGGCTACACGGTCACCATTCACACGGAAACGCAGAAATAAGTGGATCGGGGCGCAAAAGAGCAGGCTGGCTGAAAACTGCCTCCGAGGCTGCAGTTGGGCGTGAGACCGGATTGCACTTGCAACGAGTGCCGGGTCCCGGCTTATGTCTGGTCGGTCCCGACATGTCTTTGTTGGCGGCAGTGATGAGCTGTTTATTCCAGAGCAGTTCCCCAAGGTGTTCTCTGCAGATCGGAAGGATGTGCAAGTCAGCATCTTGCCAGGAATGTGTCACTCCGACATGCTTACCAAGCCTGCAGCTATCTTGGCCGTTGTCAAAGCTGTCGAGCAAACTTCGTAGCACCTATGTAGCTCCGCTTTCGAGAAAACAGCAAGTTGCTTTGATCGACCCAGCTAACGGCTTCTCGCAAACGAAGGATAACGAGAGCGACTTCAATCGAGAATCCAAACAGAAGGATCGTTGATGTTTCGCATTCTCGAAACATAGTCTCGATTGATATCTCTGGGTTATGTGTGTCCTGATGAGTTGCGAGAAGAAATAGCCCGCCAAGAAGCACGTCCAGGATAAGTTGCAGGAGCGAGCACGCTGATCTGTAAACTGATCAGGAAAACGCTGCCATCGCGCTGCTCTTCAATGACAGGCAACGGCATGACTAAACCTTACAGAACCTTCTTGGAGAGACATGCCAGATTCGATGAACCGCCGATCCTTCCTGTTGGGAGCAGTCCCCACCGCATTGACGGCTGCATCCCTCACGCAGCATGACCTCTCGGCGCAGACGTCCACGCCGGCTCCGACCACGCCAGCCGCCGCCGCGCTACCACCAGCTACACCCGGGACTGTCTACTTCGCTAGCGATTACCCGAACATTTCGCCGGAAGATCACTTGCGCATGTTTACGGCGGCTCTTACAAAGTACCCTGGGAAAGAGGATACGTACTTGCGCGGGGGCGCCGTCACCGAGCTGGAACAGAGGTTCGCCGCTATGTTCGGGAAGGAGGACTGCGTCTTCATGCCCACCGGCACGCTTGCCAACACCCTAGCGGTACGCATCCTCTGCGGCGACCACAAGCACCTGATTACACAGGCTGATAGCCATCTCTATGCCGACGAAAGCGATGGCCCATCTATCCTTAGTGGCATCACCATGCAGCCAGTCTCACCTGGCAAAGGTGCGCCCAGCTTCGAGGAGTTCGAGGCAGCCGTCTATGACGCCGAGCACCGCGCTTACCCGCTCAAGGTCGGCGCGATCTCTTTGGAGAGTCCCGTCCGCCGTCACAATGGGGAGTCCATCCCGTTCAGCACGGTTGAAAAGGTCTGCGCCATGGCAACAGGTAAAGGCATTGGCACGCACTGGGATGGCGCTCGCGCCTTCATGCTGCTCGGCACACCAGGCTTTAATCTGGCGCACTATGCGGCACCCTTCGATACCGTCTTCGCCTCTCTATACAAGGCGCTCCATGCACCTTTTGGAGGCATGCTCATGGGGACCAAAGAAAAGATGGCGGAAGCACGTGACCTTCGCCACATTTTCGGTGGGTTGATCTATCACGGGTGGGTGGCAGCACTCCCCGCACTCTACGCCGTCGACGGCCTTTCGGAACGTTGGGTCAAAGCACGCGCAGCCGCAGAACAGGTCTTCGCGAAGCTACAAGCAGCCGGCGGTTACACCGTCGAGCGCGTTCCCAACGAAAGCAACATCGTGCTCCTCAAGATTTCTGAAGCAAGGGCCAAGGGTCTGCAGGATAGGCTGCTCGCAACGGACACCCGGATCGCACCCATTCGCAACGGAGTTACAACCCTCTTCATCAACGAAACCGTACTACGCCGCACCCCGGACGAGATCGTAAAAGGTTTCCTTGGATAGGTGCTCTCCATTCTTTCAGCATGACTCCGGCTTCTTCGGCGGAAAAGCCAACCGGCACGGTAGATGCTATACCGCGGGTGTACCCGTCTGCAGCCTCGAATAGCCGATTGCTTAAGAAAGGCGTGGTTCAGTAGGGCCGTCCTGTAACAAGTAGTCTTTGGCGTCCAGAGGACGAGCCGTTTTCCTAGCGAAGGCCGTGGAGCACCTGGCCGTTCTGGTGCAGTAGCACCGTGTTGATTACTCCCTTTTCGTCGACAAGAACTCAAGCTCGGCATCGAGCGCGGGCTGGTAGAAGCGGGAGTGTGCACCCCTGTGATCAAGAAACGACGGTCACTTGGAGCTATAGCTTGCCATCGCGTCATCTTTGTTGGTCGCCGTGCCCATGGTGCGCACAGCGCCAATCGTCAGCGCATAAGGATAGAAACTCCTTTCCATCGCAGCTCCAGCGGCCGAGGCTGACCAACTCGACTTAGGTGCGCCCTGTGTGTCGGCAGTCTGACGAAGATGCGGTCCGCGCTCGTAGGTACTGTCTTGGTGAAAGCCCCATGCTCTTCTTGAAGGCGGCGCCAAAAGCGCTCTCTGACTCGTAGCCGACTGCAAGTGATATTTCAGCGACAGACTCAGAGGAATTTGCGAGGCGATCTGCAGCACGTAGCATCCGGCAGCGAGTCAGATATTCCATAGGAGAGGTTCCCACCTTTTCCTTGAACCTAAGGGCGAATTTTGACCGCGACATGCCGGCGCAGGTAGCAAGCTCCTGCAGACCCCAGGCGCGTGCCGGATCTTCGTGGATCGCAGTCATGGCAGCCCGCATCTGCTTATCGCCGAGAGCAAGCAACCAGCCGACGCCGTGACTTTCCTCGGCTGTGAGGTACAGTCGCAAAGCTTCTACCAGCATCATGTGAGCGAGGTGCTGCCCCAGCAGAAAACCACCCGGCTGCGGCTCACGCAACTCTCGCATCATTCGCTGTAGGCACCACTGCATTGTGGCTTGCTCAGAGCTATCACGTAGGTGCATCAGAGGCGGTAGCGCTTCCAAAAGCATGCTCGCGTGTTCTCCTTGAAAGGCGAACACAGCAGTGAGGCCAATGCTGCCTCCACCACCATTCCACTCGATGATGCGCCCATTCGACGGCTGCGTGATGACATCCTTCATCACGTCTACCGGTTCAAGAGCAAGGTCGCTGGCCAGGCGGAATCCTCGGCCATGCGGCATCAGGACGCAGTCGTTTGCCATGAGGCGCACTGGTTCGGGCAAGCCATCCATCAGCAGCCAACATTCTCCGGATACAAGAGCAAAGCAGCGGGTCACGTCGTGTGGACGGGTGTAGAACGACCAGTCACCACCTGCATCGATGCCGCCGCACATGTAGTTCATCGGCTTCAAAAGCGACAGCACGTCTGAGAGTGGATCGGTTGTACTCCGTGACGATGGCGACAAGCTCGGAGGCTGCGCGGCAGGAATCATGGTCGGAGCTCTCCTGGGAGTGCTACAGGAGGGATAAACCCTGCTGATTAGGCAGCCTCCATTAGGGACGATAGCGAGAATATGAGGGACGCCAGAGCATGGATACTAGGGTCCGTCTTCCCTAAGGTAGATGAAGAGGGCGAACAAGCCATGCAACCGATACAGGTCAAATCAGCCGTACCCAAGACAATCATTGTCGGTCTCGCGATGTTCTTGCTGCCGCTCTTCTCTTACGCCCAAACCAGGACGATGCCCATCATCAATGCAATGACGCTCGATGGCAAAACCATAAACTTGCCTGCCGCAAGCGGTAGACCCATTGTACTTGTGTTCGGCTTCGCTCACTCAGCAAAAGAAGAAGGTGAAACCTGGGGCAGAGAGCTTATTGCCATGCACAAGGAGCGGAGCGATTTCGACTTTTTTCAGGTAGCAACGCTCTCTGGCGCTCCGCGCTTTACTTACGGCCTAATCACGCGCGCCATTCGTGCGTCCGTGCCTTCAGCCTACTATCCGCACATGCTGCTACTCACGGCAAACGACAAGGCTTGGAGAGATCTGCTGGATGTTACGGATGAAGGGTCTGCATACGTCGTCCTATGTAGCCCAACAGGAGGAGTTCAATGGCGGTCGCGGGGTGCAGGGCAAGCGCAATTCCAAGCTCTGCGAGCTGAGCTACGAAAGAGCGATGCGGTTGACCGATTGGCGTTGGGAGGCTTGGATGTCGACCGCTAGGCAAGCTCTGCCATCGGGGCAGCGGGATACTCATCCCCATAGCAAATGGAAACGCGGTGCATGGATGCTTCTCTGCGTATTGACTACTCTTATTGGACTCGCATCCCTTCGCTACTTACTCCCGCACATTCCGTTCGCCATTCACAATGCGAACCTCACATCACGGCGACCGTGGCTTGTAACCCACGCGACTTCGGCTTCCATTGCTCTGCTTGTGGGACCGTGGCAATTTGTAAAAAGCTTGCGGACCTCCCGGAAACAGTGGCACAGACGTATTGGCTGGGTGTATCTGATCGCAGTTCTTATCGGCTGGATCTCGTCTATTCCAGTCTCGATACACGCGGCGGCCGGACCGGTGTCGCAGGCCGGATTCCTCGCCCTCGGTGCCGCCTGGATCACGACCACCTCGCTGGGATTGCTCACTGCGGTAAAGGGGCAGTTTGAAAAACATCGTCGCTGGATGACCCGCAGCTACGCCGTTACGGCTGCGGCCATCACTCTGCGAATCATGTTGCCCATCAGCCTTCTTTGCGGGGTGCCTTTCAAGTACGCGTACCCCGTTATCGCCTGGGCTTGCTGGATAGCCAACCTTTGCTGCGCAGAGTACTTCCTCAAGGCACCGAGCAATCCAACGAGGCATCCGGAGCTTATTTCGCCAGCACTACATACGTACGCCTGACTCAGCAACTGCTTTGATAGCCATCCACAGTACGCCCACGAAATCCATTCACAGATACCGTCGACTCCAGGAGACTTTCATGCCCTGCCTCAAAACTTCCGTCCTTTGCGCCATGCTCGCCGTTAGCAGTTTGTCCGTTCACGCCCAGACGCTTCTGCAGCCAACAAACGAACCGACCTCGGAGCCGGGTTCCTCCACACAATACAAGGTGATCCATGTTGCCGGGCTCGACGAGGTCAAGCCCAACGTGAGTGGCGATCTCACGCTGAGCCAAGCAGCTCTTACTTTCAACAATAAGTATGTAGCGACATCCATCCCTCGGGAACGGATCGTCAATGTCTTTATCGGGGACCAACGGACGGAACCATGGGGCGTCACAGGAAAGATCGCGCGCAAGATCATCCCGTACGGTGGCGGTGCAGCGCTCGGTGCCATCACAAACAAGAAGGTAGACCTTCTCACCGTTGAATACCGAGATACTCACGACGCGTACCACGGGGTGGTCTTCGTCCTTCCGGCGCGGAAAGCTGCTGCTGTGAGGGATGCAATACTGGCAGGTCTGATTCCTCCCGTCGAACAGCCATCATCCTCCTGCACCGAACCGTTACCCGGATCTGTGTTGGTTACGCCGATACAGGTCAGTGGCATCGACCTGCCGGATGAGTACCGCATCCTGCTTTACGAGCAGACGATCAAGGAATTGAAGATCAAGCGGCCAGAGGCTAAGTTCTTTCGAGTAGGCGACCATTCTGCCGGTCCTGGCTGCGCGGCTTTTAGCCTCGACATCACAGTCACCGACTTCCAGAAGGGCAACCGCGCCGTGAGAGCCTCGACTGGTCCGCTGGGCTTCTTCCTAGGAACAACGTCGCTCACGTTCGATGTCAGTCTCAAAGACGTCCACGATAAAACGGTCTTCGATACACAAATTAAGAAGAGCAATCGGACTGACTCTGAGAGTCTCGGACTCGCGGACACTATCGCGAAAAACGTAGCTAAGCGTTTTGATAAAGCTACGGATAATGCAACTGTTCAGATGGCATCCTTACGCTAAACCGCAATCCCGCCGAGGAGGATGCTTATTAGTCCACTCGGCGTCTGCTTTACTGAGGAATCTGTTCAGCTTTTCCTGCAACTGAGGCGTCTCCCAATCGATCCCGTGAAGTCAGGTTTTCGGAGACAGCAAGGCGGAGTTGCCGACAACGCCGTTACCTGGAAGGTTTGCGGCAGGTCAATGTTCCTTTATCCTCCTCCGCCTGCCGTCTATGGTTAAGAAGTTCCTGCTTTGCGTGTAGCTAAGACTGCGACGCTAGGTTCAGAATGTCTATGACATGGGGAGACAGCCTTGCGCATCGGTCAATTCTGGCTTCTTAACGCGGTGGCTTTTGGGCTTGTTTCAAGCACGGCCGCAGCGCAGCTGACTGTCACCGCTGTCCCCCAGATTCGAGTTGAAGCAAAGCTGGTCCAGGCCAATTGCACCGCGACGCGAGGCAAGCTGGACGAACCGACAACTCTCAACACGACCGAGACTGAGGTGCTCGAAGACGGCCATCGCCAATCTCTTGTTGCTGTCCGACGAGGGGACGATCTGCCATTGACGTTGACACTGCTGCTTGATCTGAGCGGGAGCACGGAACAGCGATGGCAGGTCCTCCGATCCCAGTCCGCCAACTTCATACGCTCTGCAATGCGTCCTGGTGATCGTGTTGCGGTTCTCTCTTTTAGTGACACCATCCGCGTTCTGGCAGACAGTGACCACGAACCATCGCCAAGGCGTCTCGCAGAGCTTGTGGAGCACATGCCGGTCGAAGAAGGGATGGAGGTCTATAAACGTCCCACGGGCGTGCACGGGACCCGTATGTGGGACGCTCTTAGACTCGCAACAAGTGCGACTCCAATGGAGGGCCGCAAAGCGATCCTGGTTCTTACCGATGGTGTTGACAGCGCCAGCGCGGTCAAACCGGAAGAGATCGTCAAAGGTGCTCAGATGGTTTCTGTCCCCGTCTATGCGGTTCTTACGCCTTCACCGGCATGGACAGACCCGCCACGCTTGCAACGGCCCGGGGAGGGCCCCCACAAGTTGAGAGAAGCCGTCGAGCAGACCGGAGGAATCACGTTCCTCGGCGACGACCAATCCGTCAGCTCTCGGCTCGATGAATTTGTGCAGATCCTGCGATCGCAGTTCATCGTGGAGTACACGCCGGCTGCGAAATCGATCAAGCCGAAAGCCCACCGTCTTCTAGTTAGGTCCAGTGACCCACATGTCACTGTTCACTGTATGGGTGAGGTCATTCACTAAACTACGGGCGGATCCTAATGTCGTCAGGATCGTTAGCTCGCTTCTAAGTCTTTGTTCCCTAAAGCGAGCTGACTGCCGGTAACACCGTTAATGAGATGGTCCGCCGCTTGATCTCCACGTTGAAGTGAGTGATTGTGTTGGCAGGTTCAAGGAGGATCATCGACATGCAGATTCATTCGGTAGGAA
>JBPBPZ010000319.1:0-7900 GCA_050954525.1 Janthinobacterium lividum
AGTGGGTCTTGAGCTTTGGCATTTGGGTGTTCCTGTCTTGAGGACTACGGAATACGTCGCCCGCGTTCTGGACAACCTCTTGAGTGTACCTCAGTCTTTCGTAGGATCCCAGTCGTAATCCTGAGCAAAGCGAGGGATTCGAGTCACCCGGATTGCTTTGGCTTCCCGCCAGTAAGTTAATGGCCCGCAAAGCCGAAGAGTAGATGCGATCTAAGCATTGCGGGTTCATTCGCTCGGCTCAGAATGACGGCTTGGACAAGCCCGGATGGTAGAATGGGACCTGTAAAGAGCCCCCGAAATCCCGAACTTTATACGTTTTTCGCGGTTGCGCTCGCCGATTCCCAGGAGAACGATGGCCACCGAAACGCCCCTGCTTGACCTGCAACAGACTGACGCTACGAATTCCGCTGCTCCTATCACCTCTGAGACCGGTAAGCCGTCGTATACCAGCGCCAATATCAAGATCCTGGAAGGCCTTGAGGCGGTTCGTCTACGCCCGGCCATGTATATCGGGTCTACCGGTGAGCAGGGCCTGCACCACCTGGTCTATGAAGTGGTCGATAACTCTGTCGACGAAGCGCTTGCCGGTCACGCCACGCGCATCGACTGCATCATCCACGTGGACAATTCCATTACCGTGACCGATGACGGCCGCGGTATCCCGGTCGACATGAAGGATTTGGGCAACGGCGAGCAGATGCCTGCGGTGCAGGTGGTGCTAACCAAACTGCACGCTGGCGGCAAGTTTGACGCCAGCAGCTACAAGGTGTCTGGTGGTCTGCACGGCGTGGGCGTCAGCTGCGTCAATGCGCTAAGCGAGGAATTTGACGTCGAGATCTGGCGCGACGGCCACACCTGGCAGCAGGACTACAGCAAGGGCGATCCTATCAGCGAAGTGCGCCAGGTCGGCGTCACGCAGAAGCGCGGCACCAAGGTCCACTTCCTGCCTGACAAGTCGATCTTCAGCGTGCATGAGTACAACTACGACATCCTGGCGGGACGGTTGCGGCAGCTTGCCTTTCTGAACAAGGGCATCGCGATTACCCTGACTGACCAACGCACCACCGACGCCAAAACCGGCGAGTACAAATTTGCTGAGTTCAAGTACAAGGGCGGCATTGAAGAGTTCATCCGCCACCTCAATAAGGGCAAGATTGTGCTGCACGAGAAGCCCATCTACATGGAGGCCGAGCGCGGCCAACTGGTAATGGAAATCGCACTGCAGTATAACGACGCCTACTCCGAAACCGTGTTCAGCTTCGCCAACAACATCAATACAGTCGATGGCGGCACCCACCTCTCCGGCTTCCGCACCTCGCTGACCCGCACCATCAACGCTGCCGGGCAGTCGCTTGGCCTGTTCAAAGACGTCAAGGAAGCCCTGAGTGGCGACGACGTTCGCGAAGGCCTGGTTGCCGTAATTAGCGTCAAGCTGCCACAGCCGCAATTCGAAGGTCAGACCAAGGGCAAGCTCAACTCCGACATCAGCGGACAGGTACAGTCGTTCGTAAACGAGCGGCTGGGTGTGTTCTTTGAGCAGAACCCGCAGGTAGCGAAGAAGATTATCAACAAGGCCATCGACGCGGCGCGCGCACGCGAAGCCGCACGCAAAGCCCGCGATCTGACCCGCCGTAAGGGCGCGTTGGACGGCGGCGGCCTGCCCGGCAAACTGGCTGACTGCTCCGAACGCCAGCCCGACCGCTGCGAGCTCTACCTAGTCGAGGGTGAATCTGCAGGTGGAACAGCCAAGCAGGGTCGCGACCGACGTTTCCAGGCCATTTTGCCACTGAAGGGCAAGATTCTGAACGTCGAAAAGGCCCGCTACGACAAGATGCTGGGCCACGAGGAAATTCGCGCCATGATTACGGCGCTGGGCACGGGCATCGGCAAGGACGACTTCTCTCTGGAAAAGCTGCGTTATGGCAAGCTGATCCTGATGACGGACGCCGACGTGGACGGATCGCACATCCGCACCCTGCTGCTGACCTTCTTCTTCCGGCACATGACGCAGTTGATCCTGCGTGGCCACGTATATATAGCCCAGCCTCCGCTCTACAAGATTAAGAAGGGCAAGTTCGAGCAGTACATCAAGGACGACCGTGACTTCGTGAAGGTTATGGTCAAGCGTGCAGCCGACGGCATGGTGGTCCACTACGGCGAGGCCGATACAGTCAATCGCCAGACACTCGAAGGCGAAGAGCTGACCAAGTTCATGGGTGGCTTGAACGAGTTCCTTGGCTTCTTCGAGAAAGCGGACAAGCGGTTCCGCAACGAGCAGGTGACCACGGCAGTGGCCGAGTTATTTGCCAACGAAGGCAAGGAACCCGCAAAACGCGTCGACTTCGAGTCGCCCGACAAGCTGCAGGTGATGGCGCAAAGGCTGCAGGGCATGGCCACGGAATTCCAGTTCAAACATGTCGGCGAGCCTGTGCGTGACGAAGAGCATGGTACGTGGTCATTGGAATACCTCGATGCGCAGGGTGCGCACCGTCGCATCGACTACACGGTTGCGAATGCTCCAGAGATGCGGCAGATGCTGAGCAAGTTCGCGCAGATTCGCGAACATCTAAAGCCGCCCTTCCTGGTGGAGTATGCCGTCAGAAGCAAGGACAGCAAGGCCGAGATCGCCGCAGCTGATGAAGTCGAAGAGATCAACGAGACGGAAGGCGTCGTGGACGTGATCGCGTCTGCGCCCGGAACTGCAACCGAGACCAAAGGAGCGAAGCGCCCCACGAAAGCCGCCCAGGACCCGGTGGAGAAGCGGACGCCTCGTGAGCTGTTCGAATATGTCATCGAGCAGGGCAAGAAGGAATACCAGGTGCAGCGCTACAAGGGTCTGGGTGAAATGACCGCGGAGCAACTGTGGGAGACCACCATGGATCCGGAACGTCGCACCCTGCTGCAGGTTCGCCTGGAAGATCTGGTCGAGACCGACAAGATCTTCACAACCCTTATGGGTGAGGATGTTGAGAGCAGACGCCGCTTTATTGAAGAGAATGCGTTGGACGTGAAAAACCTGGACATCTAGTACACCGATTAGCAGAAACTTCTACCAGGACGGAACTATTTTCGCTTTGGTGAAAGCAGAAGAGAAATTTTTCCTAAAGTTTCCGAAAAAAGGTCAGTACTATGGAAAAGTATCCTCCGCGAGTGGCATAGCATGCGGTGGAACGATTTTCCCCCAGGAGTTCTACCCAGTGAATGCTTTCTCTCGGCTGTTTGCAGTTTCCACTCTCATGCTCGGCGCCTCAGTAGCAGCCAGCGCAACACCGATTGCTGCGGGCGGTAGTGCAACAGCTACATCGGTGACTACGAACAGTATCGGCACCGTCGCCTCTTACGTTAATACGCCCTACATCTCCCAGTCTGCCACCCTCCCTTCCACGTTCAACGGAACGTACTCGGAGTATGTGTACAAGGACAGCAGCAACACACTTTGCGGCACCGCGGGCAGCTGCCTTACGTTTGCGATCCAGGTGGCGAACTCTGCAAGCAGCGCAGATGGTATCGAAACCGTCACCACTGGACCTTTCTCCAGCGCCTTCACCTATAACGTAGGTTATTCGTCCGTCAGCGGCGGAGTTGCTCCCCTTACGGTAACTGACAGTATCTACGGTGCAATGGCCTTCAGCTTTACCACCCCGACCGATGCGTCGAACATTCTGCGCCCAGGTCTCACAAGCGATTACCTCATCATTCAGACCAGCGCAACAAACTTTGCTGCGGGCAACCTGAGCTTTCAAGATAGCCAGACTGCAACGGTTGCTGGATTCGTTCCTGCAGTCGCAGTAACTCCTGAGCCCAGTTCGCTCGTCCTTCTGGGAACTGGCTTGATTGGAACGGCCACCACACTTCTGCGCCGCCGCAAGCTCATCGCGTAGTTTTTCATCTACTGTATCCGGCACATCCCACTTCGAAGAAGGCAGTGGTGTGTGCCGGATTTTATTGGTCTCCATCGATCTCTCCGACTTTAGAGAACATTTGAAGTTCCGAACGAGCACCATCCAGTGGCATCGCGCGATAGTAAAAGCGGCGAATCACTGACATCTTAAGGAGTCCTACCCATGAAGCATTTTTCCAGGCTGTTCGCAGTCACCTCCATTGCGCTTGCCAGCTGCGCTGCTGCAAGTGCTACCCCCATCACCCTTGGCACCAGCGTCACTGCGACGCCAATCATCGTCGGTGGCACCATCATTGCCCAATACACGAATGTGGCATTTACCTCGCAGGCACCCGCGGGTTTGGCTTCGACTTTCAATGGCATCTACAGCGCGGCCGTCATTCAGGATGTTAATAACACCCTCTGCGGCACTGTGGGCAGCTGCCTTACGTTCGCTATCCAGGTTCAAAACAGTGGAACCAGCAACGATGGGATTGAGACAGTAACCACAGGTGATTTCAGCGATACGTTCAAATACAACGTCGGCTACATCACCAGTGGCGGCCTGTCACCATTGTCCATCTCGGACAGCGTCTATGGCACCATGGGCTTCAGCTTCACAGCTCCTGGCAACAACAGCAGCATCATCGCTCCAGGTGCTACCAGCCAGATCCTGGCCATCCAGACCAGCGCCACCAACTACACCGCGGGCAGCATCAGCTTCCAGGATAGCCAGACCGCGACGGTTGCAGGCTTTATGCCGGCTGTGGCAGTGACCCCTGAACCCAGCTCGCTGGTCCTTCTGGGAACCGGCCTGATCGGCACCGCGACCACAGTTCTGCGTCGCCGCAAGCTGATCGCGTAATAACTGTTTCAGTTCCATACACTTCGGCTCCTCAAGCCCGGTACTTGAGTTCTCTTTCGGGAACACTTGTACCGGGCTTGAACCGCTTTAGACAGGATGAAGTTTCGGGCTTGCAGCAGGGTGCGCGACCGGGACCTGCTGGCTATGATCGATTTGTATCCACCGCAACGGCCTCTCGCAAGCGTTGGAACGATCCATCCCCCCAGGAGCTTTACCCCATGAATCACTTCTCCCGTCTTGTTGCCGTTTCCTCCCTCCTCCTCTCAGCGTGCGCAGTAGCCAGCGCCACCCCCATCACCACTGGCGGCAGCGCCACGGCTTCGGCAATCAGCACCAATCCCACCAGCTACCTGGGCGTTTACCAGAATGTTGCCTTTACGTCGCAGGCACCTTCCGGCATGGCATCCACCTATCACGGCACCTACAGCACCGCCGTGTACAAGGATTCCAGCAACACGCTTTGCGGATCCATTGGCAACTGCCTCACCTTTGCTATCCAGGTTTCGAATGCGTCCAACAGCGCAGACGGCATCGAGACTGTTACCAGCGGCCCTTTCTCCAGCGCCTTCACCTATAACGTGGGCTATGTCAGCGTAGCTGGCGGTGTTGCTCCTCTGACCGTTACCGACAGCATCTATGGTGCAATCGGCTTCAACTTCACGACGCAGGCGAACACGGCCAACATCATCAAGCCGGGCACGTCCAGCGACTACCTCATCATCCAGACCAGCGCGACCAACTTCGCAGCCGGCAGCATCAGCTTCCAGGACAGCCAGACTGCAACCGTCAATGGCTTCCTGCCTGCCGTTGCCGTTACGCCTGAGCCAAGCTCGTTGATCCTGCTGGGCACTGGCCTGGTCGGCACCGCGACCACGGTTCTGCGCCGCCGCAAGATCATTGCATAATGATCTCGTAAACCTCTAAAGGGCCGCACTCATTGAGTGCGGCCCTTTGGTTTGCCTGCTTCCAAACTCACGCAAGGCAAGAAAGTAGACTTACCGCGTATGCGGAGACCGTAACGCGTGCAGCAGTTGTGAGTCAGCAGTGTCTCCACTTAGTTCCCAGATCATTATGCCGCCAAGCTGCCGCTGCTGGGCGAACTTCTGCTTGCTCTGAAGAGATGTGGGGTCCTCAAAGGTGAGAAAGTTATCACCGTCGTAGATCCAGGGTGCCTGTGAGACCGGGTCGCGGTACAGCCGTGCATCGGTCGAAGCTGCCAACAGGGCGCTTGCCGTAGATTGGTTCAGGTTGCCGCGAACCGGATCGCCCCGACTGTACAAACCGTTCTGTGCGCCTGGTGCGACGTGGTGCCACTGGTACGCGTAAAAAGGAACGCCAAGCAATAGCTGTCTGGCAGGGACACCCGCAGCCAGGTAGGCGTCGATCACGGAAGCGACCGTCTCCGCTTCCGGGTCGTTGGAGCGCAGGGGCGCGACAAATCCCGTGTCGTGGCTCCATGGTCCTTGAAAGTCATACGTCATCACGCCGATCTGGTCGACGCTTTGGGCTACGCGCGCCCAGTGAATGGGATCGATATTCTTGTGTGACGCTCCCGAGGCAATGGACAGCGTATAGCGAGGCTGCCGTGCGGTTGACCGAGTTGGCCCAGGCTCCTGCACGTCGGGCCGGTCCATCTGGCGGCGGAACTCTTCCATCAAGCCATAGAAGTCGTCCGCGTGTTTCTCGTCGGGATATTCCCAGTCCACGTCGATGCCGTCGAACAGGTGCGGAACCTCTACGCCGGGCGCGATGTGCCCCTGCAGGAATCGCGCGACGCAGGAATGAACAAACGCCACGCGGTTTTCCGGCTTGGCAGCCTCCTCGAACAGGCCGCGCTTCCCTTCCAGCGAAATCAGGATGCGCAGCTTCGGGTAACGTTTGCGCAAAAGCTGCAGCTGGTGAAAATTGCCGCGCAACAGTGTATCGGGCGCATCTGCCACGCCGTCGATCGAGTCCTCTGCCTTGAAGGCGATGTTCAGATCGGCCTGCGGATCGGCCACAACGCAGGCGTTGTCCTTGATATTGCCCTGGGCGTAATCGATCTGCGTCAGCGTCTGCATGGCGCCACTGCGGATCAGGTCCAGCGGCACATAGCGACGCTCGTAGATGCCCCATTGCGGAAAGTAGCCGACGATCTGGGTCGCCGGTTCGTTCACGCGGGCGGCTGCAGGTTTACCGTGCACCGTTTGGGCGTCAGGGCTTGCAATGGCAAAGAGCAGGAGAGCCGCAGCGAGAAGCGATCGAAAATGTGACATGAAGTGATGGTTTAGACGTGGTTGCTCTACCCGAAGGCGCATGATTACTGTTCCGTCCTGGAGACAGCGGTAAACGGCGCGATACAGTGGAAGCCATGATCGACAGACGAGCTTTTCTGCAGCGCTGCGCAACCGCCGGCCTGGCGGACACTTTGTTACCGGGCGCACTGGCAGCCCTCGCCATGCAGTCGGCCACCGCGCAGGTTGCGGCCGCGACTCCTGCGCTCTCCTCCGAACCCGCCATCTCTAGTTTTCCTGCGATCACGCCGGAGATGCTGGACGCTGCGGCGGCCATTGCAGGCATCACGCTGACTGCCGAGCAGAAGGCAATGATGCTGGACGGCGTGCGCGAACAGCGCGCCGGGCTGCAGCCGATTCGTGATCTGCACCTGCCAAACTCGGTTGCGCCCGCGATGGTGTTCGATCCCCTGCCCGACGGTTACACTATGCCACCGCGTGCGATCGCGATCGGTCCTGGAACTTCTGCGGATTGGGGTCACGAACCTACACCCCTTGATGATCGACTCGCTTTCGGCACAGTTGCTGATATCAGCCTCGCGATTCGTGAGCGCACATTGAAGTCTCTTGACCTGACAAAGTTCTACCTCGCACGCCTCAAGCGTTACGACCCACAGCTAAAGTTCGTTATCAACCTGACGGAGGAGCGCGCGCTGGCACAGGCCGCGCAGGCCGATCGCGAGATTGCCGCAGGACACTATCGTGGACCGCTGCACGGCATCCCGTGGGGCGCTAAAGATTTGCTCAACGTCAAGGGCTATCCCACCACGTGGGGCGCGGGCGGCATGGAGCACCAGACCTTTGATGAGAACGCCACCGTCGTGCAGCGGCTGGACGCGGCGGGCGCGGTGCTGGTGGCCAAGCTCTCGCTGGGTGCGCTGG
>JBPBPZ010000336.1:0-7801 GCA_050954525.1 Janthinobacterium lividum
CTCAGAATGTGCGCATGAGTGCACAGCAACTCGCCGCCGGTCCCCCTTTGACAAGCAGCAAAGGCTGGGCCTCACCGCAGTACACCACGGCAAATACGAGCGGCACGGTGCACTATCTAGTTCCCTGGGACTTCCGACAGATCTACGGAATCAATACGCTAATCAATAGCGGCTTTGACGGTACGGGCGTCAAGATTGGGGTCATCGGCCAATCTGCCGTTGATACGCAGCAGCTTACTTATTTCCAAGGCAAAACCGGACAGCCTACAAAGATGCCGACGATGGTGTTGGTACCCAATACGGGAGCCTCGAACCGGGTCAGGGGCGATGAAGCTGAGAGTGAACTGGACCTCGAGTATGCAAGCGGCAGTGCTCCTGGCGCAGCGACGCAGTTCATCTACACGGGCTGCACCGCAACAACCGCGTCCGCACCTCTCAGCGCGAGCACGGATTGTGCCAATGACGGTGTCTTCACAGCACTTTCCTACGCCGTAACGAACAACCTGGCTCCTATCCTCAGCTTGAGTTACGGCGGCTGCGAAAGCAGCTTGGCAACGTACGCCTCCACCACGCTGGAACCCATCCTGAAGCAGGCAAACGCGCAAGGACAGACGGTACTGGTGTCTTCGGGCGACAGCGGAGCGGCTGCGTGTGATCAGACCGGTGGCGCTGTAACCGTTGCAACGCACGGACTTACTACGCTTTACCCGTCCTCGTCCACTTACGTCACGGCAGTAGGCGGCACACAGCTGAACAGCGACAGCTCCGCCGACTGGAGTGGCACAAACAACGGTGCTCTAGGATCCGCAGCCGGGTACATGTCTGAGACCACCTGGAATGACACGTCGACGTTTAAGTTCATTGAGGGCAGCACCGGGGGCATCAGCAAGATCTACCAAATGCCGACGTGGCAACATCCTTACGTGCAGCCCGGCGCCTACTCTCGCATGGTGCCGGATATTTCATTTGCAGCCAGTGTTGCATTCCACCCATATATGGTCTGCCTGGGAGATGGTGCGTGCACAAGCAGCGCAGGCGCTTTTGCTCCGGGTAGCGATGGCACCGGTGTGGGTGGGACGTCAGTCGCGGCACCGAATCTCGCCGCAATGCTCGCGGTGATCGAGCAGGCGAACGGCGGTGGTGCCTTGGGTAATCTGAACCCGGCACTTTATGCGCTGGCTGCCGGCAGCTCAGCATCTGCGGTCTTCCATGACATCGTCACTGGCAACAACATCGTGCCATGCAAGGTGGCCACGCCGGATTGCCTGTTCTCAGGCAGCATGGGTTACTCCGCCAGCATCGGCTATGACCTGGCGACAGGGCTGGGCTCGATCAGTGCACCTGGTCTGCGTGCGGGCCTGCAGTCGCTGCCTGCGCGCACGGCAACTTTGTCCCTCCGTGTCATCCCTCAGCGGATAGATATATCTTCCCCGCAGGTAGGAACGCCATTCAGTGTGGTTGTAGACGCCCTAGGCAACAGCACCACGATACCAAGCGGCAATGTCCTCATTCAGGTCGATAGCGTTGCACAGCCCATAACGCAGGTTTTGTATAACGGTGAAGTAATTGCGAGCATATCGCTGAACACGCTTGGGCCACACACCATCATCGCGACCTATGCTGGTGACGCGAACTTCGACGGCGCCAAAGCCTCGATCATGGTGACACCAATTCAGCTGACACCTCAAATCGTAGCGTCTGCCTTTAGTAGCGGCGCGACACTGAAGACTCCGGTGCAGATGCAGGCAAGCGTACTAACCGGCACCGTTGTTCCTACTGGAACGATCACCTTTACAATCGACGGGGCCGCAGGATCTCCGCCACTTTCTTTGAACTCTCAAAGCGTCTCCTTCAATTACCCAGGTTTTCAAACAGCAGGCACACATACATTGGTGGCTACGTACTCCGGTGATGCTCTAGTCAATGCCGTGAGTAGTCGCAGTACAAACGTGGTCATCTCCGCACCCAGTCAGACACAGAGCGCGAAAGTGACGGTAACTGCCTCAATGCAGCAGGTGGCCATCGGCACGCCGGTGACGCTAACTGCGTCCGTGAACAGCACCAGTATTTCCAATACAACAGCTCCAACCGGATACATCACTTTTAATATCGACGGCAAAATCCCACCCACGGTAGCACTCAATGCAGCCGGGCAGGCAAGCGTAACGTATACCTACACGGATTCCGCATTCTCTGATGTCTCAGCCTCTTACAGTGGCGATAATCTTTACTACTCCGCCCTTGGAGACGTGTCCGTAACCGTGAAGGGACCGCCAGTTCCTGCTATTGCCTTGGCACTTTCGACTTCTGCCGTTACCATTCCTCCGACGGGCACAGCCAGCGTGGCTTTGAACGTCAGTTCCCTGAACGGGTTCACTGGGCCGGTAAGCTTCGCAGGCGCCATAACATCTAGCAGTGGGGCGGCTTACAGCGGCTGCTATGTGGTCGCGCCAGGTGTGGTGAATCCTTCACCCGGAAGCCCTGTAAATGCCACGTATTCCATGGCGTTAGCCAGCACCGGCCTGTGCACGAAGGCAAACGTCGTCCGCATGTCAAGCAATGCGTTTCCTACAAATTGGCCCATGCAGGTACCTGTCCCGTGGTCTGCTGCAGGAGCTGTGAGCCTACTCGGGTGTACGGTGATGAGGCGGCGTTCGAAGCGCGCTCTAATCTCCCTCCTCGCTTTAGCCTTTGTACTCAACACAGGAGGCTGCGGCGGCAGCGGCGGGACGGGATCGTCCTCGACAACCACTACCGCTCCAGCACCTCCAACGGCATCTTCAACTGCAGGGACATACGTTGTGCGTGTCACAGCAACGGCCCAAACGACCGGAGTGTCGTCGTCAGGCACGTTTACACTCACGGTGCAATGACCACGTTCTTCAGGCGTCCTGCGGAGGGCACTTTATGAAAGTGGAAACACCGCGCACGCGCGCGGCCATGAGTTCCGCGGTGAGGTATCAACCTCTCAAGAGCAACGACCTACCTCTTGAGAGGTTGATACCTTGAGACGCTAGCAGTCTAGCAACCTAAGCCATTCACGAGGAGAACACCGTGATCAGCAACCTGACCGTTCCACTTCTCTGAGCCATCTTGGAACCCATCAGCAAACAGGCCAGCGGCACTGCGCCTGACCTTTCCATCGCCATGTTTTCGCACTAGACGACACCGTCGGAGATCGGCAGATCCGCACGGACTGTCAAAACATTGTGATGTTTGAACTTTCGCAAATTTCTGCGAAGTGAAAAAGGGCGACCGCGTGTACGTCGAGGGCGAGGCCAGGAACAATCACTATGAACGGGTAATCGGGACGGGGACCGGGAAGTTCCATGAGACGGAGTTCCCGGCGGCAGTCGTCGAGCGAGTCGCAGTGGGACCGAAGCGGAAGCCGACAAATAGCTCACGATGAACTTGAGCGGGACCTGCAGAAACACGGACGCCAGTTCATTCCGATGCGCATACCCGGTTAGGAACGACAAGGCATGCACACCATAGGATCGCCGAACCTGGATGCAAGCTCCGCTTCTGCTTCGCTCTTGTCGTTGCGGTTGCTTCTGGCGCTTTGTGGCTGCGCAAATAGTTAACAAGCTAAACGACTGAGCTTCGGCTTCGGTGGCCCGGCAGTTACGCATGAATCATCCGCACCTTCATTCTGCATATCGCATGCTGAAACAATGCAGTCTCGTACGTTGTTGCTATTCACTGCGCATACGGGACCGCTGGCGGCTGTACTTCGGATTGTTCGGCTGCGCTCTCTGTTTGTGGCGCATTGCTAGGCGGAAGGCCTGCAAGCGGGCATTCGGCCGGCTTCAGTCTTACGCGGTTTGCTGGAACTCGCTGCGCACATGTGTTACGTTGCATTCAAGCCTCAACAAATCATCCCTGCGCAAGCGCTATGTCGCTTCGCAGGCCAGTACGCAATGTTCTCGCGTACTCCGTCGCGTCGCCTCTTCTGGCGTCTTAGCGTGTCACATCTGCACCTGCTGTCATTGCTGTAACCAGATCCACGGGTCACACCATCCTGTCGAACGAGGTTCTGCACATTGAAGCCGATCCACTGCGCTGTACTCTCCATCCCCTTCGCCCTTTTCGCTTCCTCGGCAAAGGCACAACAGACAGGACTTTCTGGGCAGATCACAGATCCGACCGGCGCAAGTATTGCAGGTGCCAGCGTCGAGGTAAAGCAACTGGGTACGGCTGCGTTTCACACCAGGAGCAACCACGATGGCATATGGCTCCTGCCATCATTGGCAGCAGGTGACTACGTGGTCACTATCTCCTCATCAGGCTTTGCCACCACTCAGACAAAGGTTTCCATGCTGGTGGGGCAAACGCCCAACATTGAAACAACGCTGCCCGTTGCGACGGATGCCTCCACGGTGATTGTGACCGCAGAGGCAGTCGCCGTGGATACCACAGCATCCTCGGTGGGCGGCAACATCACACCGCAGGAGGTTCAGGGAACCCCGATCAACGGTCGCAACTACATGTCACTCGCGACCCTAGTTCCCGGTGTACGGATAAATGCCGTAACGTCGGATGTTCCGGTAGGATCCGCCTCTGAGTCAGGTAAGTTTCAGATCACAATGGACGGCCTGCAGGTGTCGCAGGATACAGCCGGTGCGTCCTTCGGGCAGCCGCGCTTTTCGCAGGATGCGATTGCCCAGTTCCAGATCATCACGAACCGCTTTGACGCCACGCTGGGACGATCCGCAGGTGTGTACGTCAACTCGCAGTCGAAGGCGGGTACCAACACACTTCACGGCGGGCTGTTCGGCTACTTTCGGAATGATGCCCTGAACGCTCCTGATCCGGTGGCGAAGCGTGTTCTTCCCTTCAGCGATCAGCAATACGGTGGAACGCTGGGCGGCCCGATCCGCAAAGACAAGCTGTGGTTCTTCGGAGCCTTTGAGGGTGAGCGGCAGCCAAACACGGCCACCAGTCAGCCATTTGCAAGTGGGCTGGCAACGTTCAGCCACGCATCGCTGCTGCGCGTCAATGAGTACCTGGGCCGTGGCGACTACCAGATCAACGAGAAGAACCATATCCTGCTACGCGGCGATGGCTTCACCTATAACAACAACTACCTGGGTGTCAGCGGCAATGCCGATCCCAGTCGTGCCTACCAGGGCACACGTACAAGCTATGGTTTTGTTGCAGACTGGAATAGCAACCTGCGATCAAATCTGGTGAACGATGTGCGAGTGGGCTACCACCACTTCGGTTGGCAGAACCTGGGTCTGCAGCAAAGCATCGAGATCATTCTGCCGACCACCACCGTTGGCGCACCGTATAACTATCCGCAAATCTTTGGGCAGGACACGCAGCAGTATCGCGACGACCTTTTCTGGCTTAAGGGTAAGCACTCCATCAAGGCGGGGGCTGAGTTCCTCTACACCGGCCATGGCGGATATTTCCAGCAGAACGTGCGCGGCAGGGTATCTGCGTGCAGCAGTTCATCCTCCACCGTCCCATACGCAGCCATGTTTCCTAATGGCACAAGCGATCCCGGCACGTGGAACCTGCAGGCTGTAAGCAACTACTGCAACGTGAGCTTGACCTATATCCAAGGTTTCGGGGACTTCACAGTAAACGTGCCGCGCTCCATCCTTGGTGTGTGGGCGCAGGACGATTGGAAAATCCTTCCGCGCCTGACACTGAACCTGGGTGTGCGCTACGACTCAGACATTGGTGCGTTTACGGGCGGGCCAAAGCTGACCAACGGACTTCTGGTGCCTGCCGGCAACGACAACAACAACTTTGCGCCACGGCTGGGCTTCAACTGGGACGTTCTGGGAACGGGCAAAACGTCTCTGCGTGGAGGTGTGGGGGTCTACTACGCCGACATTAGTGCAAACCAGATCATCGACCAGCAAATATTTAACGGGGTCTCGACCATTCAGGCATCGGTCACAGGTTCGAACGGATCAATCAACCTGGCGAACCCATTCAACGGCGGCAATCCCGCAGCGAACCCTAGTGCTTATACACAGGCCGTTCAACCACTGTCGCGGGATGCGAAGGTGCCGTACGCTCTGCAGGCTTCCTTTGGTCTGCAGCAGGAACTGCCGGCACGTGTGATGCTCAGCGCAGATTTTGTGCATACACGTGCATACCACGATTGGGTTCGGGCGCAGGGAAACTTCCTGGTAGACCCAGCGAATCCGCAGCGGAATCTCAACTCTGGCACGGTGCTGTCATCGGCCACGCCTTTGAACTGCGGCAATGGTTCCGTGGCCGTGACGGCTCCAACCACTTTTAGCGCTGCCACACGGCAGGTGTGTAACCAAGCCTTTACGAACGTGCAGCAGTTCTTCACGCCGCCGGGTTCAGGATCCGTTTACGACGCGTTGCAGATGAGCCTGTCGAAGACATACTCCTCCTTCAACGCAGGTCTCGCGTACACGTGGGGCCGCACGAAGAACTCGACCGAAGGACCGTTTTACTACCCGAACAAGCCCTTTCTAAAAGAAATCGCTTCGGAATGGGCAAACGGCACCGACGACCAGCGGCACTCGTTGACCGTAAACGGCGAGTACAAGTGGCATTACGGCCTTTCACTATCGTCGCTGTACCGCTTCGGATCAGGACTGGCCTTCCCTACCGCAACGGGGACCTCTGCTCCAAACGGAGGCACGCCGACGTATAACCGCACCGTGGCAGCGACCACGCCAGTGATTGCTGCAGGCACTGCGTGCCCTGTCGCCAGCTGCTTTGTCAGCTACGCTCCGCTCAGCCACTTCCAGGCAGACACAGCTTTTGGCTACACCGTGCTGGCGCGGAATAGCTTTCGCGGCCGGGCGTATGAACGTTTGGATGCCCGCCTGCAGGAGGCCATCCCGATCCGGGAAAGGGTCAAGGTCATTCTTGCGGTCGAGGTCTTCAACATGATGAATCACTTCAATCCCTACAGCTACACCACCAACGCGAACAGCGCCAGCTATGGCCAGCCTTCAAGCGCGCAGGGTAGCGGGTACCTTGAGTTCGCGGCCCGGCAGCTGCAGTTCCTGGGACGCCTGACGTTCTAATTGCGATATGTCCGCGGCGCGTCTCGGAGGACGCGCCGCCTAACTCCGGGGTGTACCTGACGCAAGGGGAGTTCTGCATGAGGATGAATGTTCGGTCAGTCTTAGGCAGTGTCGGGTTTGCGGCTGTGAGCCTGTCGCCAGCCTGCATGGCGGCGACGCCCGTGGCGAAGACGATTACGGTCAGCGAGGTGACCAATGCCCAGGTGACCGTCTCACCGGATCGGCAGACGATTCTTGCGGACATCCAGGGACTGATCTACTCCATCCCTATGAGCGGCGGTAACGCAAAGCGACTCACAGAGCCCTTACAGGAAGCGTCGCACCCGGACTGGTCCGCAACTGGAAACGTGGTTGCCCTGCAGTGCTACGCCGGTGGCACTTTTCACATCTGGACCATGCGTCCAGACGGCTCGGGCCTGAAGCAGGTAACGTACGGGCACGGCGATGACCGTGAACCGCGGATCTCGCCGGATGGAAAGACGATCGTATTCGCATCAGACCGTGCGTTTGAAGGCTCCTACGACATCTGGACCGTGCCTGTTGCGGGCGGTGAACCGACACGGATCACCAGCGGAGCAGCAGACGAGTTTGGGCCCACGTGGTCCCCTGATGGGAAACATGTGGCGTTCGTCTCAGGTATAGGCATCATCGCGACGCAGATCATGCGGGTGGACGCGAGCGGCGGCCAGGCCACGGTGCTGCGCACAGTAGGTGCTGGGCATCGCGTGGAGGCGCCAAGCTGGTCACCGGACGCCAAGCACCTGGCATATGTC
>JBPBPZ010000362.1:0-7789 GCA_050954525.1 Janthinobacterium lividum
ACAACAATGTATCGGCTGATCTGCTCTGATCAGTACTGAACTAATTGAGCTCTCAGCAGGAGAGTCATTCACTGGCGTTCAAGGTGGCGATCCGGCCACGTCGGAGACATACGCGGATATCTGACAAATCAGCTCTGGCCACGCAGACCAACTTGCGCTGCATCCTGTCGACGTCCGTTGAAGGTGTGTAACGCGAGCAAGTAGTCGCCCTTACGAAATCAATCTGCCACAAAAAACCCTGCCCCAGCCGAAGCTGGGGCAGGTTCCCTATCTGTCTACTTAAACGAAACGCTTGCGTGCGGCCCCGACGACTCCAAGAATACCTGTTCCCAGCAGAACGAGGGAGGTAGGCTCCGGCGTGACAGCCACGGCAGCAGTGCTGGCGTTGCTGGTGAAGGTGAAATCGCTGGAGCTGGGCATACCGTTCTGCGAGCTGGTGGAGAGCGAGAAGTTGCCCATGCTGGTGTCTGCTGCAATCCCGTCAGTAAACGTACCGGTCCCCGTAATCGTTACGCTCGTGCCAAGCGGTGAGCGGGTGTAGGAAGCATCAGTGAAGCTGAGCACAATGTTGCTGCCGGTAAAGCTGATGAAGGGGTTCGCCGTGTAGGGATTTGCAAAGGCACCGAGCGAAAGATCCGAGATGTTCGCGCTCGTTAGGCCTGCAAAGCTTCCAGTAGCATTTCCGACAAGTGCGGTCCCGTTGACGCCGTAACCGTTGCCGGTGCCCCCGAAGGTGGTTCCAAAGTCGATGCCGGTTGCTGTTGCTGCAGTTGCGCTGCCGCCGACGTACGTTCCACCAAACGAAGCCAGGCTAAAGGATCCGGTAATGGGAGTGGCAGACGCAGTGGCTACAGTCGCTGCGGTCAGAGCTGCGGAGAGAAGAAGTTTCTTGATCATGGGGGAGATCTCCTTAGTTGAAAGCGCAGATCAGCTCGAACTCAAGGCACAGAAAATGACGCCGGGGATTCCACATGTGGGCCGAATTCATATCACACATGCGACTGCTCTACTCAATCGTGCTAACAATATGGCTGAAAGAATCAGCTCGTAATCAAACTTCTCATGGCACAAGTCGCTCTGCGCAAAACTTTAGTACTTCAAGACGTCCTGATTTGACGCAGTAGAAAGGGCATAAACCACCTATTCCAGTCGGCAGCCCTGAACAGCTGCGAACGTAGGCTTCGCTGTCAGAGGTCTTTCAACTGATATCTTGGTATTGAAACAGCAAACGGACTGGAAGGCCCCTTGAAAAAGGGGCCCTTTTTTTTGCGGTTCGCTGCTTACGAGAACGTCCTTCATCGTACGTAAAGGATTCCGCGAGAACGCTTTTAGAAACCTAAACCTTTTAACTTACTGAGCATGCGCCCGCGCATAGCTAACCCTGCTAGGGCAGATGCGGCACGCGTGCGCGAGTATGCCCCGGGAACGGGCTTCCGGTGCCGAGACAACGCTACCTACCAACTGGGCGCAAAGCATGGCATGTCGCAGTTCTGGATGCTGCAGGAAGATCCTGCGTACAAAGGGTGGTCAGCGCCATCACCATCCTGCAGCATTTCAAGGTGATCCGGTGAGTTTATGGAAACAAGATGATAACGTGCACGTCATTGCCGCCAGCACTAATCGCCTGTGATGCTGAAATCGCTGTACTCGGCCCACTGCCAGGGATGCACCAGAGCTTCGAGCCACCAATGCCCTGGCCATGCCGTGTCGGCAATCTTGATCGCGGTGACCATGAGCTGTGCAATACAAACCGCCCCCACGATACGGAGCAGGACCTTCTTCACACCCACTTCGCGCAGCACCGTAGATCTGAAGTTTCGCACGTCGTTCTCTTTAGCGTTGCTGATCCGCAAAGCACCTCCGAGAGGTATGCAGAGGACACGAGACTAAGCGCCTACCTAGAGATCTGTCTTGTAGAACCCCGCGTTGGTCAGTGCCGCTGTATCGAGGGGTCTGTATATCTGCAGGGAGTGCCCTTCAGGGACAAGCTTGACGAAGCTGCGCACGACGGTAAGCTGAGCGCTGTCCAAACAACCCAAACCTTCCAGAGCTTCGACAGCTGCTTCGTAGCTGAAGAAGGTGTTCGTCCATGTCTCGCCATTGACTTCTATGTGAACAACGCCATAGCCAAAGCTCTCCATGGAGACAAACAGTTTGGATGTCATGCTGTGCGCAATGCTAGCACTTCACCGCAGCACTCCGAGGTGAAGCGAGGATCACGGTCAGCTTCCTTTGCAACAACCCAAACGCTCGACAAGGTCGCTGCGGTGCAGATACATGGTCGTCACCACTGCGATTTGGAGTTCGAAGGGACCCAACTTCCGGGACTCTAGCAATGTATTCCGTGAAGTGACGCCTCCGGCGGCACACTTCCCCATCGCACCTGCAATGGCGATTGCTCCACGAGTCACTATGGTTCGACCGCTGCGAAGAAGACGGCCACAAGGGAAAGGCGGTCTGCAGGTTGGATTTTGCAAAACAGCCTTCCGGCCCTACGATCTTGCCGTCACCGTCTTTCTTCTGATCGTAAAACACCGTCTCCGTACAGACTTCCGATCGAACCGATGGTGAGGCAAAGCAGTGGGAGGACGCTCAGCGGCTCTGCCAGGGCCTCGGTGACCAGCTCATGTATCGCGTAGAGGACGCCGGCAGGGAGGGCGAAGAGAGGGTCAGCGCTTTCGCGTAGTTGCGCCGGTGTGGGCGCGGAGCTTCCAGGCTCGCCAAGGGGCGGTAAAAAGCAGGCCTCGCGAGCGAGGCCTGATCTGCTGCCACGATGCGTACGTGTTCATTTCAAACCGTACTTCTGTAAGCGTAACCCACAAGCGGATCTTCAAGGTTAAACGTATGAGCCGATGGACTGGCTGCTGCCAGGAGCTCCAAAAGCATTCTGACTAATGACCGATCGATTAGAGCGGGTTATCCGTCCGACTTGCAACGATGGCGAGGATTGCAGCCGATGCTTTCCGGGTGTCGCGCAGGGCTGCAAGCCCGTTGATGCAGCGTTGCGAGTTAAAGCATTGACCTGCGCCCCGGGTTCCGCAACAATCAACCTGCAGCTTTTCGAGGAACGGATGATCTTGGCCGAGAACAATCACATCCTGATCTGTGGCCGGGACCCGGATTTGCTCCGTACGAGAGAGATGGTGTTGCGATCGGCAGGCCACCGTGTGTCTGTCACCCTCCAGCCGATCGGGCAAGCGCCCGACCTCGACAGTGTCGAGCTGTTGATCGTCTGCCATACCTTGTCTGCCGCAGAACGACAGCGTGATCTCTCCACCCTTGCAAGCTCTATCTCGAAGGCGAAGGCTCTCTGTCTGGTGCCACACGCGGGCGGCGCGACAGGCGACGACACCTTCGTACTTGACTCCTTCGCAGGGCCCAAAAAAATGCTCGAAGTCGTAAAAGAGCTCGTTTGTACTTAGCTGGTGGACAGTCGTCAACCGTTGAGCACGCATCCCAAGTTCAACGCCCCCCGTGGGTCTGAGGTGTTGGGGCATGGCAAAAGCGGCGATGAAGCTATCAAAGTCACCCGCGTCAGATGCTGAAGCAGGGGATCAACGTGCACTCGCAGGCCACTTGGCCCTGGAGATCATGCACGAGATCCGAAATCCGCTGGAGACCTTAGGCCACCTCAGCTATCTTGCGTACCAGGAAGCTGAAGACCCAGAACAGGTGCGCACGTACATGCGCATGGCGGAAGATCAGCTCCGTCATCTGAGCCAAATTGCCAGTCAGACCCTGAGCTTTGCCAAGCTATCCCAGGAGCACAAGCCCATTGATCTTGTCACGCTGGCGGAGTCGGCGCTTCGCATCCACCAGCAAACCATCGAAGCGAAACGTATCCACCTCATCCGCAAGCTCCCGAAAGATCTTGTCGCCAACCTTCAGGGCTCGCGCATTCTGCAGGTACTGTCCAACTTTATCGCTAATGCTTTAGAGGCGATGCCGGACGAAGGCCAGCTCATGGTGTGCGTTAAGAAGTGCTCCGGATGTGTGGAACTGACCGTCGCGGATAACGGATCTGGCATCCATCCCGACTCCCAGGAAAAGCTCTTTCAGCCGTTCTTCACGACAAAGGAGCACGGTGGAAACGGTCTAGGCCTGTCGCTTTCCAAGCGTATCGTGGAGGAGCATCACGGCAAGCTATTCGTGCGTTCCAGCGTTCGCCCTGGGCGTACCGGGTCTGTCTTCAAGATGCGCTTGCCAAATCCTGTGGCAAGTACATAGCTGGTGGGCTTCCGCGTACGTTCTCACCGTCTGCTTATTAGATACGCGCGATGGCACAACCAGCGTTCACTAGTAGTCTTACCTAATGAACTTCGACCCTATTCCGTGCAGGCTCTGTAGCGAGCTCAAGCAAGTGATTATTAACGCTGAGGTGCCAAGTGCTCCCGAGCTTGCAGTGGGACTGAATGAGGCTGGTAGGCGTAATCAAATGCGGCAAAGAGAAGAGAAGCTTTCGGATGCTATAAAGAGCCTTGAGCGACATCAGCAACGGATCCACAATCAGGGTCCAAACATAAATCTCTGAACAAGGGCTCACAAACTTCAACACTTGTAAGGACATCTCTGAACATGGGCCAAAACCCTTGCTCAACGGAGATCCGTTACCTACACCGCTTCGCGTAACGCGGCCTCCGTTGCAGAAGGCCGCTTCAAGAATTTAGACCTGCGAAAGCGTCACCGTCGGTGCTTTGTTACCGCCAAGGAAGTTCAGCAGATCGGCGTTTAGCCGGTCAGGTTCTGTCATGAGCAGACCGTGCGGCGCTCCATCGTATTCGATAAGGGTGCTGTTTGGGAGAAGCTTTGCAGCAGCCCGACCTGCCGCTTCAATCGGAACTACCTTGTCTCCGGTGCCATGAATCACGAGAAAGGCAGTCGTCAGACGCTTCATCTCTTCTCGCATATCTGTCTCTCCAAAGGTCCCGATCCCATCGTAGGTCGATTTGGTTGAGGCCTGTACTGCCATAGAGAACGTCCAGTCCAGCACGCCCTGGCTTACAGAATGGTTGATCACAGAGCGGCCATAGAACTGTGACGCGAAATCTTGGAAGAATGCAAACCGATCCTTCTTGACGTTCTCTCGCATCTCGTCGAATTTGGCGATTGGAGTCCCATCTGGATTTGAATCTGTTTTGAGCATGAAGGGCGCGACCGACGAGAGCAGAACTGCTTTCGAGATCCGCGATGCACCATGCCGGCTAAGGTAACGAACCACCTCGCCTCCACCCATGCTCATACCGACCAGTGTGGCACCGGTGAGGTCCAATTGATTCACAATAGCCGCGAGGTCGTCGGCGAGTACGTCGTAGCCTTCCAAGCCATAGGGCTTGGAGCTCTTACCAAAGCCGCGGCGATCGTAAGCGATGACGCGATACCCATTCGTTGCTAGAAAAGCAATCTGGTGTTCCCACATGTCGGAAGTCAGGGGCCAACCATGGATGAGAACGACAGGCTCTCCATGTCCCCAGTCGTGGTAGTGAAGATCGATGCCGTCGGGCGTCGTAATGTAAGGCATTTCGCAGGCTCCTTAGCTTGAGTACTAGGTGTGAGATGCGAGACTCAAGCTCCTGCTTGGTGTCGAGCTTTTAAGCGTGATGCGATGCTGTTTTCACGTGGCTTACAGCAAGCTTTGCCCGCGCTCCTCTGTCGCAAGCTGGCAAGGGTAAGCGAAAGAACGAGGGCACCAGTGGGCATCTCAGAAGGAAATTGACACCGAACCCGGTGCACTCTTCCGAGGCGATCTGATGAACATGCAAATGAACGTGGCTTACAAAGCCGTTGTGTCCACGCTAGCCACCGCCTGCCTACTTCCTGCCCTGCAGGCCCAGACACCCCTCACCACCAACCAGCTACTGCTGCGCATGGACCGCGATATGGCGGAAGTGGTTCTTCTGTACGACGCTGTTAAAGGCACACCCATCGTGAACCTCACGCCGCAGGACGCGCGCCAGCAGGTTTCCATCCAGGACACTACAAAGATCCTTGCCCGTGGTGAAGGCAAGGCAGAGCAGCCCATGGCCGTTGGCAAGGTACTTGACGGGTTGACCGTCCCTGGCCGCGGTGGCAACCAGATCCCGATCCGCATCTACGTGCCCGCCGGGAATGGCCCCTTCCCCGTGGTGACGTACTTCCACGGTGGTGGCTTCGTCATCGCTACGATTGACACCTACGACGCAAGTGCACGTGCGCTCTGCAACTATGCCAATGCAATCGTTGTATCCGTGGAATACCGCAAGGCACCAGAAGCGCCGTTTCCGGCAGCGCGGTATGACGCCATCGACGCTTACCAGTGGGTGACGAAAAATATCACCACCTACAACGGCATCGCGAGCAAGGTGGCCGTTGCGGGCGAGAGTGCCGGTGGCAACCTAGCCATTGAAGTAGCACTTGCAGCACGCGGACAGTTTCAAGCTCCCACCTCACAACTGCTTGTCTATCCCCTGACGAGCCTGAACCTGACGCAGCTGTCCGACCTGACGTTCACAAGTTCCTCGCTGCCATTGAACACTGCCGGTTTGAAGTACTTTGGTGCACTCTACGCACCGGGTGCAGACCCCAGCAATCCTGACGTTGCACCGATCAACGCTGACCTGCATGGCTTGCCGCCTACGACGATCATCGCTGCCGAGCTCGACCCTCTCGTCAGCGATGGACAGGCATACGCCGCAAAACTGACGCAGCAGGGCGACAAAGTGACCTACCAGCTGTACACCGGCGTGACCCACGAGTTTTTCGGACTCGGCGCAGTCGTCAACAAAGCCAAGGCTGCAGAGATGTTCGGGGCCGCAAAGCTGGCTGCGTCGTTCTAGTCTGTTGCAGTAGCAAGAAGGCCGTTGCCTGCGGAGGGTGACGGCCCTTTCGTTTGCCCGGACCGATTCCTCTTGAGCCGCCTTACTACTCTTCTATAGCCGCATTGAGCGTCTGTCGGTTCATCGGGCAAAGCCTGCAATCGCTTCGCAACCCCTTCCAACGTGAGCCAGGACTCACTGATACCCCAAAGCGGGAGCCTGTGATGCCGGGCATTAGCTCTCCAGTCGCAAATACAATGCTGTAATGGCTGACTTTCGAAGCGACCTTGAACCCGACTACATAGCACATTGTGTCAGAACTATCCGACAGAACATGTCCCTTCGATACCAGGACCTTGCTGAAGCAAAACGGCTGCGTGAAGGTGACCTGCGGACTGAAGAGAACGGTAAGCCTATACCCAATGAGATTCCCGCTACGGAGTACGACAAGAAGGCCCGGATGCTTGAGGAACTGATTCATCAGCATGAGACAGAAATTTACGGCGCACCTCAGACGAACTTTGAGGATCTTGATCAGAGCGACCTCAAGTGATTGATGGATCGCGCGGAAAGACTCAGGTGGCTTCGCCAAGGTCCTTCTCAAGTATGGCCCTACTTCGAAGCGACTGCCCTCGCTGCTTAAGACTGAAGTCGCGTTCGTCTGAATAGACCTACTGCACCCAGAGCCCAGTGTCGTCAGGCAGCAAGGTATACCGGGGCGTATCGAGTGAAAGCAGTTCTTCGGCAGAAAGCAGGAGCACTGTGTCATCGGAAAGACGAACACCAATCAAATCGCCTTCGACTAACTCAACTTCTACAATCCGAAGCTTCGGCATCGCGTCACTTTCTTTTGGCCCAATCTGCTGCGCATTCGTACCTTCTACATAACCTCAAAACAGGTTTCGAAGCGTATTCCGCCTGGACATCAGCAGGCGTAAGTGCCCACCTGTCAGCCCCTCTGAACTCGCACACTTTGTTTACGACTTCACGCGTGAAGG
>JBPBPZ010000348.1:0-7753 GCA_050954525.1 Janthinobacterium lividum
ACACCCCACCGATCTGCTGGCGAAGCTCCGCAGCTAGGTAAAATACAGCAAACGAACCTGCCCCTCCCGTGAGGGGCGTTTCTGTTTATGGACGCCTTCTCAGTTCGCGTGTCTTTAGCACGATCAGGTATTCGTACATGCTTTGCAAGGTGGCGTAGGTCAGCCCGGCGTAGCCGTCCAGTACCGCACCGCGAACAAACATCATGTACATCCACTTGACGACCGGGCGAAGCGGCACTCGGAAGAAAAGTGCCTTTTGCGCGGCGCGTCGTGTGCCCCGGTCAGAAGCAAACAAGGCCGTGTGCAGGGAAGCCTGCCGTGTGGCGTCACCGCTTACGATCAGCTGCGCTTCCATGGTCGAGTACACGTTGTGCTTGGATACCCAATGCGCAAAGCCCTTGGAGAAAGGGTAGTGGTTCAGCGGCGCATTCAGTTCAACGATGCGACCCTCAACCTCCAGTAGCTCGTTCACCTCTCGCACGTACTTCGCCCGTCCCCGCCGGACCAAGCGTGTGTAGAACGGCGTGATCTGCGCGTGTTTCAGCCACCTCTCCCAGAGGTAATCGTTGCGGCGTAGTCGGAATGCCGCTACCTCGGGTGCAGCTGCGGAGACCGCTGCTTGCATTTCAGCCACCAGCTCCGGTGATGGCCGCTCATCCGCGTCCAGGATCAGGATCCAGGCGTTACGAAATGCGGGAGTCGTAAGCGAAGCATTTCTCTGTGCCGCGTAGTTGTCAAAGGCACGCTCATGCACGGTTGCGCCCAACTCCCGCGCGATACCTTGCGTGCCGTCCGTGCTGATGGAGTCGAACACGTGGACGTCATCAGAGAACGCAACGCTCCGGATGGCTCCGCCAATGTCGATCGCTTCGTTCCTTGTGAGAATCACGACCGAGATCATTCTGGCTCCGTCGGTGGGGGATCGCCTACCTGGGTCCGGATCCTCGACTTCAGTGCGACCGCCGGATTGCCACCATACACCGTCCAGGCGTGCAGCGAACGCGTCGCAACTGCTCCCAGCCCCAGCACTGCGCCCTCTGCGACCTGTACGCCAGGTGCAACCGCCGCCCGGGCGCAGATCCATGCATAGGCACCAAAGCGCATTTCATAGGCCAGCAAGGGAAAGTCTGCACGATCATAATCGTGGGTTGCACCGCACAGGTATGCGCCCTGCGAAAGAATGACGTGCGAGCCAAATCGCATGGGCGCAGGATTGTAGATCTCCACACCGTTCGCAGCTGTGACCTGATCCTGGCAGTAGAGGTTCCACGGTGCCCAAACCCGCGACGATGGATAGAAGTGACACGCCGGCCCCATGCTGGCGCCAAAGCAGCGCAGCAGGAAGCTGCGCCACGCGTGCAGCGGTACGGGCGACGTGCGGTACAGCAGCACGTGCACGATTGCCCAAAGCAGCCGTAGCAGACGGTTCCCGAGCGAGAACGATGGACGCAGGTACGGATCGGCAATCTCCTGCGCCAATCCCATGGTCGAAGCGTCGTACTCTGCGGGGCGGGCCACTATGCCTCGTCTCGCAGGGTCTGCTGCCTCTTCTTGCCTGCCGTGGCGAACAGGTCCCGGATCTTTCGAACCGATGCGCCGAGATCGAAACGCCGCCTGGAACAGAGCAGTGCCATGCCCTTCATGGTGTCACGTTCCGCGGGGGACAGCCCGATCCAGCCCTCCAGCAGGCGCCTGGTTCCGTCCAGCGTATCGGGTTCGATCACCGTGCACCCGTCCTCGCGGATGGTGGCTGCGAGGTTCACCTGGTCTGACAGCAGGACCGGCCGACCGCACGACAGGGCCTCTGCCACGGCAATGCCAAAGTTTTCCTGATGCGAGGGCAAAACGAATGCCTCGGACGCCAGAAAAGCTCCCCACTTTGCAGGCCCGCGCAGCATGCCAGGCCAGTGAACACGGTCTGCGCAGCCCGCGCGGTCTGCGATGTGCTGCAGTTCCTGTGACCATCCGTCCCGGTCGGGTCCAGCCATCACCAGGTGCAGTGCAGGATCGGCCGCTGCGGCATCGCAGAACGCCTGCACCAGCATGTCGCAACCCTTCTTGGGATCGATGCGGCCAAGGAAAAGCAGGAAGCGCTTTCCACGTAACCCAGTGGCGGTAGAGTGAAAGGCGGCCATCATTTCGGTGGGCGGCAGGTCAGGCACCTGGACACCGTAAGGCACGATGGCGGGCTTCCAACGGAACAGTGCAAAGCTCTGCTCTGCCAGCTCGCGCTCGGTGTCAGTGGTAAACAGCACCCGGTGCGCCCGGCGCAGCACCCAGTACTCCACCGGGTACCAGTACAGCACCTTTTTCAGGTGCTTCATGGGGAAGCGCCGCTTGAAGTAGGGGTCCAGCATGCCGTGCGCAAACACCATGTACGGCGTGTGCCTGCCTGCGGCCAGCATGGTCGCCAGCCCACAGTATTGCCACATGCCGTTCAGCAGAAACCCATCGAAGCGGTCACGGTTCGCCCGCAGCCATGGGTACAGCCGGGCATGGTAGCCATAAACGCTTCGGATGGGTCCAAGACCATGCGCGGGAAAGCGAAGGTCCTGCAGGCATGCTGCATCCGGTGCGTCCAGTGTGACGACCTCGCCAGTGCATCCGCTGTCGGTCTGTGACAACAGTAGACGGACACCCTCGGCAGGACCACCGGCTGCCGGATCCAGCGTGCTGATGATGTGCAGAATGTGCATGGTGCTACGCACCTCCCGTGCCCTGCGCACCGCGAGTGCGGCGCGTTACAAAGTGCAAAGCAGCACGCAGTCCCGCAACGTCTTCCCCGTAGCTCCAGGTGGAAATGATCTTCAGACTGCGCCGCCCCATGGCGGCGGCTCTGCCCGGCTGCAGCGTTGCATGTAGTGCATTGTGCAGCGCTGCAACGTCACCGGCAGGGTAGATAAAGCCATTGTCACCGTTGCGCACCAGGTCCACAGCGCAGCCGGCGTCAGCCGTTACGATCACCGGAAGACCCGCAGCCATGGCTTCGTTCACCACAAGTCCCCAGGCTTCATGCTCCGATGGAAGGACAAAAACGGTGCTCAGTTGAAACAGACGTGGAAGGTCGCTCTGGTTGCGAAAGCCCGCAAACACGATGCCATCGCACCCGCTGCTCCGCGCACGCTGTTCCAGCGCGGCTCGCATCTCACCGTCGCCGACGATGAGCAGTTGCGGCGCAATCGCATCATCCGTCCCTTGACGTAGTTGCAGGTAGGCTTCCAGCAGGTGGTCGCAATGTTTGCGCGCCTGCAGCTTCGACGCAAACAGGATCACGGGTCTGCCGGGCGCAAGACCGAGTTCGCGTTGCAGATCGCTGCGCGAAGCATCTGCTGAACGCTCGTCTGACAAAAAGAACGCGTTATCAACCGCGTATGGCATGAGGAAGGCAGGGAATCGGCCCCCAAAGTAGTGCGCCCAGTACTCTGCATTCCGCGTGCCGATAGGCAGCACCGCATCCACCAGGCCTCGCAGAAGGCGGAAGCAAGCCGCTTTTACCAGCAGCTTTCGCCGGGAGCGATTGCGGTCCTGCAACCAGGATTCAGCTCGCAGCAAAACAGGGATGCGCAGAGCCTTGGCGGCAAGCATTGCATGCAGGCAGTTGATGTTCGCATAGCCGTGAATCCACACTGCATCAAACGGCGCGCCGTCCAGACCATGTTGCAGGTGTCGAAAAAAGCCGTGCGAGATGGGGCGCGTTGGACTGGGACTGCTGGTTTCCCGAAACCGTGGCAGCACCACCGACCGGTAGCCATCCATCAGCGGAACATCCCATGCCACGCTCGCACCGAAGCCGCTGTCCTGATACTGTCGAGCCGAAAAATCAGAGCAGAAGATGACAAGCAGATCGATGTCCGGCTGCGATGCCAGCAGGCGAAGCAGACCGGCCTGGTACTGGATCGGGTGGCTCACAACATAAGCTAGCCGAAACTTTCTCGTGCCGACTCCATTTCCCTGTGCTGTTTGCCCCGGTATCTTCACAGGTTGATCAACGGGCGGTGACTGTAACGTAAGCCAGCGCGATCGCAATTGCGGTCGAGATGCCGCCGTTGCGAATCGCTGTTTTTATCGCGCTGGAAGGCACCAGGAGGATGTCGTCGGATTGCAGCGGGATGTCCTCGGACTTACCGTCGATGATTTTCTTCAGCGGAACACTCACCGCGGTCCGTTGCGATCCCGTAAAGCGGATCAACTGCGCGTCATTCTGCTTTGCAGAGAAGTTTGTTCCTCCGGCTGTGCTAAGCGCCTGCAGTACGGTCGTTGGGACGGAGCCGCTCAGCGGATTGGGTCCGGGTTTATTGACCGCGCCCACCACGTAGTAAAACCCAACCTGCCCCACTGTAACGGTGTCACCGGAAAATATGGGGATGTTACCCGCCGTGTTGTGAGCGGCATCGTTGCCGATGTCTACAACAATGGGCAGCGCGTTGCCGGGCCGCTGAATGTTCAGAACGGTGCTTGCATTGGCAGGCAGGCCACCCAGGCGCGACAGCACGTCGTACAGCCGCATGTGCCCCACGATGGGAACGGACCCCTTCACTGCGCCAATGACAGTGGCAGTATGTTCTGGGGCTTCCGTCACTTCGATTTGGACCTGTGCATTGTGAAAAGTCTGCTCCCGCTCGAAGCGTTCGGCAATAGCTGCCTCAGCCTCTTTCAGCGACAAACCCTGCACCCGGATCACGCCGCCAAGGTTGAGCCGGACAGATCCATCCAGCGAAACTCGCTCAATGTCCACGTAGGACGGAACGACCCCGTAGATGGAGACACGTAACAAGTCGCCAGCCATCAGCTGCATTTCGCGGTCTGGCGGAAACAGTACGGCCGGGTCTGTGGTCAATGTTTGGCGAAGGTTCAGGCCAGGTGCCGTGGTGGGCGCTGTGCCCGTAAACTGCGCCTGCAGAGCGCAGAAACTACCGGCCAGGAGCAGCAGCGCAAAGGAACGAAGCAGATGACGAGACCTCATACCTGCTCTCCTTTGCCGCTATCCAGTGGGTCGGTCCCATTCTTCCAGGCTTTGCTTCCTGCGTCGCGCTTGCTGTAGCCGGAGTAGCCATAGTACCCACGATATTCCGGTGCGCTGATGTCTACGGCATTCAGGACGACGCCAGTCATGGCGGCCCCGGATCTCGCCAGCAGTTCACGCGACCTGCGCACCACATTGCGGCTGCTCTTCCCGTAGCGCACCACAAGCACGACCGCGTCCGCGAAGCGCGACAGGATCACTCCATCCGTCACGGAAAGGATGGGAGGCGTGTCGATGACCACGTGCGTATACGTCTCCGCACACTGTTTCAGTAGCTGCTGCATCGCTTCCGACGAGAGCATTTCCGCCGGGAACGGTGGCACCGGTCCGCTGCACAGGAGATCCAGGTTCGGTACCTCCGGGATCCTTTGGAGCGCATCTTCGAACGATGTTCCACCTGACAACACCGTGGACAGGCCAGACCGGCCGCTCACCCCGAAGCGATGATGGACATTGGGTCGGCGGAGGTCGCCGTCAATCAGCAGGACCCTGGCCTCGCTTTGCGCCAGAATAACGGCGAGATTGGTCGATACCGTCGTTTTACCTTCCGTCGGGGTCGAACTGGTAATGACCACAATCCTGGGCGGTTTGCCCGTGCGGGCCAGCAGAAGGGAAGTGCGCAGCGAACGAAAAGCTTCAGAAAACTGCGAGTTGGAAGCCGCCAGAACACCCAGGTTGATCCGCGCGGCGTTCCCCTCGGTCGCGGCTTCGCCTGCGAGGCGCCGCACCCTTGGAATCACGCTCAGGGAGGGTAATTGTGTAACGGATTCAAGCTCTGCGACACTGCGGATCCCCGTATCCAGACTTTCCAGGGTGAATGCCAGCATCAGGCCTGCGATCAGACCCACGGTGACGGTCTTGGCAAGTATGCTGGAGCGCGACACGGAAGTGATCGAGGCGGGACGGTACGCCGGGTCCACAATGTCGATTTCCACCGAGTCGAGGCCGGCCTGCACACTAGCCGCACGCAGGCGCGACAGCAGGCTTTCGTACAGCGTACGGTTTGCCTCGTAGTCTCTTTGCCGAAGGGTGTATTCCACAACCTGGTCGCGCAGCTGGAAGGCCTCATTCTTCTGCTGCTCCAGTGCGGCTGCGGTTTCCTTTTCGTTGGCCTGTGCTGCGACCAGCGCCTGCTTCGATTCGGTCAGCAAGCGGGTTTGTTCTGTCAGCAGTTCGCGTTCGACTTCGTGCAGGTGAGCCTGCAGTGCCAGGATTTGGGGATTCTTGGGCCCCAGCGTGACGCTGTCCTGGGCGATGGTGGCGCGGGTTTCTGCCGCATCGGTACGCAGGCGCGAAAGCTGCGATTGGCCACCGTTTGCATCCAGGTTGCTTTCCAGCAGGTTGGGATCAGAACTATTCAGAACGCGGTAGCGCGACTCGGCCAAAATCCTGTCGACCTTGGCCTTGCCTGCGGCGGTCACCAGGGCGTCCACGGAAGCAGCGCTGGCGGTGGTGGGCCTTGCCCCATCGAAGTTCAGGCCAAGCACGCCAAGCCGCTTTTGCAGATCGATCAGCTTCTCCTGCGAGCTTTCCACCTGCTGTTTTAAGTCGTCCAACTGGCTCTGCAGCCACTGCGACACGCGCTGGGTTGATTGAAAGCGCGACTCATACGACCTTTGCTGAAAGGCGTTGATGAGGTGGTTGATGATGTCCGCAGACATCTGCGCTTTGGGCGTGATACACGTGATGCGAATGATCTGTGTCCGCGGAATCAGCGCTACCTGCACCGCAGCGTTCATGCGCCCAAGCACACCAAACCGCACGGCTGGGTCACTCAAATCCTGAACTCGCGCCGGCAGCCTGGGATCAAAGCCCATGAAATCCGGGTTGTTTTGCAGGTTCATCTCTTTGGCTACGCTTAGCAGAAGAGAGTCGCTGGTGATGACCAGAACCGCAGTTTCAAGCTGATTGTCGGCCTGCCCCGAAACTGCCGCGCCGACGCTGTACTCGCTGGCGGTGCTGGAGTTCCGCACAAGAATGCGGCCAACTGCTGTGTAAAGGATGGGTTGCGTTGCCGACTTATAGATGCCGTACAGCAGGCCCAAAATGAGACATGCGATCACAATCCACTGGCGTTTCCGCAAAACCGCCAACGCCTCGCTCAGGGCGCTGTCGCCAGAAAGTCCTTCTGGGGAAATATTGTTCAGACCGGAACCCGTGAATTGTGGGGGACGTGTTTCTGGCACCATCTGCGTCGAGTGTAAACCGAGCGATGAGCCGTCCATAATGACACAGCTAATATCACAATTCTAATCACGGGAAAGTTCACACCCGGCAGAGTGATTATTACCAATTTGCAACAGGCGTTTCCCGACCGACTGATTTAATCTTGCCGAATGAGCAAGAGCGTTGAGATTGCGGTTGTTGGGTCAGGCTACGTGGGCCTGGTTGCGGCTGTTTGTTTTGCTGAAATGGGTCATCAGGTTACGTGCGTCGACAACGATCCCCGCAAAGTTGCGGCTTTGCAGGGCGGCGATTCACTGATCCATGAGGAACATCTTCCCGAGCTGCTGCAGCGGTACCGCAACACCCGTGTGACCTTCACCACAGACCTGGGCACAGCAACAGCAAACGCTGCTGCTATCTTCATCGCGGTCGGCACGCCCCAGTCAGAAACAGGCGACGCAGATCTGTCGTACGTAGAAGCCGTTGCGTGCGAGATTGCACGCCACCTGGACAGTTACAAAGTCATCGTCGAGAAGAGCACGGTCCCGGTCTACACGAATGAAT
>JBPBPZ010000131.1:0-7681 GCA_050954525.1 Janthinobacterium lividum
GTTCCGCAGGCGAAGTCGTTCTGCAGGCCATCGGCAAGGCTCTGCCTGAAGTCATGGGCGGTGCGGCCGACTTGACCTCCTCCACGAAGACGATCTTCAAAGATTCGGCCAAGTTCCACGACGATCCCAAGGGCAAGAACATCTTCTTTGGCGTGCGCGAGTTCGGCATGTGCGCGGCGGTCAACGGCATGGCGGCGCACGGTGGCTTCATCCCATTTGGCTCCACGTTCTTCGTGTTCTCTGACTACTGCCGTTCGGCCATTCGCATGGCTGCCTTGATGAGCACGCATTCCATGTTCGTCTTCACGCATGACAGCATTGGCCTGGGTGCTGACGGCCCAACGCACCAGCCCGTCGAGCACCTGATGAGCCTCCGCGCCATTCCGCAGCTCACCGACTTCCGCCCGGCAGACGCGAACGAAACCGCCGCATGCTACCAGTTGATGATCAATCGCAAGAATGCCTCGTTCATGGCGCTTTCGCGGCAGGACCTGCCGGTTCTGGATCACGAGAAGTACAACGTGATCGAAGGCCCGAAGAAGGGTGCGTACATCCTTGTGGATGTCGAAAACCCGGACGTGATTGTCGTCGCCACCGGCTCGGAAGTCTCGCTGGTGATGAAGACCCTGCCGGAGTTCGAAAAGGCTGGTCTGAAGGCACGCGTTATCTCCATGCCCTCATTCGCCGTCTTCGAAGAGCAGGACGAGGCGTACAAGCTGAGCATCTTCCCGCACGGCGTAGCAAAGGTCGCGGTCGAAGCCGGTGCCACCATGGGCTGGTGGAAGTATGTGGGTCGCGACGGCGGCATCGTCGGCCTTGACCACTTCGGCGGATCGGCACCGGGACCGGAAGTTCTGGAGAAGTTCGACTTCACGCCAGAAGCCATCGTCAAGTCGGCCCAGAAAGCCATCGCACGCTAAAGCGTCAGCCGGTCGCCGAAAAGTGCGACCGGCTTTGCTTAAGCCGTTTATAGAGCATCACAACGGAAGAGGATTGTTATGGAAATTGGTCTGATCGGTCTTGGCAAAATGGGCGGCAACATGGCGGAGCGTTTGCGCCAGGGCGGCCACAAGGTAGTTGGTTTCGACTTCAACAAAGACACCACGGCAAAGCTGACCGCTGCCGGTTCGATCGGCGTGAACTCGCTCGAAGACCTGGTCAAGAACATGCAGTCGCCGCGTGCCATCTGGATCATGGTGCCAGCGGGCGACCCCGTGGACCAGACCATTGCAAAGCTGAAGCCTCTGATGCAGGCTGGCGACATCTTCATTGACGGTGGCAACTCCAACTACAAGGATTCCATTCGCCGTCACGATGAACTGGCGAAGGAAGGCTTTGCGTTTGTGGACGTGGGTACCAGCGGCGGCGTGTGGGGCCTGAAAGAGGGTTACAGCATGATGGTCGGCGGCGACGAGGATGTTGTTGAGAAAATCCGTCCCGTACTGGAATGTCTGGCACCGGCACCGGACAAGGGTTGGGGACGTACCGGTCCTGCGGGCGCAGGTCACTTCGTCAAGATGGTGCACAACGGTATCGAGTACGGCATGATGCAGGCATATGCCGAAGGCTTTGCCATCTTTGAAGCAAAGAAAGAACTCAAGCTGGACAATGCGCAGATTGCCGAGATTTGGCAGTACGGTTCCGTTGTGCGTTCATGGCTGCTGGACCTGACTGCGGCCGCACTGAAGGCGAACCCGGAACTGCACGGCATTGCACCCTACGTTCCAGACTCTGGCGAAGGCCGCTGGACCGTAGCAGAAGCCATCGAACTGAACGTGTCTGCGCCGGTCATCACGGAGTCGCTCATCCGCCGCATTCGCTCGCGTGAAGACAACAACCTGACCGACCGCATGCTGTCGGTAATGCGTAACGCCTTTGGCGGCCACGCCATGAAGACGGAGTAGTTGCGGCATCCGCCGTCACTCTCCGTCATCTAACCGAAAGCGTTCCTCAGGAAGAGAGATCAGTACATGGCAACAACCGGCATTGACGTTTCGCAGGCCCAGGTGGTGGCGAAGCAGGGTAAGCAGAACACTCCAGATCCTTGCATCGTCGTTATCTTCGGCGCCTCAGGCGACCTCACCAAGCGCAAACTGCTGCCCGCGCTCTACCATCTTGACCAGCAGAACCTGCTACCCGAAAAGTTTGCGGTGGTCGGCGTGGCCCGACGCGACCTTTCTCAGACCTTCGCACCCGACATGAAGGACGGCATCCTGAAGGGCGGCGGTGTTGACGAGAACGAAGACAAGCTTGGGAAGTTTGTCGACCGCATTCTGTATTTCAAAACTGAGTTCGACAACGACGAAGGTTTCGAAGGCCTGAAGAAGTACCTTGCAGAACAGGACGGTAAGTTCGGTACCAACGGCAACCGCCTGTTCTACCTGGCGGTCGCGCCCGAGTACTTTGCTGACATCACCCAGCGGCTGGGCAAGCACGGCATGACCAACCACGAGGGTTCCGGTTGGGTGCGGTTCATTATCGAGAAGCCGTTTGGCACCGACCTCGAAAGCGCGAAAAAGCTGAACAGCGAAATCAATGCTGTGCTGCATGAAAGCCAGATCTTCCGCATCGACCATTACCTGGGCAAAGAGACGGTTCAGAATATCCCTGTGTTCCGCTTTGGCAACGGGATTTTCGAGCCGCTGTGGAACCGCAACTACATCGACAGTGTGCAGATCACGGCCGCCGAAAGCATCGGTATCGAAGGCCGCGGACCGTTCTATGAAACCGCAGGAGCTTTACGTGACGTGCTGCAAAATCACGTCATGGAGGTACTCTCGTTCGTTGCCATGGAACCACCAGACAGCTTCGAAGCCGCTGCAGTACGCGTCGAAAAGTTGAAAGTTTGGAAGGCGATCGAGCCCATCCCGGTAGAGGACACGGCTCGCGGACAGTACGGCCCTGGAACGGTAGACGGCCAGCAGGTGAAGGGCTACCGCGAGGAAGATCGCGTGAACCCAGAATCTCAGACCGAGACCTACGCGGCCATGAAGCTCAGCATCGACAACTGGCGCTGGGCTGGTGTGCCGTTCTACATTCGCGCGGCCAAGCGACTTGAGCAACGTGTGACTGAGGTCGTCATCACTTTCAAACAGCCTCCGCTGCACATGTTCAAGGCTTCGGCTGATGCAAACGCCGATCAGCTTGAAGCGAATGTCCTGACCCTTCGCATTCAGCCGAATGACGGAATCTCGCTGAAGTTTGGTGCGAAGGTCCCCGGACCAACGACAAACCTGTCGCAGGTGAAGATGAACTTTTCGTACGCAGATGCGTTCGGCAAGTCATCAGCAAACGGGTATGAGCGTCTCCTGCTTGACTCTATGCTGGGCGACGGTACGCTGTTCGCCGAAGGTCAGGGAGTAGAGGCTACCTGGGCGTTGATGACACCGATCCTGGAAGCCTGGAAGCAGCAGAAGAAGGACTTCCCGAACTATGCTGCCGGTTCCTGGGGCCCTGCCGAAGGCGACGACCTGTTGAAGCGGGATGGCCGTTCCTGGCAGGTCTAAGCGTAACGGATGTACATGGGCGCCGGTATCCTTACCGGCGCTCTTTCTCTTACACTCAACACCGTACAAATCCTTGATGCCGCAGGGCATCCATGCAGTTAGGACGGATCCTCATGGCGCAAAAGTGTATTGCTGATTACCTGATTTTTGACACACCGGACCGGGTGGCCCAGGCTGCGGCTGAAGTCTTCACGAAATACGCGCAAGAGGCCGCGGAAACGCGCGGAGTGGCACGCATCGCCATCTCCGGCGGCACCACGCCAAAGCGTATGTTCGCGTTGTTGGCAGCAGAGCCGTTGCTCTCGCAGGTGCCGTGGAACAAGCTGCATCTGTACTGGGTGGACGAGCGTTGCGTAGCGCCGGATGATGCGGATTCAAACTACCGGATGACACGGGAACAGCTGCTGAGCAAGGTGCCGCTGCCCGAGTCCAACATCTTCCGCATGGAAGGCGAACTGGATCCGCACGAAGCTGCTTCGCGGTACGAGGCCGTGTTGCGCAACAGCTTCAAGCTGGAGGGCGCGCAGGCCCCCGCTTTCGATTTGATTCTTCTGGGCATGGGCGATGACGGACACACCGCTTCGCTGTTTCCCCACAGTGCCGCCATCGATGAACTCGGACGGTTGGTGGTCGCCAACGAGGTAGAAAACAAGAACCCCTGGCGCATCACCCTTACATGGCCAGTGATCAACCATGGCCGATCCGTCATCTTTTTGATTGAGGGCGCAGGCAAGGCAGACCGTCTGCACGAAGTGCTCCTGGGTGATTACGAGCCGGAGCGCCTGCCATCTCAGCTGATTCGACCGCAAAGTGGCAAGCTGCATCTCCTGCTGGACGCAGAGGCTGCACGTCGTTTGCCCAAGGTGGGCATGCAGGGTGAGGCGGAGACCGGCGTTCTGGAGCTGACACGATGATCCTTGCAGGAGATGTAGGTGGTACCAAGGTTGATCTGGCGCTGTACGATTTCGACGGCGGCAAGCTCAAAGTTGTGCGGCAGGAAAAGTACCCGGCTGCAAGTTACCCGACGCTGCAGGAGGTTGTGCAGGCATTCTTAGGCACTGGCGACGTAGCGGAAAAGGTAGAGCACGAAGTCGTGGCGGCCTGCTTTGGCTGCCCTGGCCCCGTCAAGGATGGGCACCTGAAGCTGACGAATCTGCCCTGGGAACTGGACTCGCGCGACCTATCGAAGGTGTTGAACATCGAACACATTTTCCTGATCAACGATCTGGAAGCGAATGGGTACGGCATTGCGGAACTTGGACCGGAACAGATCTTCGAGTTGGAAACAGGGGACAAATCTGCCACAGGCCACCGCGCCCTGGTGTCTGCGGGTACCGGACTGGGCGAGGCCCTGATGGTGTGGAATGGCACCACGCGCCGGCATACACCGCTGCCTTCAGAGGGTGGACACGCGGACTTTGCGCCGCGCAATCCGCTCGAAATCGAGATGTTGGAATGGCTGATCAAGAAACTAAACGGCCGTGTCTCGTGGGAACGCGTTGTGAGTGGCCTCGGCCTCAAGAACATCTACGAGTTCCTGCGTGACGGCAAAAAGATGGAAGAACCTGCCTGGCTGCGCGAGCGCATGGAGAGCGAAGATCCGAACTTCGTCATCGGAACCACAGGTGAAGACGGATCGTGTGAGTTGACGGCCAAAGTGCTTGAGGTTTTCTCAGGGTGCTACGGCGCGGAGTGCGGCAACATGGGCCTGAAGCTACTGGCTGCGGGTGGCGTGTACCTAGGCGGCGGCATACCCCCAAAGATCCTTAAAACACTGCAGAATGGTCCATTCCGCCAGGCCTTCCTCGATAAAGGCAGGCTTTCTCCCCTGCTGCACACCATCCCGGTGCGCGTGATTCTTGAAGAAAAATGTGCGTTGATCGGTGCAGCCGCGTATGCAGAAGCGCGTGCCGCAGAGATGACCGGGCACAGCGAACGTGCCGCGTCACAGCCCTAAACTGGCAGCCTGATCGGTGGAACAAGCAGGACGCATGCGCCGTACACTACGGGCATGCGTCTTTGTTTTGTGGCTCCAGTTGCCGTCCTCTTTGCTCTTTCCGCTACCGCTCAGCGTCTGTCCGCGGATGTTCACCCGCAACATTATGCGCTGCACCTGACACCGGACCTTAAAGCAGCGACCTTTGCCGGATTAGAGACGATCGATGTCACGCTCGATCATCCCGCGACGTCGATCACGCTGAATGCAATCGAGCTCAAAATCAGCAGTGTCAGGGCAGGTAGCCAGACCGGCACGGTGTCCTACGATGAGGGCAAAGAGCAGGCCACCTTCACGTTTCCCAATGCGCTGCCCGCGGGCAAGGTGTCGCTGAATCTTGAGTTCACGGGCATCCTGAATGACAAGCTGCGCGGCTTTTACCTATCCAAAACGGCGAAGCGCAACTACGCTGTAACGCAGTTCGAATCGACTGATGCACGTCGCGCCTTCCCTGCGTTTGATGAGCCTGCGATGAAGGCCACCTTTGACCTGTCGCTGACCGTGGACAAGGGTGACATCGTCATCGCAAACACGAACATGCTGAGCGACAAGCCTGCACCGAACGGCATGCACACGCAGACATTTGCGACCACGCCGAAGATGTCGACCTACCTGCTGGCATTCCAGGTGGGTGACTGGGTTTGCACCAAGGGTGAGGCGGATGGCATCCCGATCCGGTCCTGCTCCACACCGGACAAGCTGGCGCTGACACCGTTCGCTTTGCACGCTGCAGAGCACTTTCTGCACTTCTACAACCAGTATTTCGGCGTGAAATATGCCATGCCGAAGCTGGATATGATCGGCATTCCTGACTTTGAAGCCGGTGCCATGGAGAACTGGGGCTGCATAACCTATCGCGAAACTGCGCTTCTGGTAGACGAAAAGACGGCTCCACTGAGCGCAAAGAAGCTGGTCGCAGTAGACGTTGCGCACGAGATGGCGCACCAGTGGTTTGGCGATCTGGTCACCATGCAGTGGTGGGACAACCTGTGGCTGAATGAAGGCTTTGCTACCTGGATGGAGTTCAAGGCGGTCGATGAGTGGCAGCCAACCTGGGGTCTGCGCGAAGACGAAGCGCTGAACCTTAATGGCACGCTGAACCTGGACGCCGCAGCGCAGACGCGGCCGATCCGGTCAAAGGCCGATACGCCCGCGGAGATCAACGAGCAGTTCGACGGCATCGCCTATGGCAAGGCCGGTGCGGTGATCGGCATGGTCGAGCACTACGTCGGTGACCGCGACTTCCAGAACGGGCTGCATGCCTACATGGAAGCGCACAAGTTCGGCAACGCGACGGCGGAAGACTTCTGGAATGCCCAAACAGCCGCCAGCAAAAAACCCGTCGACAAGATCATGGAAAGCTTCGTGACACAGCCGGGCGAACCCCTGCTTCGGACGGAGTTCGCGAACGGCCAGTACACGACGTCGCAGACACGCTTCTTTCTTTCGCCACCGGCGCAGCAACCGGCACAAAGCTGGACGCTTCCAGTGTGCGTCAAGGGCGGAACCTGCCAGGTACTTACAAATTCTGGAAGCCTGAAGGTTCCGTCGGCAGGGGCCTACATCAACGCGGATGCAAAGGGCTTTTACCGCAGCAGCTATGACGACGCTTCGCTGCAAAGCGTCCTCGCCAACGCTGCTGGTCTCAAGGCACCGGAACGCATCCTTCTGGTGGGCGACCGCTATGCGCTGCTACGTTCCGGCCAGGGTACCGTGGGCTCGTACCTGAACCTTGTTAGCGCTCTGAAGGCCGACCCGAACGCGTATGTCCTGGATCAAAGCCTCAGTGGCTACCGCTCCATTCGGGATCGGGTAGCGACCGAGACTCAAACTGAGCAGTTGAAAGCATGGATTCGGCAACAGTTTGGTCCTGTCTATGCTTCGCTTGGTCCCGTCGGGCCTGGTGAAAGCCTAGAGCAGGCACGGCGACGCGCGATCCTGTTCAACTTGCTGGGTGGTGCAGATGATCCGGCAGCCATTGCCGAGGCAAAGCGGCTGGCCGTGAAATCACTCGCAGGCGACAAAACCGTCGACCCGGAGATGATGCGAGCCGCAGTGAATGTTGCTGCCGATCATGGTGACGCGGCCATGTACGACCAGTTGCAACACATTGCGGAAACCAGCACCAATCCCACGGACCAGACAGACGCCCTATTTACACTGTCAACCTTTACTGACA
>JBPBPZ010000035.1:0-7318 GCA_050954525.1 Janthinobacterium lividum
AATCCTCTTCCTGCGCTTGTCCGTTCCGGGATTGAGTACGACTTTGAAGAGGTCGTTTTTCAGCAGCATCCCTTTCTGCGTGACATCAAGCGCGCCCTTCTGGGCGATGAGGGTTTACCCGTGGAGCAGCAGGCCGTGATGGCTTCGCTCTCAGGCTCTGGATCTTCGCTGTTTGGCCTTTACCGTACAGAAGATGATGCAAAGGCGGCCCAGGCACGCGCACAGGCGCTTGGCGGCAAGGCTTTTCTAACGGAAACGCTGCCCCGCGAGACGTACTGGCGCAGTCTCTTTGTTTGACCCTCCGTGTTGATGTGGCTCAACCGAGGAGATGCCGCACACCTTAACCGCCCGTGGTTCAGTACACTGGTGGAAGAGCTTCACTCCAGGCATACGGTCTGGAACGAAGTTGGGCGATCGACTAATGGTAGGTCCAGTGCCTTTGAAGCACTTTGTCTAGGTTCGAATCCTAGTCGCCCAGCCAGCAGTGTCGATGTTCCTTTCTCTGGTGTGGCAGCGTGCAGGTATTGGCGAGGTCGCCAGAAGGGAACAGAGGCAGAAATTTTCGGCAGAACCAACCAAAGCTAACCGGCTTGGAGGCTCGTCCCGCATGTCCGCCCAGAACACCATGCCTACTGCTGCACCCACGCAGGACACTGAACACGCAGATCGCGCCACCCTGATTGCATCTGCCCCGGCGAAGCAGCCTGTAACTGCCGCCGATCGCAAACGATCCAGCCGCCTGGCCGACGATCGTCGCTTCAAGATCTTCAGCGGATCTGCCAATCGTGCCCTTTGCGAAGAGGTTTGCAGCTTTTTGGGCGTGCCCATGGGCCAGACCAAGCTCGTTTGTTTCTCTGACGGTGAAATCCATTTCCAACTGCTGGAGAATGTGCGCGGCGCAGATGTGTTCCTGATGCAGCCAACCAGCTTTCCAGTGGAAAAGAACATCATGGAATTGCTGATCATGATCGATGCGCTCAAGCGCGCTTCGGCGGGCCGCATTACCGTGGTCATTCCGTATTACGGCTACGCCCGGCAGGATCGTAAGGACCGCCCTCGCGTCGCCATTACCTCGAAGCTGGTCGCCGACCTGCTGGAAAAAGCTGGCGCAAACCGCGCCCTTCTGGTTGACCTGCATGCCGCCCAGATCCAGGGCTTCTTCAACATCCCGGTTGACCACCTGTTTGCGTCCCCGGTGCTGGTCGGCTACTTCCGCGACCTGAAGTTGCCGAACCTGACCGTGGTTTCGCCGGATGCCGGTGGCGTGGAACGTGCCCGCTTCTTCGCGCAGAAGCTTGAGGTTCCGCTGGCCATTGTGGACAAGCGCCGCACGGACATCAACGTGACCGAAGTGATGAACGTCATCGGCGATGTGAATGGTCGGACCTGCATCATTCTGGACGACATTGTCGACACCGCAGGCACGCTGACCAAGACAGTCGATGCATTGTTCAAGAACGGCGCAAGTGATGTCTACGCCTGCGCTTCGCACGCTGTACTTTCAGGCCCTGCTGTTGAGCGGCTCGCCGCCAGCCGGTTGAAGGAACTGGTGGTGACGAACACCATCCCGCTGCGACCAGAAGCTGCCGCGCTGAGCAAGATCAAAGTTCTTACGGTCGCAGGCCTGCTTGGCCGCGCCATTGAAAGCATTCACATGGAGACAAGCGTCAGTTCGCTTTTCACCTAGCAGGAACAGGGTTCAGAGAACAGGAACAGCCTGTTCTCTGGTGACCACTTCAACAGAACGCCGCAACATCGGGCAAAACAGTAGATCGCGGCGAAGGCCGCAAAGGGAGTACGGGTAAAGAACAAATCGTTGAGCATGGACGCTGATCCCTGTTCTCTGAATCCTGTTCTCTGCCTCTCGCCCGAAAGGACAACCATGGCAACCACAGAAGCAGTCAAGGCAACACTTCGCAGTGGCAAGTTCAACAAGAATGCGGCACGTCGCGTTCGCGTCTCCGGCCTGATCCCGGCAGTGATCTATGGCGCAGGCCAGGAGTCGCAGGCCATCACGGTTGACCCCAAGTCGATCCTTAAGATCCTGCATTCAGATTCTGGCCACAATACGATCTTCGATCTCAACATCGAGAGCGGCGCAGGCGCCAAGGCCATGATCGTGGACTGGCAGTACGAGCCCATCAAGGGCAAGCTGCTGCACATCGATCTGAAGCGGATTGCCATGGACAAGGCGATGCGCGTGTCGGTTCCAATCACGCTGAGCGGCATTCCGAACGGCGTCAAGATGCAGGGTGGCGTGCTGGATCAGATTCTGCGTGAGATCGAGCTGGAGTGCCTGCCGGGCGATATTCCTTCGCACATCGATGTGGACGTGTCCGGTCTGGACCTGTACGGTGCCATTCACGTTTCGGACCTGCCTCACGTCGGATCTGCAAAGTTCATCGAGGCAGAAGACACCTTGGTCGCCCACGTCACAGAGATCAAGGAAGAAGCAGCCACGGCGGAAGCAACGCCAGCGGCGGCGGAGCCTGAAGTTACCAAGGGTAAGGGCAAGCCGGAAGCTGCGGCAGCACCTGCTGCGACCAAGTCGGCTGCCAAGTCTGCACCAAAGAAGTAAGTTTCTGGTAACAGTTTCTGGTTGCTGGTTTCCCGGGGCAAGACAAAGACCGGGGACCAGCAACCATGAAACGGATGAGGCGTTTGCACGTGAAGTTGATCGTCGGTCTCGGCAATCCTGGCCCGGAGTACACCTTTACGCCGCATAACGCAGGCTTTCTCGCTATCGATCGCATCGCGGAACAGAGCGGTACGGTGGTAGCAAACCGCCGCAGTCGGGCGCTTACCGGCAAGGCGTTTCTGGCAGGCGAAGAGTGCCTGCTGGTAAAGCCTGAAACCTTTATGAACCTGAGCGGCTTGACCGTCTCAGCATTGGTAAAGGAACTGGAACTGGACCCTTCGAAAGACCTGGTCGTGCTGTATGACGAACTGGCGTTTTCACTGGGCGAGTTTCGGCTTCGGCCTGGCGGTAGCAGTAACGGGCACAACGGTGTGAAGTCCATCACCGGTGCGCTTGGAACGGAAGATTGGATTCGTGTCCGGATTGGCGTTGGCAAGCCTTCGCTGCCGGACGGCCGCGAGATCAAGGCAGGGGGCAAGGACTACTTGCTGGCTCCCATGCGCAAAGCCGAACTCGCGGTGCTGGATGAAGTGCTCGATCGTGTAGGCAAAGCGGTGGAGAGTGTTGTGAAGGATGGCATTGCTGCCGCGATGAATCAGTTCAACCGGCGGGATGAGAAGTAAGTCGAACGGATATTTTCCAGACCCCTCTGCACGAGGGGTGCGAGTTATAGAAGCTCGCAGAAAGAGAAGTACATGGATCGCACATACGAAGTGATGTACATCGTCCGCCCGGACGTAGAAGAAGCCGATCTGGACAAGTTGATCGAAGGTTTCAACCAGGTTGTTACCAACGGTGGTGGTGAGGTGACCTCCGTCGAAAAGATGGGTCGTCGTCGGCTCGCCTACCTGGTACGCAAGTTCCAGGACGGCATCTACGTGCTGATGTTCATCACGGCTGACGGTCCCCTGGTAGCAGAGCTTGAGCGTCGCCTCCGCGTGACGGAACCCGTCATCAAGTTCCTCACCGTGCGCACCGATCTTGAGAACAAGCGCGTTGCGAAGATCAAGGCGATCCGCGCGACCAAGGTCAAGGTTTCCGCACAGCAGCAGCCTGCAGCAGCAGCCGCACCAGCCCCCGTTGCACCTCCAGAGGCAGCTCCCGCACCGGCCGCAGTGGAAGCTGCACCCGAAGCGCAGCCCGAAACCGCCGCGGCAGAAGCTGCCGTCTAATCACGGAGAGCATTCTCCGGCGAGATGAACCTGCGGCACCGTCTGCTTCCAATGTTCATGGGGTCCCCCGCGGCCCCGGAGCAGACCGCCGCCGAACCAGTTGAAAGGACTTTGTCATCATGGCAGACGAGACCAGCAGCACCGGCAGCACGCCAACCGCACCCACCGGCGGTGGTGGATACCAGGGCAACAACAGCGGACCACGTCCTCCCCGTCCAGCAGGCGGACCCGGCGGCGGTGGCCGCAAGTTCTTCCGTCGTAAGAAGGTGTGCAAGTTCTCAGCAGAGAAGATTGACCACATCTCCTACCGCGACGTTCGCCTTCTGCAGCAGTTCATTGCAGAGCGCGGCAAGATTACACCGCGCCGCCTGACCGGCACACGCACGGAGTACCAGCGTCAGCTGGCACGCGCCATTAAGCAGGCACGCAACATCGCCCTGCTGCCATTTGCCGCAAAATTCTAAGCACCCTGTGCGTTGTGAGTGTGCCGACTAAGAGCGTCTGCACCTCCCAAGGAGATCTGTTATGGAAGTTATTTTGAAGGAAGACGTCGAGACCCTGGGACACCGGGGCGACGTTGTAAAGGTAGCCAACGGCTACGGCCGCAACTACCTGTTGCCGCAGCGTCTGGCCATTGAAGCCACCAGCGGAAACAAAGCCGTGATTCTGCAGATGAAGGAATCCGCGGTTCGCAAGGCTGCCAAGGAAAAGACGGCTGCGCAGGCGCAGGCAGAAACGCTCAACGTGGTCGAACTCACGTTCGAGCGCAAAGTGGGCGCAAACGATGCGCTGTTTGGCTCCGTCACCTCTGCAGACATCGCTGCGGCACTGGAGAAGCAGGGCTTCGAGATTGATCGTCGCAAGATTGCACTGGATGAGCCGCTGAAGCAGCTCGGTGAGTTCCATGTGGCAGTCAAGCTGTTCCGCGAAGTTTCCGCGCATGTGAAGGTCACCGTGAAGAGCGATGATCCCAACTATGTCCCTGGAAACCTTGCCACGGTTGAAGAAGGCACAGTCGCACAGTAATCACCACAATGGAACGATTCAAGCAGAGGGAGCGCCAGTTTCAAGGCGTTCCCTTTTACTTGTCCGGAACCGGCGCTCTATGCTCCGGGTATGGATCGATATCGCGACAACAAGCGCATCTTCCTGGTCCCGATGATGATCGCGCTTCTCGTCCTCCTTGCATTTCTGCCCTTGGCGTTACCTGGCAGTGATACAGAGAGGCAGCCGGTGCAGGGCTACAGGTTAGGCATACCGGTCGCCCGACGCTGATTTGTCGAATGCGCGACGTGCAGGGCAGCGGTTCTGTTCGCGCGGTACACTCGCCAACAGCATGATGCTTCCGCAACGTCGCCGACGCCGCCCTGGCAACGCCCCCATTCATCCTTTTGATCAGGTACATGGAACCGATACCGGCTCCCTGATTCCCGGCGACCAGTTGGCAACCGGTCATCGGCACGATCGTCATACCACCGCATACCACGGCGTTGCACCGTCGCTGTTTCGCAAGCTGCTGGCGCGGTGGCAGCCGTTCGCCCGGCACCCACTTCAAAAGACTGCTTTTGTCGATATCGGTGCAGGCAAAGGCAGGGCCATGCTGCTGGCAGCGGAACTGCCTTTCCGGCGCATTCTCGGTGTGGAGTTGCACCCTGGCCTTGCTGCTGCTGCCCGTTCCAACATTGACCTTTGGCAGGCGAAGAACGACGGACCACCCATGCGTCTGGAGGAAAGCGACGTCATGCAATTGCGCATACCCGCCGGACCCTGCCTCATGTTTTTGTTCAATCCGTTCGACATCATCCTGATGGATCGCCTGCTGACCCGGTGGACGCACCAGTTCCGCAATCGCCCTGGACATCTGGACGTGCTGTACGTCAACGACGAGCAGCGCCGCTTGCTGCAGGACGTGCATAGCAACTACCAGGAGCTGTGGCGAGGCCGCATCCACCTGTCGCATGAAGATCGTGATGCGGACAAAGCCATAATCTCGCACGATGCGGACGGTTTGTATGTCACCACGGGCTATGAAGATTGCGGGATCTGGCGGTTACAACCTGACGTGTGAAGACCACACATCGTCAACCTGAGAGCGATGTGGTCTCGGCACGTTCACCTAAACGAAAGTTTAGCCCCAGAAGCAAAGTTCTAGCTCCTGAAGTGCTCGCAACGAAGCTGATAGCGGCGCTTTCTTCTTCCGATGAGAGCAAAGCAACGGCCCCTCCACCGGAGGAGCCGTTGTACTGCCCTAATTAGAAAACTAGGCCGAGTGCAATCTCTCGATGCCCGTCTCGCGGAATGGATCGATCACAATCTTCGTCACGCGGTCCTTCTTGTCACGCCAGATCTTGTACATATCGGGCACATCCTGGATGCCGATGCGGTGCGAAATGAGGAAGCTCGGGTCGATACGTCCCTCTTCCACGCTTTGGAGCAGCGGCTTCAGATACTTGTGCATATGGGTCTGGCCCATCTTCATGGTGATGCCTTTGCCGAAGGCTGCACCGAAGTTTAGCTTGTTCAGCGCACCGCCATACACGCCAGGGATGGAAACGGTTCCACCCTTCCGCACAGACTGGAGGATCTGGCGCAACGCTGTGGGGCGGTCTGTCTCCATCATGGTCGCCTGCTCTACCTTGTCGTAGACGGCGGTGACGTCGACGCCATGTGCTTCCATACCAACCGCGTCAATGCAGCTGTCCGGCCCCCTGCCACCGGTCAAGTCGCGCAGTGCCTCGACAATGCTTGGATTGCCATCGGCGTAGTTGATCACCGTGGCACCGCAGTAGTCGCGGGCCAGGGCCAGCCGTTCGGGAAAACGATCGATTACGAAGACCCTTCCAGCACCGAGCATGTAAGCACTGGCAGCGGCGAACAGGCCTACGGGACCTGCTCCCCAGATCGCCACGTTGTCGCCCGGCTGGATGTTTGCGTTCTCCGCGCCCTGGTAGCCGGTCGGGTAGATGTCGGAGAGGAATAAGACCTTCTCGTCCTCGATGCCGCTCTCAATCTTGATTGGCCCAACGTCAGCGAAGGGAACACGCACGTACTGCGCCTGTCCACCGGCATAACCGCCATAGATGTGCGAGTAGCCGAATAAGGCCGACCCACTGTAGCCATACATCGTCTCGCAGACATGCGCATTGGGATTGGTGTTGTCGCACAGCGACCAAAGGTCCTTCTGGCAGAAGAAGCAGTTGCCGCATGCAATGGTGAAGGGCACCACTACACGGTCGCCGCGCTTCAGCTTTTTAACTTCAGAGCCAACCTCTTCCACAATGCCCATGAACTCGTGCCCGAGAATATCGCCCGATTCCATGGTCGGAATATAGCCGTCGTACAGGTGGAGATCACTGCCGCAGATTGCGGTGCGGGTAATGCGCAGAATCGCATCGCCCGGGTTGATGATTTTCGGATCTTCTACGGTTTGCACTTCGACTTTGCCAGTGCCCATCCAGCAGACTGCCTTCATGTTTCCAACTCCCGGCGCATGCGCCTGAACTCTATT
>JBPBPZ010000060.1:0-7317 GCA_050954525.1 Janthinobacterium lividum
GCGCAATCTTTGCCGCGGTCCGCATCACAGCAATGGCACCCAACTGCTCCAGCAGGTCGGCATCGCGCAGGATCGTCCCTTCCAACGTTGTGGGCGTGCCACTTGCCTCATGGGTGCGAATGCATGCGAGAACGGCTGCGATCTTGCCCGGCGGAAAGCCACATGCCTCAAGCACTGTCGGTGCATGGGCCACGGTGTAAGCGGTAGAGTCCCACCGCTTCAGGGCGTCCAGGTCCTCGGGCCGATGGCCGATGAAGACGCCCAGATCGTGTACCCAGGCCGCGCCAAACAGCACCTCATCGTCAAACGAATCGCTGGAAGCGTCGGCAATCTGGCGAGCTAATCGGTAAAGCCGCGCCTGGTGTGAAAACTTCTCAGGCGGTTGTGCTTCCACGCGAATGCGGGCGATCAGATCGTCGCGCCAGGGTCCCTGCTGAATTGTCTTGATTGGCATGAAAGAGGAAAGTGGTCGGGGCGGAGAGATTCGAACTCCCGACCCTCTGCTCCCAAAGCAGATGCGCTACCAGGCTGCGCTACGCCCCGACTCACTGTATTCTACGACGCCCCGCCGAACTTTGACAGTCTGAGGCCTACCGATGTGTCCCCATGGCAAAGAACCTGCCTGCCAGCCATGCCAGCAGCGCAATTGGAATGGCCAGCAGAAGCAACATGCCCAGGAACAGGCTGGCAAGAAAGGCCCAGTCGGATAGAGCGTGGCGCTTGCGGTCGCTGGACGTGACGCTGCTACCCGGCAGCGTCCGGTTGGTAGTTGGATAGTTCGTGCTGCCACCGTTGGAACTTTGGCCACCTGCACTGTAGTTGGGAATGGCACCCGTGGCCCGCTCCAGCAGTGCAAAGTTGCGGCGGTTTGCCTTCCACGCGATGTCGAACGCGTCACCCAGTACCGGCACTGTGCCGATGATCGTCTCAATGGCGACATTCGCCAGCATGCGGGCCAGTGTCACGCGCGGAACCCCGCGCAGCCAAGCCGCCAGGATGATGATCCACGACGCCATGGCTCCGATGATGTCGCCGATTCCTGGGATCAGGCCAATAACACCATCCAGACCAAAGCGGATCTGCGTCCCGGGAATGCGCAGAAAATCGTCCAGGATGTGCGATAGAAGGTCCAGGTTGCGGTCGCTGAACAGGTCGGCCCCGCGTGCGACGCGCGGCTTGAGGATTTCGGGTTCTGAACTTGGGATCGACATGCGCTGCCTGTCAGATGCGAGAACCGGAACGCCAAACCGCCAGCACCCGGTTCAAACGCGAAGAAAGATGCGTTTGCGATACAGCGGATATACAAGCATCCAGGTCAGCAGCACAAACGAAAGCCCGAACAGCATAGACGGCACGCCGTACACCGGCACCACGCGGTGCAACCAGGTGGCATAGTCCTTCAACGCATCCCCTTTTGCCGTTTTTACCATGGCAACAATGGATGGCAGCAGTTCCGAGATCATGTAGGCGGCGATGGAATTGGTGCCGAACACCAGCAGGGGGCTGTAAATGGTGGGGCGTTCCGGCACGTCCGCGCGTGAAACGCTCTGCCTCCCAAACCGCTTTACGTCCACCAGGTACATGGCCAGCGCCAGCAGCAGCAGGCTTAAACCGCCGGCGAACAGGACGAACGAGCTTGTCCACAGCTTCTTGTTGATGGGGAACGACAGGTTCCAGAGTGCTCCCGCGAGCACGGAGAGCATACCCACGGACACGATCCCGGCGATTTTCTTCGCGGTCTCCCGGCTCGTCCGAAGCCATAGCCCTGCAAGCACACCCATGATGGTGGTGGCGATTGCAGGCAGGGTAGACAGCAGGCCCTCGGGATCGCGCACGCGCTGGTAGAGGTGCTGCGGCGCAAACAGGGCGCGGTCCAGGTACGCGGTCAGGTTGCCGTCTGGATGATTGATAGCAACAGTGTGCGTCGGCACACCAAAACCGGGCACCGGTACAAAGCGCATCAACGCCCAGTAGCCAGCAAGGCAAAGGCCAGCGATGACAACCTTGTTCTTCCACCCCGGCCAGAACACGCAGAGCGTCCCGGCTGCCAGGTAGCAAAGGCCGGTACGCTGCAGCACGCCGTAGTACCGGATGCGATCCAGGTGTTGAAACGGAAACGTGTTCACAACAAGCCCGAACGCGCACAACACTGCAGCGCGGCGCAGCATATGCAGAAACAGTGTGGCGCGGGTCACGCCGCGGGCCATCCGCGCAGATGTGGACAGCACCAGCGAAAGGCCAACAAGAAATAGAAAAGTAGGAAAGACGAGGTCTGTCGGCGTAAAGCCGTTCCATTCGGCGTGGTTCAGAGCGTGGAATGAGTTCGGATCCGGCTCGTTGTTGACCAGGATCATGAACGCGATGGTCAGACCGCGCAAGACGTCAATGGAGAGCAGTCGCTGCGGCTTCGGCGAAGACGCAACCAGGTCCGAGTCAACAGTGCCTGCCATCTCCGGATCGCCGTGCACGCTGACCGCCCCGCTCGTCATAGCCATGGAAGCAGCATACTGCAGCGCAGCAGCACCAGGCTCTGCCCTGTTACAATCGATCTCGGGCACGGCGGCTATAGTTCAGGGGTTAGAACGCGGGTCTGTGGCACCCGATGTCGAGGGTTCAAATCCCTCTAGCCGCCCCAATCTATCAAAAGCCGTCCACGGCATGTGGGCGGCTTTTTCGCGTCTAAAAGTAGCGCGGAACAAAAAAGGGGGCCACATCGCTGTGGCCCTTCTCCCAGGTCTGTAACTAATATCTATATGACACCATGCAAAGTGTCTTTGGTCGTTACTTAGGTCTTAAGACTAAGAACGATTTACAGTGCAGTCAAACTGCGCATCGTCCTTACCAACGCTGTCCAGAACTGCGACAACTTCCGACACTTATGGCTGTTCAAATGATGAACAAACTATTCGCTGGTACATCCGGCTGGGCTTACCCTTCGTGGAAGCCCGGTTTCTATCCCGTGAAACATCCGGGCAAGCGTCTGCTGGAGCACTATGGCACGCGTCTGAACTCGGTTGAGGTGAATTACACCTTTCGCAAGCTGCCGACGGAGGCACAGTTGGCGGGCTGGCTGGCTGCGGTTGCGCCTGAATTCCGTTTCTCGTTCAAGGCACCCGAAGTCGTAACGCACCGTCGAAGGCTGCGCGATTGCGGAGACGCCGTCGAGCAATTCGTGGCATCGCTGGAACCGGTACGTGCGGCCGGCGCGCTTGGCTGCATCCTGTTTCAGCTGCCGCCAAACTTCAAGGCAGAGTGGCCGCGCCTGGAGGCATTTCTCGCCATGCCACAACTAGCCGGTGCTGGACGCATTGCATTCGAGTTTCGGCATAGCAGCTGGTTTCAGGAGGAGACCTGGTCAATCCTCCGCGCCTACGGTGCCGCTGTTTGCGTGGCTGAAAGTGAAGACCTGGAGACGCCGGACGTGCTTACCGCTCCAGACTTCGCCTGCTATCGCCTGCGAATGCCGGGCGGGTATAGCTCGTCAGAAGTGGCGCTGCACGCGAAGAGGTTCCGTACCCTGAGCCAGACACGAGACGTCTTCGTCTACTACAAGCACGAGGACGCACCACATGGTCCACTTGCCGCAGAAGCCATGCTTTTGCAGGCGAGAGCCAAGCTTAAGGCCAGAAAGTCGACACCGGCACGTGGTCAAGTGGCTGAGTAGTACACCCGTTGATTGATTGAATCTGTAGCTAGAAGTTCCCGCGGAAGCCGATGGCGCGCAGTTGTGACCGGGTCAGCGTGGCGTGGATGCCCTCGAGGGGAAACCTGCTCCAATGGCCTACGCTTGCACCGTCCAGAGCGCGCAGTGCCTCGGTTTCCGTGCCGAATCGCAAAGGGCGCAGATTACGCAGGGAATGATCGTCACCCAGGACGCCTTCTTCCGGGTCCGCATGCAGCCACAGCGTTGCGCCCAGCAGGCGAAGATCCAAGTGATAGAAGTGCGCGTCCACAAAAGCTAGGCTAGCACCGTCACGCCCGAGCGGAACTCCGTGCCTGTAGGCATCGCTATGCGTCTTGCAGTTGATGATCCTTTGCCGATGTCTGGCTTGACGGATCATTTGACCACTGGAGCCCTGGTCTGCATAGGGCATTCCAAAGGAAATTGCCCCTCTCCAGCGACTTCGGCCAACGTGCGTACACCCACGGCAGCAACCAAAGCAGAGCACTCATCGTCGAGCCTTTGCGGCGCATCAGCAGGTCGGTCACGGCCGTGTGTTCAAACCGATGCAGCATGGAGTGGGATGTGCCGCCGTGAAAGCCCAGGTGCGTGCTGCCTAGCCTGGCCTCCTCCTCAAATAGGAAGGTACGCAAAACGCTTCCGAGCGAAAGCTTTTCGAAGCCGCGGGCATTACATTGCCACTCGATCCAGGTCGTTCTGTCTTGCCGCCAGCCGCCAATCAACGCGATCCATTGCCCCTGCAGGTGGAGGCCAAGGATAAACCCACCTGGTGCCTGGCACACGGAGCGAACCTGGTGGTTGAACGCATCCTGATCAATGATGTCCAGGGAAGAATCGTTCAACTGCGCCAGAAGGTTGTTACTGGCCTGCGCAAGGTCGGATGCTGCGTCGCCAAGTGTCGCTTCAGGGTACATTTCATTGAACCGCCTGCGTGCTGCGCGCAGGTGGACGCGTGTTCGTTTGCCCAGACGCTGGAGCGTTTCCTCTGCAGAGCTGCCAAGCAGCAGCGTATCCTGCACCGTCCGCGCGGACCTGGCATGTATCCGGTTAGTCCCAGATGGCGCGGAAAGCGTCGTGCCTGCGTCCGCCGGTGGTCGCCATGTCGTTAGCACCAGTCGGCTCCCGTGGTCCAACAGGTAACGGCATGCCAGCTCACAAAAGGTGCCATGGAGATTGTGTGGACCCACGACCGTGCGCACGCCAAATGCATCGGCAGTCGCGTACAAACCTGTGCCCACGCCAAACGCACGGTATTCGAGGAGTAACACCGCTCCCACCAGGACACTTTCGTCGGCCGTGTGAGGAACGGATTTGTGAAAGCAGATGAGGTACGGGTGCTTGCGCTTTGAAAACTGAGAAGTCAGTAGCAGTTCCAGGCCGTGCATCGCTCCCGGCTGACTGCTAAGGCTTGCAAGCTTCTGCAAAGCTGAAATGTGTGGCCGAATCGCCGCATACCCATCAGCGACGCGGACCTGGAACAGGTGGAACGGTTCGGCTCGACTCAAAAGTGCTCCGGCTCATCCACGCACCCTTTGCAGGAACAAAGAATTGCGGATTCCACAATCCAAGTCATAGATCTGGCGGGTCATGACTAAGATCCGCACGCGGTTCGATCGATCAACTTGGAAGTTATGTCCGGGCGCGGAGCCGCGACCCCCTGGCTGGTGCCTTTCGGAAGTTACTGTCGAACGTGCCGGGTGCTTGAAGGATGGTGTCGCGGCGCATGGAACCTGCCGGAATGGGAAGGTGGCTTGGGACAAATTTGCGGGAGTTGCTTTGGGAGAAGAGCAAGGAAAAACCTTCCAGCCATCCGCTCAGTTGTCGGACAGTCTAAAAGGATTATGGAAAGCGGCAGGTTCATCGTCAAGATGAACCTGCCGCTTTAGTAAAGTCGCTTGCGTGCCACCACATATCCATGCAGGTGGACCACCGGAGCGTGCTTGTGAGGCACAGTACCCGCCTGCAGCGTAGAGTGCGAAAGGAGCGGGTCTAGCCCTTCTATTCGTCCCAGCGCTTGAAAATCAGGGAACCGTTCGTACCGCCGAATCCGAAGGAGTTCGATAGCGCGTACCGAACAGCCTGCTCGACTGGCTTATGCGGCACATAGTTCAGGCGGCATTGCGGATCGACGCTGTCCAGGTTGATGGTTGGGGGCACGATGCTTTTCTGCATGGCCATCAATGTGATGCCAGCTTCCAGTCCACCTGCTCCACCTAACAGATGCCCTGTCATCGACTTGGTCGAGGACACCAGCAATTTGTGGCTCAGGGCGTGCTCACCAAAGATCGTCTCCATGCCCTTGGATTCCATGGCGTCTCCCAGAGGAGTCGACGTGGCATGCGCATTGACGTAGTCGATTTCCGTTGGCTGCAGACCCGCAGACTTAAGTGCATTCCGCATAGACCGTGCGCAGCCCTCGCCTTCTGGAGCCATGCCGGTCATATGGAAAGCATCGGAACTCATGCCGTAGCCAACGACTTCGCCCAGGATCTTTGCGCCGCGTGCCTTGGCAAAGTCCAGTTCTTCGAGGATCAGGATGCCGGCACCTTCTCCGATCACGAATCCATCGCGGTCCTTGTCCCACGGCCTGGAGGCGCGAACAGGGTCGTCATTTCGCGTGGAAAGGGCCTTCATAGACGCAAACCCACCAACGCAAAGCGGTGTGATTGTCGCTTCCGCGCCGCCCGCGATCATGGCATCCGCATCACCACGCTGGATAGTGCGATAAGCATCTCCAATGGAATGAGCAGACGTGGTGCAGGCCGTGGCTGTGGCTTCGTTGGGACCTTTTGCGCCGTATTTAATCGAAACGTGGCCAGCTGCCAGATTCACAATGGAAGCCGGGATAAAGAATGGCGAGATCTTCCGCGGACCCCCAAGCATGAGGTTGGTATGTTCGCGCTCGATGATATCGAACCCGCCAATGCCGGACCCGATGTGAACGCCGACCATTTCAGCATTCTCAGGGGTCACTTCCAGTTTGGCGTGCGCCATGGCCTCTGCCGCCGCCGCAAGCGCAAAGTGGATGAAGCGGCCCATTTTCCGGGCCTCCTTCTTTTCCACAAATACGTGAGGATCGAAGTTTTTCACCTCGGCAGCGAAACGCACGGGGTGGCCCTCGAGGTCAAAGGCAGTAATTCCTGCCATGCCACTTTTGCCAGCCATCAGGCTGTCCCAGACCGCCGGCGCCGTGTTGCCGATTCCACAAATCAATCCGATGCCCGTGACGACGACGCGCCGAGCGGGAATGGTCATTGCCTGTGCCACGTTTACTTTGCCTTTGCGTGCGCTTCGATGTAGTCCGTTGCGTCCTTGACGGTCTTGATCTTCTCGGCGTCTTCGTCGGGGATCTGGATGTCGAAGGCTTCCTCAAACTGCATGACCAACTCGACTACGTCCAGGGAATCCGCACCAAGATCTTCCTGGAATGAGGCACCAGGGGTGACTTCCGCTTCATCCACCTGGAGTTGTTCCACGATGATGCTCTTTACCTTTTCGTCCACTGCTGCCATGTTGCTTCTCCTAAACAGAACCTTTGAATTTCTTGCCGCGCGACCGCAGGCATCTTTGGTGAGATGCAAGGGATGGTCCTTGTAAGGGTACCCGATCCAAACGCGGGCTGCTATTTCAGCAGG
>JBPBPZ010000072.1:0-7308 GCA_050954525.1 Janthinobacterium lividum
GGAGCCATCAAGCTTTACCCTGTTGGCTACGGGTATGATCGGCTTGTTAATTCTTGCGAAGGGGCGGTCAGGCTATCAGTCGTGCCCCTAGCCAGTACTTCCCGAGTGCGGTACCGAAGAACAATTGCGATGCGCCTAACTAGAGGTTAGACCTGGAACCCCAAGCTGCGGCTTTGCCCCTTATTTCCCAGCGGGCAAAGTCTAGGCGGGCCTGTTGGACTGGATATCTGGAGTTGTCTCCACATCCGCATGACAGAGCGGGGATTGAGCGCGTTAGTTCCGATGACCTGCGGGGGCCGGCGATGCACCTGAGATTATGTCCACTGGCCGTCTACCTGGCCAGCGCATCAGCAGCTTACGTTAAGTGTGCCGCCTACGTCATAGATGGGGCTATACGCTCTGGTAGAACGCACACCCATACCTCAACATGTGAGGACACCCTAGGTGCGGTCTCCGTCACCCGCTGGAGCGTGCGTTCACGCTTGCAGCAGACCATCCTTCTCCATACAAAAACCAAGCCCTGCATGCTTTGACAGGTTGACGCCTTTGGAGTGCCGCCGCTGCGCCAACGCGTCTCCAGGCTGACCAGGTGTGCATATCCGTCGCGCTTCTGCGCCTACAACTGTCCTACCCCGTCGACCTTCCTATATCTCATCACTTGTGTGCTCTTGAATATAAAGTTACGAACATCGGTCCGTCAGTGCTGAGCCGCTTAGGCCTATGATTTCCCAGAATGTAGATGTGTAATTGAAAGACGAAGTAGGCAGCATCTGGAGTATTCAGGCCGTGTTCGTTCCTGGCAGAGAGCCATGATCAACTGAGAGCAGAAGCTAGGCTAAATGAGATTCAAGGAAAGCGTTGTAGATCCAAGGCAACAGATTCGTAGTGCCGAACTGTGTCGGCTTGTCGGCGGTCCGTACAGCCTTTCAACTCAGGTAAGTAATGGAGATGCAATCCTGTGTGCCGCACACGGGCTCCAGAGAGTCGCCGGATTTTACGGTCCTAAACAGTGGCCTAGAGCCGCAGTCAAAGGGCGGCCACAACTCATCGTCTTTGGCCCTCTGATCGAAGCTCTGAAGCACGAAGCTCGACAAGCAGTGGCATGCCACTGGGGAGTGAGTCTGGCCACTGTCGCAAACTGGAGGCGAAAACTGAGGATTTCGGGCACTCCTATCTACGCAGACAGGGCATTAAAGTCTGCGCGTATGAGAGTTGCCCACGAGGAGAGGCCGGATGTGTTCGTTGCGCCAGGTAAACGCTTTCTAAAGAACCTTAGTCCAGAAGCTAGAAAGGACCTTGGTGTTAGAACCGCTTCTGTTCGGGCGTGGAGAGAAGAAGATTTGCAACAACTTCGATTCACCTCTGATCGCGAGTTCTCAACGGTCACGGGGCGGAGTCTCCATGCTGTTCGGAGTGCTCGACGGCGTTATTTATGCCGCTTGTCGGTCTAAGTGGGTTCTGGCGCCCTTTTGGCGAAGCGGGCGCGTTTGCGTGGTTGAAATTACGCCGGGTTGAGAACGTGCAGCCTGAATAGATCGAAGTCTGCTCGACCATACATTTGTCGCTTGATCAGCTTCAGCCGGTGGACCTGTCCTCCTACCATGCCGTTGCTCCAGGGAAGCCGGAGCGCAGCGTCGACGGCGTGGCGATCTCGTTCGAGCCGGCGCGCGAACGATGCGAGTGGCGAGTGCGCTGCGGCCTCAAGCCATAGTGGCCACGCCACGGCATCACGGTTCCGGATCATCTCGAAGAAGCCTCTGGCTGTATGGCCGAGTAAGCTCAGTTCTGAGGAACCTCTGTAGATATCGCTTTTAGAAAGCGATGTTTTTGAGGATTTACCTTCAGCATGAGCCAGGCGACGTGCTCGACACATAAAGGTGTTTTCTCTTCACATATGGTGTCAGTCCGAATGTCCGCATGCTTCGAAGCGGCGGCGCAGCGAGCGCCATACGCACACTCTCGGAAGCCCTGCTGCCTGATCTCGCGCCAGAGTTGCGATGTGTGGGTACAGCCTTCCCCAAACACTTCTCGAGGTAGGTTCCAAACGCATCAACGTGACTTGGAAAGACGCGGTGCTTGCGTTCCGGAAAGGCTCCGGCTGTAATCTATCGTTGTGCGGTTCTCAGGCTGAGGCCAACGCTGGCTGCAGCTTCGAACTGGCTCTTGCCACGAGCGATCAGCTCCATCATCTGCTGGTAGAGCCCAAGGCGGCCTGTTATCTCACACATTTGTGGCCCAAGGATGTTCAGCTTATTTGGCGCAAGCGGGGCAGGGCCGCGGGATGGTGATGCTCCGAAGACCAAGTTTATGCTACAGCCTCGACAATGACCGTGAGCAGTACCCAGCGGTATGTTCAGCCTGAAGAAGGGCTAAAAACGAAGAGGGCTGCAAGCTCACGCATGAGAGCATGCATACGCCAGATCATGTAAACGAAACTACGCCACATAATGTGAAACTCAATAGGTAATACGCAGGCGGCCTTCCTCGTTCATACGGCTGCCAGTCTTCTTCGGAGCGGCAATTTGCTTCTCGCCTTTGATGTCTTCTACAACCTGGTTGCGTAACTTCTGGAGACGTTCGATCTCTGCATCGATATGCGAGACGTACTGTTCGGAGTTCTGAGTAAATGCTTGTGCCTGCCGAAGAATTCCAAATCAACCGGCAGGTGGGCATCGTGCTCGAGCAGCAAGAAACGGTTCGATAGTCTGGCAAGACTCGGAATCATCTTAGGAGCTTGAGATCTGAACGCAGCATTGGCTGCGCGAACGCGCTGAAGAGCTCGGCATGGTGCAGCCTGTTGACCCAGTGGAAGTCGGAGCTTGAATCCACAACAGACAAGGCTGGAGGCGGTACAAAGGGGGCCGGTCCATACAGACCTGGGAGAAGTGGAACTCCCCCTTCGCGTCATCTGTTGCGCGCTACTGTCGGAGTACCGGCAGGAGCTGGCAGCAAGCAGTTGTCCTGTTTGGAATATAGTAGTGAACTTTGGTCGTAGGCCCCCCAAAAATGGGGAGCCGCACTTAAGCGGACTCCCCTTATCTCCCAAGTCTGTTACTAGCGAGAGGGGATACCTCAGACATATTCACATGCAATGCACAAGTTCTGGTGCGTTAGCCACATGTACCAAAACGGGACAAAAGTTTGGTGACGCAGAATGCCGGAGCAACTGGAACCGGAGGGAGTCGCCCTCCTCCCTCCGCCCACATCATTAGATGTTTAAGACAAGCTGCTGGTTTAGTTCGTCCGGCACGCATTGAGTACAGCCACAGCGCTCCGGCTCGATGGCTGGCAGCTCCGCGCAGAGTGGGAGGTGCCTGTTGAGTACCGCGGCGGCAAGGTTGTAATCGTCTTCGCTCCAGACCGTTCTACCTTGGTCTCGCATTTGCTGATTGGCTGCATCCACTCCGATGGAGTGGGCGATCCGGTAGGTCATCTTCATGCAATCACCTCCTGAAGGCAGAGGTCGTAGCCAAGTTCTTTCAGGCACAGCAGATGTGCATCCTGCCACTGCGTGAGCGCACCATCGCTGAAGATCCCGGAGTCCTTTCCAAGACGATGCTTCGCGATGAGCAGGAACACGGTGACGGCCAGGTCATAGGGCCGGAAGGCGGTTTTGCAGTACGTGCTGTAGAGCCCGTCCTCGTCCATCCATTCCGAGGGGATCGAGCGGTCGAACCGAAACGTCTCGTAAGAACAGTCCCCATTGCAGGTGCGGTAGGGAAGCGTGCCTCACATACAGAAGTTGTCGCCGATGCCGACAGCGTTCCTTGCGGGCCGGGCAAGCCGAATCCCCGCGTTGCTGCTGTGTCCACAGTTCTGTACGCCGTTGAAGAGAACGGTCTCAGGTGTGATCTCTGGCTGTTCCCGTCCCCATGCGTTGGCGATCGGTGATCCCGCGGCCTCAAGAGCCGGCAGGATCTTGAGGAAGTCTCTGGTGATGCTGTTGAAGGTGGATGCGGCGATGATCTGCGGACGTTCCCAGCGGTGTGAGTAACCCATGATGCGAAATCCTTTCGGTTAGAAGGGGAAAGTAAGAAGTCGAGGCTTGTAGCGCGACGAAGCAGGCGGGAGGTGAGCGGGCCGGCTAAGCCGGCTGCTCTCCCTCCCTGGTTTTTCCGGTGATCAAGGTCGACAGCCTTCTGGGCAGCGGCCGCAGCCTGCACGATGAGGCGGTTGTCGCCTTCGAGCTTTGCAATCCAGTTCTGGAGGTATGCGGTGGTGTTGCGTTCGGTGTGCTGGTTGGCGATACCGGCAACTGCGCACAGGAAAGCTGCACCTGTTTATGCAACCAGTTCTTCCCGGCTGTAGAGGTCGTCTCCGAAGCTGGAACCGAAGGTGCGATTGAGGCGGGTCTCATGTCCGGTGCTGTGCACCAGCTCATGGAACAGGGTGCTGTAGTAAAGGGCAGAGTCCACAAAGCGGGAGCGTGCCGGCATGTGGACGGTGTCCGTGGCGGGACGGTAAAAGGCGCGGTACTCGGTCGGGCTGAGCCGCTGTAGGAAAGGCCTGTCTCCCCAGGCCTCGACCATGGCTTCGCAGGCTGCATCCTGCTCGAAGAGGTCCGGCTCGACGGAGGGTAGTAACTCCGGCAGCTTGAGGCCGTCGCACTGCTCGACGTTGAAGACGGTGTAGCTGGTGAGCATGAACGGGCTGCGGTTCTTGCCGCTGTTCTCCTCAGGCTGTTCTGAAGGTTGGTCTTCGGTCTGGTCCGTGCCGTTCTTTTTGCCAGTGAACTGCTTGTAGAAGACGATGGCTGTGCCCTTCTCACCCTTGCGTACGGTTCCGCCTAGCTCTTGGGCCTGTTTGTAGGTAAGCCAGAATGGAGCGCTGTAGGGTGTGGACCAGAGCAGCATGACGTTCACGCCGCGGTAGGGCTTGCCGGTCCGGAAGTTGCGTGGAAAGTTGCCGCCTGGAAAGGTGGGTGCCTGCCATGGCTTCTCCCAGGGGATGATGCCGTCTTTCAGGCTGGCAAGGATGCGATCGGTAACAAGCTGGTAGATGTTGGGCTTGGCTGCGGTTCCTGCTGTCTGTGCTGTCTGCTTCTGCATGGGTGTCTTCTCCGGGCTTTTGAATGGAAAGGCTGTGGCTGTGTTCAGTCACGCCTTGGCCCTGGCCCACGCCAGCGAGGGGTAGCAAGTGCCATGCTGTGGGAAAAGTGCCCTGAGAAGGGCAGGCCTGAAAGGCCCGAAGGAAGCGAACACCTGGAGCTGCACGGAGCTTTTTCTCACCAGCTTGCGCGCGCGTGGGAGCAGAGCTCACTAGAAATGTCTGGCTTCCGCTTGCGCGGAACGCGCGGAATTGTTGCGTACGGAACTACCCAGCAGCACATTCAGTTTCGGCTACTTGGCGGGGACATTTATCGGCTCAACACCCTAGAGACAAAAGCCTGTCTTAACGGAGCTTCTATGGACCCACGGCGCGCCAACACGTGAACCTCGTGCAAAGGCCCCGACACCCTGAGGGTGCCAGAACAATCGGTGTAGTGTTGGCCTTGAAGGATTCCTACTATGCCCGAACCGAACGCGCTCTCACCCGAGGAGTTCTCGCGCCATCTTGCACTGCTCGAAACTCTCGCCCGGTCGGTGTCTTCGGAGGCCGAGTTCCTAAGAGTCACAAAACGCGCGAAGGAAGCAGGCATGACCTACAAGGAAGCGCTTGAAGCGGTCATTCGCGAGAGCGCCGGTGGCGCAGACTGATTCTTTGTTACCCGCTCTAGCAAAGGTGATCTGTGCGCATGGCCAAGCATGTATCTGTTGCTCGGTGAACTGATCTCACAGAACTGGCGCTCAACGAGACACTGCAAGCAGCGACGCCAGAAACGGGTGGCGGGACGATTAGCGACAGGTATTTCGTATGAGCAGCAAACGCATGTTCACTCTGTGAAAGTAGAGACCGAAAGCGTCCTGAGATGGGACAAGCGGTAACAGGAACCGCGTAGTATTACGCCCATTGAGCTGCTTTGAGTCGGGCACGTAATTTTATTACGTGCCTTGCAGATGGTGGCGCTCTGAATCGTGCAAACGATCCATAGGAGTTCCGAAATGACACATACCCAGCGTTTGTTCACCATGTTCACCGCTTTGGCGCTCGCCTTGCCTTTCGCCAGTCACGCCAAGGCTGCCACGATGACCTACCGCGGCATGTTCGGTGGAGACAGCGACGTGGCAACGTTCAACTTTTCTACCACTGACAACCAGCAGTACACCTTCACCACTACGTCCTTCGCAGCTGGCGGCTTTGTGCCCGTGCTTACACTCTTCAGTTCGAACGGAGGCAATCCAATCGCTTTCGGTGAGAACGATACCAGCGATGTCTCGCTCAGTCAGACGCTTGGCCCTGGGAGCTACTTCCTTGCCCTTACAGAGGACCCGAATGTTTTCACAACGAACTATGCTGCGGGAACACTCTTCAACTCGGCTACAGCCACCGGAGACTTGTGCGGTGTCAGTGACGGCAAGTTCCTCAATGTCTTTGACGGTTGTAGCCAACGCACCAATGCGTATGCGGTGACCTTTACGAACACCACAGCAGTTACGCCCGAGCCTCCAACCTGGCTGCTTGTTATGCCTGCGGTCGCTCTGCTGTTTGCCGTAAAACACTACCGCCCAACCGCGTGAGCCCCGCTCATTTCTTCGTTTTCACGACCGCCAAGCAGTGCGAATAAGGAGTTTCCTGTGTCGAAGAGCATGATCGAAGAAGCTGTAAAAGCCTCCCCAAATAGACGTAAGTTCCTCGGTACCCTTGGTGTTGCGGCTGCTGCCGTGACCGCAATGAGCCTCGCTGACCCAGCGAATGCGGAAGCGCAAACATCAAGCGTGACGGCCACGGAGGTGGCAGTTCTGAATTTTGCTCTCAATCTCGAGTACCTCGAGGCAGAGTTCTACACCTACGGTCAGTACGGTTATGGCATTGAACAGGCAGGATTGAAGGTCTCAGGTGTGGCTTCGAATGGGAACTCACCGAATGGCGGCCTCACTACGGGCGGCGCAAAGGTCACCTTTTCTAACGCACTGGTATTCACGGCGCAGATCACCTCGGAGATAGGCGTCGATGAGCGCGCCCACGTCACCCTTCTGCAGAGCTTTCTGGGTTCAGCAGCCATTGCAAAGCCAAACATCAATTTGAATGCGCTTGGTCTCGGCTTCGGCAATCAGAACGAGTACCTCACACTTGCGCGCATCTTCGAAGACATCGGTGTCTCGGCTTACGGTGGTGCAGCCTACCTGCTCACCACACCGGCCGTCATTCAGACCGCAGCCCGGATCCTTGCGACCGAGGCACAGCATGTGGGTACGCTTCACACCCAGA
>JBPBPZ010000080.1:0-7277 GCA_050954525.1 Janthinobacterium lividum
CTGCATGGTAGGGCGTTTGCATAATGTTGAAGGGCACCGTCTTTGTGTCCCACATGGCGAACCCGCTGTGGTGCTTGGTGGTAAACACCATGTAGCGAAAGCCCGCCAACCGGGTCAGCCGCGCCAGCGCGTCCGGGTCCAGGTGCGTGGGATCAAAGGTCTTCGGCAGGTCGCGATAGTAACGATCCACATACGCGTCACTGGCACCGGCAAGCGAGTGGCTGATGATCACACCCAGTTGCGAATCAGCGCTCCAGTGGATAAACAGGCCAAGGCCCTGGTCGCGGAACCATTCCAACCGCTCCGGCTGGTTACCAGTTGGCTGGGAACGTTGTGCAGTGGCAGATAGGCCCCCTGAAAAAAGCAACGCTGCGGTAAGCAGCCAGGTGCGCGCACGAAGAGCCTTCATGGTGCTGATGGTAATGCCTCAACAGGCGTACCAAAGAAGCGTGCTGGGTCGGGCGGAAAATTTATGGTCCTTTGATGGTACATACAGCAACAATGGTGCTTGTACGTGCTAACAGCTTTGGTTTAGAGTTCAGATAACCGAGGAAAAATCGGATTTCATCGCTCCCGAACGTCCGGAGCCGCACCTGTTCCAATTTGAGGAAAAGCCAATGAAGCATAGAAACATTCTTCTGGCAGGATCGATGGCCATTGCTGTATCGGCCACGCTTGCACACGGACAGACGATCACCGCTGGCGTAAACGGCACCGTAACGGATGCCGCGGGAGCAGTTATCCCCAATGCGAAGGTCACGGCTACCAACGTGGCCACGAACGTTTCGCTGTCCACCGTAACGACACGGGACGGCGTATACGTCATCCGCAACCTGCAGATCGGCCAGTACAAACTCGTGGTTGAGTCGGCCGGTTTCGCCACGCAGACGCTTGGACCCTTCACCCTGGAAACGGGTCAGGAAGCCAAGGTCGATAGCAAACTGGGTGTCGAGGGTTCCAACACCAGCGTGCAGGTAACCAGTGACGTGGCCCCGCTGCTGAACACCGAAAATGCGACGCAGGGAACCACGCTGGATGTAAACGCCATCGCGGCGGCTCCGCTGGTTGGCCGCAACTACACCCAACTCACGCTCCTGGTCCCTGGTGCAGTAACCGCGAACCCTGCGGGCTTCACTGCCAGTTCGCCCGGCAATGCCGCAAACACCGTGGAACGCAACGGCAACGGTACGCTGGCCTCGCAGAACGGCAACCGGCAGGAAGCGAACAACTTCCAGCTGGAAGGCATCGAGATTAACGAAACGATTAACAACCAGCTTGGCTATAACGTCAGTGCGGACGCGATTGGCCAGCTGCGTGTGATCTCTGCCAACGCGAACGCCGAGTTCGGCAACGTTGGTGGCGGCGATGTCATCACGCTGCTGAAGAGCGGTACCAATGCTTTCCACGGCAGCGCTTACATGTACCTGTCCAACAACAACATGGACGCGAACACGTACGCCAACAAGCACTTTTCAAGCGCAGCTTCCTACGTGGCAAAGACGCCGTACACGTACTCGCTATTTGGCGGTACATTTGGCGGACGCATCATTAAGGACAAGCTGTTCTTCTTCGGTGATTACGAAGGTCGCCGCTACCATTCGGCCGGTGTCGGGCTAGCATCGGTCGCTACGCAGAAGATGCGCAATGGTGACTTCAGCGAGTTGCCGTTTCAGCTGTATAACACCCAAGCTCCGGGGCAACCGGCTTACGTGAACAATCAGCTAGGCGCGCCGACGAACCCAGTCGCCCGCTACCTGTACGCCCATCCAGAGTTTTATCCCCTGCCGAACCACGCCCCCACGCCCGGTGGCCTGGTGACGCAAAACAATTATCAGGCGGCCACAAAGCAGAACCGTTTCGACGACCAGTTCGACATCAAGGTGAACTACAACCCGTCGCAGCGTAACACTTTCTCAGGCAGCTACTCGCACGCGAAGGCCGGCGACTTCTCCACACCAGTGCTGCTGATCGGCTTCCCCGGTGTCAGCACCCTGCCATTCCAGAGTGCTTCTTTTGACTTTGTGCACACCTTTTCGCCGCGGCTCATCAACGACCTGAACATCGGCTTTTCACGCGTAGTGGCAATCGGTGCAAATACCACTGACCCCACAGGTGCATTTGGCCTGAATGGTAACTCCATCATTGGCATCCCTGGCGTGTCGCAGCCACAGCCTGGCTTCATTGCGCAGACGTTCACGGGTAACAACACAGGCGGCTTGTCCACGTTGGGTAATTCGTCTACGGGCACCAACTACTACGACAACACATTTAGCTACACAGACACGCTGACGTTCCAGTTGGATCGGCACACGATCAAGGGTGGATTCCAGATCCTGCGGTACCAGCAGAACACCTTCTATCCAGGCAACGATGGTGCTGACGGCCACTATGACTACAGCGGCCAGTTCACCGCGCAGGCCAGCACGGTAGGTGGCTTCGCGCTGGCTGATTTCAACCAGAATTTCGTCACAACCCGCGCAATCGGCGGCGTGACAGGTCTGGCTGGGCAGCGCCAGTTCCGCAACTCGGCCTTCATTCAGGACGATTACAAGGCAACACCTGCGCTGACGCTCAATGTTGGTCTGCGCTGGGAGTACGACCAGCCAATTCTCGAGGTCAACAACAAGCAGGCCAACATCAACACGGCCACCAAGACGGTTGTGCTGGCTGGCAGAAACGGGAACAGCCGCGCTCTGTTCAATGGCGTGTGGACCAACTTCATGCCGCGCGTTGGCTTTGCGTGGAATGTGACACCGAAGGCAGTTGTTCGCGGTGGGTACGGCATCACGACCTACTTTGAAGGTACGGGCGCTAACCTTCGCCTGAATTTCAACTACCCATTCCAGAACGCCTTCACGGCCTCTGCTGCGACACCTTCCGCTACCAACCCCGGTGCACCGTTCAACTCCGCGCAGGGATTCGGCACCACCAACACATCCTGCGATATCACCACCAGCGCGACGCCTTGCACCACGACGATCCGCGCGTGGGACATGAACATCAAGCCGATGTTCCTGCAGGAGTTCAACCTGACGACCGAGTTCCAGATCAGCAACTCGGCGTCGGTCCAGATCGGCTATCTGGGCGAAACGGGCCAGCATCTAGTGACAGCCGGTGCGGGTAATTCATTGCCTTCACCATGCATCATCGGTGGGGTAGCGTCTGACCCCTTGCTGGCAGCCAATGCGGCAGCCTGTCCCACGCCCTATGCCAACCTGGTCGGCCAGGGTGGTTCCGTAGTGTTCACGAACTCGAACGCCATGGAAAACTACAACAGCCTGCAGACAACGTTCCGTCAGCGACTGAGCAAGGGGCTGGAGTTCCAGGCGAACTACACCTACGCCCGCGCCATGACCAACAGCACTGGCTTCTTCGGTGCCCAGGGCGTCAATGGCCAGTCTGCTTACGCGCAGAACTACTACAACAACAGTGCAGAGTATGGTCCCGCGGCACAGGACGTACGTCATGCCCTTAACGGGCACCTGAACTACGCCCTGCCAGTTGGGCGCGGCCAGTTGGTCGGCTCTCACATGAACCGCTTCGCAGATGAATTTGTGGGCGGTTGGAACGTGGCAATCACAACCCTTGTGTATACCGGCTTCCCGGTTAACATGAACGCCACCAACGTGAGCCGGACCAACAACAACGGCGGCGCAGCTCGAGCAAACTATCTTCGCCCGATGCGCCACGTGAACCGCACTGCAAACCAGTGGTTTGGTTCTGATCCGTCTGCCCAGCCCTGCACGGGCGTGGACAATGGCGCGTGTGCTTACAACCAGCCCGCAAACGGAACTTATGGCACGGCCCGCGTCGACTCTGAGCGTGCGCCAGGCTATCAGGCTGCGGATGCTTCCATCTTCAAGAACTTCGCCATCACCGAAGGCCAGCACATCAGCTTCCGGGCGGATGCGGCAAACGTCTTCAACATCACCTCACTTGGCAACCCCAACAACAACACGCAGTCAGCCCAGTTCGGTCAGATTACGAATTCCCGTTCGCAGCAGCGTCAGCTGCAGCTCTCGGCGAAGTACGTGTTCTAACTCGCGACTCAACAACAGCAAAGGCCCGGCGGTTGCCGGGCCTTTGCTGTTTCTGTAAGAGTGCGAGAGCCCCCTTACATGAAGTGCAGGTCTGGTGCAGAAGCTACTTCGTAAAGAGGCGGTAGCGCATGGTCCAGCTTTGCGCGGCACCGGGTGCCACATGGATGCCGACGTAGCCTTCCGGGCAGAAGGTTTTTTGTGTGGCCCAAAGGTACATCTTGACCAGGGGGGAATCGGAGCTTTCCTCCACACCCAGGCCGTGCAGCTTGTCCTCGAAAATGAAGTCGAAGTCAGACGGCTGGTCAGAGAAGCCGGTGATGTAGGCACCCAGCCCGTGACGCGGTTCCAGCGGAGCCACGACGCGGATGGTTTTGCCGTCGATCTCGGCAGAGGGCGGCAGGGGATTGTCCGGGACCGGCACAAAGGGCAGGCGCAGTTCCATTCCCGGGCCAATAGGCTGGTGGTCCAGCATGAAGAAGTCGTGGTTGTACACCGCGGTATCCAGCGGCTTTCCGCCAAGGTTGCGAAGGGTGTGGGTCAGTGTCAAAACATTACCGCGCCCGTCCAGCGTCAGCGTCTTCTCATAGACGTACGCATAGCCGATGGCGGAATGTACTTCCTGTCGGAAGGTGACGGAGCTTTTACTTTTCTTCACAGTCCACTGCCCGCCATTGACAATGGGATAGCTGGTCCCAAAGAAGTATGGCTTTGCGTCGACACGGCGCAGAACACCCACACCAATCTTCAGGAAAAGCCCACCCGGAGCCGCTTCCTCGTATCCGAGTTCGCTGGTGGGGTGCCGAAACTCTTCCGCCGGTCCAGTCACAGCATCGCTAATGGTGGGTTCGTAGCGGTCGAACCACTCGCCGAAAAAAGCATGGCCGTTCAACGAGGCGCATCCGACAATGCCGCCCCAGTCGAAGCGCGGACCGCGGTAGTATCCACTTTGCGCGTCCGGCAAAAAGACCGTTGCGGACAATGCGCCACTGCGAAGCAGTGCCTTGGGATGGTCGCTGTGCGGCAGCGTGCCGCAAGCATCCACCGGCTTGGCTGCATGAGCCAGTGCCACCTGAATGGCCGCCAGACCGAGGGGCAAAACGCACTTTCGTAGCAGTGTCCCAGTGCAGGCCATCAGAGCGCACGCATCCCTGGCTTCAAATCGCCTTCCGGACGAAAAACCAGACTGACCGGGTTCTGCACGTGAGCGACGATTTCGGAAGGCGCAGCCGTGCCATGAACTGCATCGAACGCCGTCTGCCGCACAGCACCGGTGGAAACATCCAGGCCGAGCAGTCCCATTCCAGCCGCAAACGTGAGCTTCTCACCCGCTCCACGAAGCTGGGCATGGTGGACGAACAGGCCGGTTCCGGGAGCGATCTTCAGGACATCGGTCAAGGCCTCGCTCTCAGCAAGCAGATAGCTGCCGCCGGGTGCCAGTATCAAGTCCTTTGCTACCGCTTGTGCCATCAGCTCAGTCTGTTCCGGTTTGATTGAACTCATGCCCTGTGACCGCTTCGGATCTCTCTCGCGGAGCGAGAGAGTGGTGATCAGCTTGCCAGAAGGATGCAGCGCATAGGCGCGCAAACCGCATGGCGCAACTGCAAGCTTGTCTGCACCATGACCAGCCTGGATGGGCGTACGCTGCTGTACGGTCAGGTCGTTGCCACGCAGCTGGAAGCAGTTCACCGCTCCCTGCCCGGCATCCACCGACAGCAGGGTACCGTCAGGCATAAAAGCCACGGCGCCTGGAAATGCGGTCCTCGCGCCGCTTTCATCCTGTACGCCGAACTCCTTCCGGATCCCGGCGACGGCCAGCAAACTTCCATCCGGACTAACCGGCAGCACGTTGTACATGGCACCGGCACCGGAGCTGACAAACAGATGAGATCCGCCTGCCGTCAAGGTGGCGTGCCGGGGGAAGGTAGCCGACAGCGACAGGGGTTGAGAACCCAGATGCGTAAGCTGCCCACTTTGGCTATTGATGCCGTACGCGCTCACCGCGCCGCGCGGTAGATGCTTCCACTCTCCCACGTTGTGCAACGCGTACAGGACCGGCAGCGTGGGGTGTAGCAGAATGCGGCCCGGTGCTGCGGCGGGCACAGTTTGAAGGTGTTGCCAATTTGCATCGGAGACGCGGAAGACGTGAATCGCACCATCTTCACCTGCTGGAGCGTCGCTCCCAACAAAAGCGAGCCCGCCGGATTTGCCGGTGCCTGTCCCAACGGATGTGTCCATGGAAAAGCCGGACCTGGGGAGGAGTGTTCCGGCGGCAGCCAGGCCGAGCGCCTGTGAGAATTGCCGCCGTGTCCACTTAGTCATGTTCATGGAAATCTCCTGCGAAGCGTTATGCCCGGATGGCCATGCTGTTGTGAAAAATGTTGTTGGGGTCGTACTTCTTCTTGACCGCTTTCAGAAAGGGAACCAGGCCCTGGTCACCGTAGTACAGTTCCGGCCAGAAGCTGTAGCGCGTCATGTCCTGATCGGGATAGTTGATGTAGCACCCCTCATAGAACTCATTGTGAAAGGGCGTGCCCGCGTGCTTGCCACTGACATTGGCGGAATAAATGTCCGTGTACATGCTGTCGAAGTACTTCAGCCGCGCTTCGTCTTCGGCAGCGTCCTGCCAATACATCTGGTACTGCAACTTCAGGATGGAGCCGCGCTGCGGCACCGCCGTGTCGTGCGCTAATGACGCATTGTTTGCGGCACCGCCATACGAATCCACGGCAATCACGCAGCCGGTATTCACGTTCGGGATGTCGCGCGTCAGCCAGGCATACATGCGCTTTAGCTCATCCTTGGTGAAGTTCTGTTTCATGTAGCAGGACTTGTACTTGCCACGGGTGCTGCCGTAACCCTTGATGCCGCCACTGTTGCCATCGACCGTGGCTTCCAGCCAAGGCTTGGTGTTGAAGCGGTGCTTGCCTTCCACGCAGGGCGTCATCTGGAAGCGGCCACCACTGGGTGCATGGGCGCTGGTCTGGGGATCTTTCAACTCTGCGATCTTGGTGTCACATTTCAGGAACAGGTCCAGAAAGTCAGACATGACGGAGAGGTCGTTCTTGCCGTCCATGTCGTGCCAGGTGGCAGCGATGTTGATCCGGCCGTTTGGCGTCTTGTGTGTCAGGCCCATCATGGTGAACATGGGCCAGGTGTCCGCCTCTCGCCCTCGGGTGGCGAAGTAATGGCCGTACGTGTTGGCAATGTCGATGAACTTCTCTTCCGTCATGGTGTCCC
>JBPBPZ010000189.1:0-7210 GCA_050954525.1 Janthinobacterium lividum
AAGCAGGTTGCAGCATTCGATCCCATGACGGCTCCCACCAAGATCCCTAAGAAGATCGACATGACCCATGAAGACCCACCACCACCCGCGCAGGTTGCCGGTGTTGCTGGCGCAGGCATGGGTGCAGCTGGGGGCTCAGCGGGTGGCATCATGGGTGGACTCGGTCTCGGATCCGCTCCTACACCAGTCGTTAAGGTGGAAAAGCCGAAGCCAACCGGTCCCGCCAAGATCTCGAGCGGCGTTATGGCGGGCCAGGTGCTGGTAAAGACCACGCCCGTATATCCGCCCATCGCAAAGGCGGCCCACGTTTCCGGAGCTGTAGTCTTGCACGCAATCATTTCAAAGACTGGCAGCGTGGAGCAGTTGTCTGTTGTCTCTGGTCCTGAAATGCTCCGCGCCAATGCTATCTCTGCCGTGCAGAGTTGGAAGTACAAGCCCTACCTCCTGAACGGTGACCCGACGGAAGTCGATACCACCATCACCGTAAACTTCTCCTTCGGCGGCTAAGCTCTACAAGGCAACCGCATCTGCTGAAGACATCTTGATTGCGGGACCTGTCCTTTTGCCGGGTCCCGCTCACCAAAGTTCATCGTGCAGCACTCGCACACCAACCCAGGAGGACTGATTCTCGTGATTCTCGCTCACGCAGCAGCTAGCTTCGCCCATGTACCTGCCACTCTCGGCATGTTTTTTCAGGAAGAGGGCGGCGCAGCCTCCTCTGGCTTCTCAGTTCTTGGCATGCTCAAGAACATGGGCTGGATCGATCTCGTAGTCGTCGGCATCCTGTTCATCATGTCCATCTGGTCGCTCGCAGTTATGATCGACCGCGCCCTGTACTTCTCGGCTGCTCGTAAGCAGTCGCGTGAGTTTGCACCCAAGGTTGCCGGTGCTCTGAAGGACGGTCGTCTAGATGAAGCAATCAAGGTTGCCGACCGCTCCAAGAAGTCCCACCTGGCAGAAGTTGTAACTGCTGGCCTGCAGGAGTTCCGCTCCTACGGTTCTGGTGGCGCGATCTCCGACGAGCAGATCGAATCCTCCAAGCGCGCACTTGAGCGTAGCGAGGCAATCGTTCACGCCAAGCTGAAGCGCGGCCTGGGTTCCTTGGCCACGATCGGTTCGACGGCACCGTTTATCGGCCTGTTCGGCACGGTTATCGGTATTCTTCACGCCTTCCAGCAGATCGCCACACAGAAGACCTCTGGTATCGGCGCAGTTGCCGGCGGTATTTCGGAAGCACTTGTAACAACAGCGTTCGGCCTGCTCGTGGCCATTCCTGCCGTTATGTGCTTCAACTACTTCACCAATAAGGTTGAGTCCTTCGACGTGGAGATGGACAACAGCTCTTCCGAGCTGGTCGACTACTTCATCAAGCAGTCGCAGCGCTAACAGATGGCGAGGTGTAGGCAAGGCTATCTCACTGCAAAGCAGGAGCCTGCCTACACCTCACACGACACAGCTTCATAGGTAAAGACGGAGTCGCTTTATGGCACAGGCATCTCGTGACGAAGGTAAAAAGGTAAACTCAGATATCAACGTGACGCCCATGGTGGACGTAATGCTGGTACTCCTGATTATCTTTATGGTCGTCACGCCCATGTTGAACAACAAGGTTAATGTCGAGCTACCGCCAGCAACCGCGGCCGTGGTGATGGAAGATGCCAACAAGGAAGATTCTGTAGTGGTCGCAGTCACACGCGACGGCAGAACCTTCCTGGGTGGTGATCAGGTCACCGGCAGCGATCTTGGTCCCAAGATCAGCTCGAAGCTCGAAAATAAGACCGACAAACGCGTCTACTTCCGTGGCGACAACCGCGCCAACTACGGCAAGGTCATGGAAGCCATTGACGGCATCCGCACCGCAGGCGTAAGCCAGCTCGGCATGTTGGCCGAAAAGCCACTTATCTAACGCAGCCAGTTCGCTGCATCAAGCACGGGCCTGTAAAGGCCAGAGGAGATTCACCATGGGTATGGGAGGCGGAGGCGGTAGCGGTGCACGGTCAGACATCAACGTGACCCCGCTTATCGACGTTCTTCTGGTGCTGCTGATCATCTTCATGGTGATCCAGCCAAACACAGTACGAGGCCTGGACACACTGGTTCCGCAGCCACCTAAAAAGCAGGACCTGGACAAGCAGCCGGATACCCGGACGATTGTCGTGCAGGTTCAGCCGAATGGTGCGGCAGGTCCGTCGTACAAGATCAACGAAGATGCAGTGAACCTGTCACAACTCACCGAAAAGCTGACCGACATCTTTGCAACCCGCAATGACAAGGTCATGTTCGTTAAGGGTGACAAGGATCTCGACTTCGGTCAGATTCTGCCTGTCATCAACGATGGCCATGCGGCTGGTGTCGATAACATCGGCATCATCACGCCTGCGGTTGAAGCCGGCAAATAAGAGCGGGAACGCGTAAAAGGGCGATGAGACTTTCATCGCCCTTTTCACGTTTACCTGTTATAGCTCTAAGTACACGTTTATTCCAGTGGTTCGTACCTGCACTGCACAGAATGCTGGAAGTTCTGTGTTTGTTTCTCTCACTTGCATCGCTCCGGCAGATAGCATTGAAGTGTTCGGCAATCGCAGCCAGTATTTCAAGGGCCAAGCGTTTCGATCATTCAAAGCTGGTAAGCTGTGTTCGTCTGCGGGTACAATCATGTCCACGCAAGAGTCCCAGGCTTCTGCGTTTTACCGACACCTTTGCTCGTATGCGGCATTTGAAGGAGATCTTCGCTCAATGAAAGTTATCGCACGCGTTTCCGCCACGTCCGCGCTTCTGCTGTCGCTTGGGATGCTGACGGGCTGCAACCAGCTCAAGGCTCGCGACCAGCTCACAAAGGGCGTCGCGGCGTTCAAAAATGCGCAATACGAGCAAGCGATCAACGCTTTCCAGAAGGCCATTCAGTACGATCCGAATTACCTGGACGCGAAGCTGTACCTGGCCACCGCATACTCCTACCAGGTTGTGCCCAACCTGGATTCGCCAGAAAACATGAAGTACGCAAATAACGCGATCAGCGGCTTCAAGGAATACCTGCAGCAAAAGCCGAACGACAAGGTGTCGTTGCAGCAGCTTGCTTCGATTTACCGGAACATCAAGAAGTACCCCGAAGCGAAAAACTACGAGCTTCAGGTGATCCAGGTAGATCCAAAGGACGCGGAAGCACACTACACCATCGGTTTCGTCGATTGGGTTGAGGCCTATGACAATGCCCGCAAGGCGTTGGCAGCGGATGGACTTACCGATGACGGTAAGGGCAACCTGAAGATGAGCAAGGCGACCTGTGCGAAGCTGAAGGACCAGAACACGTCCCTAGTGAATGACGGGCTCGACCACTTGAAGCAGGCTACTCAGATCAACACAGAGTATGCGGATGCTTACTCCTACTTGAACCTGGTGTACCGCCGGAAGGCCGATATCGACTGCGGCAACGCACCAGCCGTAGCGGATGATGTTGCACAGGCAGAAAAGGCCAGCCAGGCAGTTTTGGGCGCACGCCAGGCCGAGGAAAAGAAGAAGGAAGAGAAGCTCCGTGGTGGCGTCACCATGCAGTAAGCTTTGCCTCTGTACGCAAGAAGGTCCTCCCTCGGGAGGACCTTTCTGTTTCTGAACCCTGTATGAAATCTGTGTAGGTACTGCAAAGATCTGGCGTGTGGAAGGTTCAGTGCCCGCCGGCGGCGCGCTTCTCGATCCCTATGGCGTGCGAACTGCCGGGAGGGATTGATTGGCCCAGCCAGTGTGGTCGCGGATACGATTTCAACCACGCGGACACCTGCGGCTACATCCCGCTGATCCGTACGCCTCTACTGCGCTGAACCCGCCTTGAAAATTTCCTCTGCGAAGTAGTTCTCGACCTTGGCCTGGTCCCGCAGCATTTCGAGGTACGCACCCTTGAGCAACTGCTCGCGGGTACTTCTCAGTTGATCGCGGATGCTCTGCTGTACGGCGGGGTTATTCAGGTCGCGCTGGCCAGCGGTCTCTTTTGCGATCAGCCGAATGATGGAATACCCGATGGGCTGTTTTGAACCTGCCGGCACAATCGGCAGGATGGGGGTGTTTTCGCCCGCCTTCAGCTTGCTCACTGCCTCATACACTGGTCCGCTTTGCCGCAGCTGCGAGGCCGCTACAAAGCCCATGTCGCCGCCGTTTGGCGCGGTCTGAGGGTCTTCCGAGTAGTTGGCGGCCACGGCTGCAAAGTCTGCGCCGCTATCCAGTTGAGCTTTCAGCGTGGCGATCTTCTTGCGTGCGTCTGCGTCCGTGGTGGCTTTGCTGCCCTGCAGATTGCCTGCTCCCGTCTGCTGCGCAGGCTGGCTGGTCACCACGATTTGCGCCAGGTGAATCTTGTCTTCAATCAGGTTGAAGTCGGCCTTGTGGGCGTTGAAGAAAGCGTTCACTTCGCCGTCGGTCACGTTGATCTTGCTGTTGATTTCCTTGTTCAGCAGCTTGTCCAACGTGATTTGTCGACGCAGGTCGCGACGGACTTCATCGAGCGATCGTCCGCTGTCTTTAAGCACCTCAGCGAACTGCTCCTCGGTGTAGCGAGACTTCATTTCGGTCAGCTTGGCGTCCACCTCTTCGTTGGTGGCGGTTAGGTTCATCTTTGCGGCACGCTGCTGGATGATCTCGCTGTCGATCAGCGATCGCAGAATCGTCAGGCGGTCGCTCTTGGCCTGTTCTTCCGTTTCTGGCTGCGGATCCTGCTTGTTCCGCTGCTGATCGGTAAAGCCACGGTCCAGATCGCCGCGATTGATGGCTTTGCCATTGACGCTGGCTACCACGTCGGCCCCGTGTTGCTGCTTGCAGCCAGTGGTGGCGACGGTAAGGCACAGCAGCGCCGCAAAGCATGCCGCCTGGGGCGTACCGAAAATCGTTCGAGGAAGCTGAGCGTTCAATGCCATGCAAGGGCTATGGTACTGCTTTCCACCGTCTGTTCGCATGCTGACTTGAAAGTGGGCGTGGAACAGCCTAGTGCACGCGCTCCCGGATCTCTGTGCGTACAAGGTACAGGAAGAACACCATGGCAAACGCGGCGGGCAGCAGGTAGTGGCCCTGGTGGGTCTGGAAGAAGATGACCACGTTCCCAAGCGAGTAGAAGAAGCAACCGCCAAGCAACAAGGCCCAGCCCCAGCGACGCAGTCGCAGAAAGCCGAAGACGCCCAGCACGATCATGCTGGACACAAACAGAATGGCGTACACGGCGCTGCTGCGCGTGGTGGAACGGTGAACCACCACGTTGACGGAGTTTGCCACCGCGATGAACAACATGAAAATGGCGATCATGGCCATGCCGGGCAACATGCGCGGACCATCACTGTCAGACCGTGGTGGCGGCACAGAGCCAAGTGGCAGCTTGATGCGTTGCGGCGTGGATTCAGGAACGGGCACAACCTCATGGTACTTGGCTTCGCGAGGAAGTGCAGACCCGGAGCCGTCCAGGTACCAGCGTAGAAAGTGCCGTACACGGCTAGAGAGTCTTCAGGTACGCCAGGATGCTCGTGATGTCTTCCTCGCCAATCGCGCCGCCCAGGGCAGGCATGTTGCCGCGGCCGTGCAGAATGGTGGCGCGGATGCGGTCGTCGTTTGCAGGGGCACCGCTGGGCAGGTATGGTTTCTGGTACACGCCCAGCAGCGATGGGCCGTGCAGCGATCCGCTCTCGCGGTCATAGTGGCAAAGCGAACAGTTGGTCACAAAGGCTGCATGGCCAGCCTGCTCTTCAGTGGTCAACTGCGCCAGCGGTTTCGGCGGCTGGGTGCTTTTGCATCCGGTTAGCAGGGCCACACCCATGGTCGTCATCCTCAGGAGCGTGGTGATGAAGGCTCCCGAGGAAGCCAGTCCCTCTGCAGCGCGTGTGGGTTTCTCGCCAGAAACCTTCGAACTGCTTGCGTGTGGTGCAGATCGTAGGGATGCTTCGCTTTGCTCAGGATGACGGTCACGCTTGCAGCAAAGGTGCTTGAACAGGCTCAACGTCACGCCGCACGCTCACGCATCTGCTTATAAGCCTTGTGGATGAATGACCCCATGTACCAGCCGTCGATGTACTTGTAAGGCGTTTCGCCTGTCGTGTAGTGGCCGCAGGGCAGCACGCGGCTGACATAATTCACGCCGCGGCGACGGAAGTTCTCCAGCACGTCCAACGAGAACTCGCGCAGAAACGTCAGGTCCCACGTGGCGTGGATCACCAGCGATTGCCGCGTACGCTCGGCGGCAAAGCGGTCCATCACCGTGATGGGGCTGATGCCCGTGAACATGGACTGCACGTCGGCCTGTGACAAGCCGTTCTGTTCAAAGGCCGCGCGGACGTGCCGTGTGCTCTGCCCGGTCCAGACCACGTCACCGAACTGGGTGCTGGCATGGTTAAAAGCGCACACCTGGATGCGCGGATCGAACGCCGCCGCCATAAAGGCGTAGCAGGAGCCAAGCGACGTGCCCAGCACGCCAAACTGCTCGTACCCCTGGCTTTCAAGCCAGTCAATGCAGGCGCGGATGTCGACCACGGCCTGCCGACAGGCTGCGATGGTGCGCCCCACGTTGCTGCTCACGGCGTAGTCGCTGCGTTCCAGCTCGGCTGGTCGGCGAATGTCGTGGTACGGCTTCGACAGCCGCAGGCCCGCAATGCCGAACTTGTTGAAGATGCTGCACAGCGCGTTGTGGCTGAAGGCGTCGGCATTCCACTGCGGCAAAACGATGATGGCCTGCTTCTTGCGCCCGGGTGTTTTCGCAGGGGGTTCGGGGTACCAACGCGCGTTTACCGCATCGTTCTCGGGGTATTTGGTACGGATGGGCGAGGTAAACCGTAGAAACTGTGCGGGTGTGCTCTTGCCGCTGCGCGCGTCCAGGCGTACCTGCTCGGCCTGGCGCAGCGTCTCGGGCCGCACGTTGGTGGGGAACAGCTCGGCATGGCGCTCTTCCAGGCGAAAGTCAGTCGGTTTGGTGTAACCGTAGAACTCAGGCCCACGCGCGACGATCTCGTCATTGATGCGCACAATGCGCTGCAGTGCATCTGGACTGTCTTCGGTCGAAGCTGCCGCCAGCGCGCTGAAGTCGGCCAGCCAGTCGAATCCCCACTCCAGCGGACGCACCACGCGATTGGTGTCACGCGTTGTTAGCGCTATTTCCCAGCGGATCATCCAATCCGCATACCACTTTCCCAACATGGTTTCAGGATATCTGTTTGCGCTGCCCATTGCTGCCGACGAGCGCCAGATGCGC
>JBPBPZ010000195.1:0-7209 GCA_050954525.1 Janthinobacterium lividum
ACGTTGCGCCCAGTACAAGGTAGCGTTTGGGCGTGTGGGACACGTCGCGGGGACGCAATGGCGTATCGGCGGAAGCGGCTGTGGTCTCAGGTGTCATGCTCTCTCAAGACTACTGCAGCCGGGCGCTTTTCAGCCGTCATCGCAAGAGACTTCGCCGAGGTTGGTACAGTAGAGGCACGTCTGATGGCGTGCACACAACCTGCATGACCCTCTTCAGAACCGCCCTGCCGGTCTGAGCAGAATGCCGTGCAATAGCCGCTTGAGCAAAGTACCGAAGCGAAGGCAATCGCCTTTGAGAAAGAAGCCGCATGAAAATCGTTCTAGCCGAAAAGGTTTCGCCCGCAACGCTTGCCGTCTTCCAGCAGGAGCCATCGTGGAAGCTGGTGAGCGCTGACAAGATCACAAACCTGGAGGCGGAACTGGCCGATGCCGATGCCCTGGTGGTGCGATCTGCCGTGCAGGTGACAAGCGCCCTGCTGGAGCATGCGCCCAATCTGCGTGTAATTGGTCGCGCCGGCGTTGGCGTCGACAACATTGACGCGGACGCTGCTACCAAGCGCGGCATCGTGGTGATGAACACCCCTGGCGCAAATGCCGTCGCGGTGGCTGAACTAACGCTGGGCCTGATGATCACCATGGCTCGCCAGATCCCCAAGGCAACCGCCGCCCTGCACAATGGCAAGTGGGAAAAGAAAAGCCTGCAGGGAACTGAGCTGCGTGGCAAGACGCTGGGCATTGTCGGCCTGGGCCGTATCGGTCTTGAGGTGGCACGCCGCGCCCGCAGCTTTGGCATGGAACTCATCGGCTACGATCCGTTTGTTGCGCCGGTCATCGCGCGGGAGAACGGCGTCACGCTGGTCTCGATCGACGACATCTTCAAGCAGTCGGATTACCTTTCGCTCCACGTCGGGCTGACGCCGCAGACCGAAGGCCTGATCAATGCCCACAGCATCGCCATCATGAAACAGGGCATTCGCATTGTGAACTGCGCGCGTGGCGAACTGATCGTGGATGAGGCGCTGGTGGAAGGCTTGAAGAGCGGCAAGGTCGGCGGGGCGGCACTGGATGTGTTCCGCGAAGAGCCACTGAAGAACTCCGCCTACTTCGGCCTGGAAAACGTCATTCTGACGCCGCACCTGGGTGGTTCTACTGATGAAGCGCAGGAAGCGATTGGCATCCAGTTGGCACAGCAGGTGAGCGCCTATCTGAAGTTGGGTGTGGTGCAGAATGCGGTCAACGTGCCTTCGCTATCGCGCGAGGAGTACGTCGAAGTCGCCCCGTTTGTTGATCTGGCGGAGCGCCTTGGAACCTTTCTGGCGCACGCCACGCCGGGCAATCTGGAGAATCTTGCGATTGCCTATTCGGGCCGCCTGGCTACCGGCAAGACGGAGCTGATTCGCAATGCCGTGTTGGCGGGGGTTTTGAAAGATTCTGAAAACGTGAATCACATCAACGCCTTTTCCCTTGCGGAAGAGCGTGGTTTGCGCGTGCAGGAAGACAAAAAGGAGTTCGCCAGCGGCGGTGCTGGATCGGTGCTGAAGCTCAGCCTGCACTCTGCGGATGGCGACGCCTCCGGCAGTGCAACGGTTCTGCACGGCAACGCGCCGCGTCTTCTATCGCTGGACGGCATCGACATCGAAGCTCCGCTTACGGGCACGCTGCTTGCCATTCGGAACCATGATGTGCCGGGCGTGATTGGCCGCATCGGAACTGTTCTTGGCGAACACGGTATCAACATCGCCAACTTTGCACTGGGCCGTAGTGTGCGTTCGCAACGCGTACCCGCTGGCCAGGCGCTGGCCGTGGTGCAGATCGAAGCCAACAGCAGCAAGGTAAATGACGCGATCATCGCTCTGCGCAAGGTGGATGCCATCGCCAGCGTGCGGCTGATCGATCTGCCGTAAGTTCGTAGTTGGGGAGGTCTGGCGTGCTGTCTCAGCCGAAGCCGCCAGCTTCCCCGCCGTCCGTCAATCCAGCCGAGAGACAAAAGATGCAGATGACCTGCAAGCCAGCATGTTAAGGAAGCTAACCATCCTGCTGATCGTCAGCAGCGGCGTGGCAGTTGCGCAAACAGGCAGCGGCGCGGCTGGCCGTTGGAGAGTTCATAGCTGGATCAATGGCAACGATCAGGTAGCGGAGTGCAACTTCATGCAGAGCGGCACCACCATGCGAGGCACCTGCACCACGGAACAGGGGCAGACGGAAATAACAGGCCAAAGCAGCGGGTCCTCCGTGTCGTGGTCCTATAACGCCGACAACAAGGGTACGTCGTCCCTATTCTCCTATAGGGGGAACCTTGGCGGCGGGAAGATCATAGGCAGGATCGTAGTCAGTCCCGACCCTGACGGCGCCACCGGGGGGGCATTTAGAGCTGACCAGATACGGTAGGCCGTCCGCGCGGCAGACCCTGCTGGAGGCTCTGACACGCCTTGGCTTACTGCGTATCTAACTCAGCGAGCACAAGCTTGAGCGAATCCTGCCACGTCTGCATAGACCAACCAAGGACGTTTTGAAGCTTGGTGCAGTCCAGGCGCGAGTTCAGCGGGCGGGGCGCTGGCGTGGGATATGCGGCTGTTGAAATTGGCTCCAGTGTCGCAATCTTTGATCCGTCAGCCAAGCTGTCGGCCTTGTCGCGCAGGCTGTTGACTCCCGCCTCGGCAAAGCCAAACCATGTTGTCTCACCGCGTCCTGCCGCGTGGTAAATACCACGCACAGCATTCACGGTTTCCGCAACGGAACAACCTTGCTGCGCAGCAGCCTCAGTACGCTCTGCAATGACGTGAACGACCATGCGTGCCAGGTCGCGGCTCCATGTTGGAGCCCCGTGCTGGTCCGCCACGATGCGAAGCACGTCCCGCTCACGAGCAGCCTTCAGGATGGTACGGAGAAAATTCTTGCCCGTGGCCCCGTAAACCCAACTTGTGCGGAAGACCAGGTAAGGCGCACTGGATTGTTCCAATGCTTCTTCCCCGGCTCGCTTGGTCCTGCCGTAGGTGTTCAACGGCGCTGTCGGGTCTGACTCGACGTACGGTGTCGGCTTTGTGCCGTCAAACACGTAATCCGTGGAAAAGTGCAGCAGCGGCGCGCCTAGCAGGGCTGCTTCGTCCGCAAGAATGCGCGGTGCCAAGGTGTTAATGCGCTCGGCAAGTTCCTGCTCGCTTTCAGCTTTGTCCACGGCAGTGTAGGCTGCGGCGTTGACGATCCACTGCGGCCTAAACTTGCGCACCACGTTGCGAATCGCATCTTCGCTTCCGAGGTCAAGTTCTGCGGACGACGGCGCCAATACCTCAGCCGAGCTCTTGCCCAGTTCCTCGGCAAGAGCTCCGCCAACCTGCCCACTTTTCCCGGTAATCAGAATGCGAGTTGAAGAGGCCACGCTCACAGGCCCGCCGCGCCGTGCGGTTGCTTCAGCAGCTGCTGAAGGTAGGCTCCGTAGCTGCTCTTTGCCATGGGCTTTGCCAACTGCGCCAGCTGCTCTTCGTTGATGTATCCAAGCCGGAAGGCGATCTCTTCCGGGCAGGCGACCTTCAGACCCTGACGCCGCTCGATAGTGGCGATAAACTGTCCCGCTTCCAGCATCGAGTCGTGCGTGCCGGTATCCAGCCAGGCGAATCCGCGGCCCATAATTTCGACCTGCAGCTTGCCCTTCTCGAGATAAATCCGGTTCAGATCGGTAATCTCCAGCTCGCCGCGTGCAGAGGGGCGAACCTGCTTCGCGTACTCGACCACATGCTTGTCGTAGAAGTAGAGGCCGGTGATCGCATAGTTCGACTTTGGCTGCAGCGGCTTTTCTTCAATGGAAAGCACGCGGCCACTCTCGTTGAACTCGACAACGCCGTAGCTTGCGGGATCCTGCACCTGATACGCGAATACAACAGCGCCGTCCGTGGCACTTGCAGAACGCTGCAGCAGCAGTGAGAAGTCATGACCGTAGAAGATGTTGTCGCCCAGCACAAGCGCTGTGGGCTGGTTGTCGATGAACTTTTCGCCCAGCAGAAATGCCTGAGCGAGGCCATCCGGGCTGGGTTGCTCAATGTATTCGAAGGTTACGCCCCACGCACTGCCATCGCCTAGCAGGCTCTTGAACCTGGGAAGGTCGTGCGGCGTCGAAATGACGAGGATTTCGCGTATTCCCGCAAGCATCAGCGTGGATAGCGGGTAATAAATCATCGGCTTGTCGTACACCGGAATCAACTGCTTGCTGATGCTGATGGTGGACGGATAGAGGCGTGTGCCTGATCCGCCTGCAAGGATAATCCCCTTCACGCGGCACTCCGATCGCCATAGTTGGCAGTGACCCAATTGCGGTACTCACCACTGGTTATGCGTTCCACCCAGTCTGAGTGGTCCAAATACCACTGGATCGTTTTACGCAATCCTGTTTCAAACGACTCTGCCGGGGTCCAGCCGAGTTCAGTGGTCAATTTTGTGCAGTTGATGGCATAGCGACGGTCGTGACCAGGACGATCTTTCACAAACTGAATCAACTGTGCGTGCGGCGCGCCGGCAGGCCGCAGCTCATCCAGCGTAGAGCAGATACGCTCCACAACGTCGAGATTCTTCTTCTCGCTCAGGCCGCCAACGTTGTACGTTTCACCCAGCCGACCTTTTTGCAGCACCTGGTGGATTGCCGTGCAATGATCTTCAACAAACAACCAGTCGCGCACGTTTTGACCGTCACCGTACACAGGCAAGGGGCGACCATGCAGCGCGTTGTGAATCATCAAGGGGATCAGCTTTTCAGGGAACTGGAATGGACCGTAGTTGTTGGAGCAATTGGTGGTTACAACAGGGAAGCCATAAGTGTGGAAGTAGGCACGCACTAAATGGTCTGAAGCAGCTTTGGACGCAGAGTAAGGGCTGTTGGGCTGGTACGGCGTCGTCTCTTCAAATGCAGGATCGTTCGGTCCCAATGATCCATACACCTCGTCGGTCGACACGTGCAGAAAGCGGAACTTCGCGGCAGCTTCGCCATCCAGCGAACGCCAGTGCGCCAGGCTCGCCTCCAATAGGGACAATGTACCCACAACGTTGGTCATCACAAATGCTGAAGGCTCAAGAATGGATCGATCCACGTGCGATTCCGCTGCAAAATGCACCACCGCATCGGGCCGGTGTTCGCGAAGCAGGCTGGCGACTAGTGCGGTATCGCTGATGTCACCCTTCACAAAGTGGTGCAGGGTATTGCCTTCCAGCGACCGAAGATTCTCCAGGTTGCCTGCGTAGGTCAACAGGTCCAGATTGATGACGCGGCAGCCTTCGCTTACGGCCTGCAGCACATAGTTGGAGCCGATAAAGCCGGCACCGCCAGTTACAAGAAGCGTCATCTCAGACACAGGTCTCCTTTGTTGCAAGTGCAGGTACTGCATGGGCACCGTTCAAGCTTGAAACTACCAGAAGAATAACGGAAGCTCTGGCGCCTCGCTACAGCAAAGGCCACTCTGCCAACGCTCCTCATGAGTTCATGAAGCGCTTGAGTGGACGATCTGGCATTCCACAACCACGTTCGTCGGGTTCATCTCTAGGGAGTGCGATATCCTTGCAATCAGGACACGAGCGGCAAAAACGGAAGGGTAGTCTTACCTACGGATTGGCTAGCAATGAGGATCAGCGTTTTGACCGCTTCAGGTGATAAAGAGTGAAGTCGCTATCCACAAAGTGGGTGGACTACCTGATCCTGGGTTGCGCATTTTTCTTGATTGTTCATACGTTGGATGGCCCCGGCCTGGGTGCTAGTGCATCGAGCCCGTATGGGGCGACCGCGGGAACCGGAACTCTCGGCAAGCAAGTCGGCTTTATCCTGCTGCTGTGTTACGGCCTGGTAGCTCTAGCTACGAACCGGGCACAGGCTTTTACGCTCAAAACCGTATCTGCAGTTCTTGCGATTGTTTTTCTTGCGTTCATCACCCTTAGCCTGGGGTGGTCCATTGACGCGCACGCCAGCATGACACGCCTGTTTGGCTTTTTTACCTACGTGCTGGCAGCATCGGGCGCAGTAAAAAGGTTGGGCATTCGTGATGTTCTTCGCTGGTACGTATTCGCGCAGAGCTCCTACCTGGTGCTCGGCGTTATTAATGAAGTGCGACTGCAAGCATTCCATCCGTTAACAAGCTGGTACCGCTTCTCGGGCATCGCCGACGATAATGCCACTGGCAACGACGCGGTTGTACTTGCGTTCGCTTCCATCGCAATGCTGCGTTCTGCGCCGTCTTCGCGGTTGTACCGAACAGCCCTGGTTCTCGCAATCATTATTCTGCTGCTGACAAAGTCTAGAACCGCACTGTTCAGCATGATCTTTGCCCTGCTAATCGTGTACTGCTTTGTCGCATTCCGAGGCCTCAAACTGTCCCTGTACTTCTACGGCCTGATCCTTTTCTTTGCATTCCCGTTCGTTCTACAAACTCTGGATGTGTTCCATATTCAAGACGCTGTGGGGCTAGGACGCAGCGACACAAGCGACGAGGCCCTTAACGGGCGCTTTCCACTGTGGACGGAGCTTTACACTGACTTTGCTGAAGGCCGCCCCATGCTGGGTTATGGTTATGGCGCTTTCTGGACTCCGAACCGGATTGAAGACATTTCTACAGATCAAGGCTGGTCTATTGCCGCTGCGCATTCCATCTACATGGACGCGCTGCTCGCCATCGGCTTCTGCGGGGCTGCCGTGTACCTGGCCACGCTGTTTAGCCTGTTTGCCAAAGCGGTAAAACTCGCAAGGAGCGGCAGCCAGGAAGGCTACTTTTTCGCGTGCCTGCTGTGCGCCGTTCTTTTCGATGGCTTCTCTGATTCAGAGCCGTGGTTCGTTTCGTCGATTTACTTGTTCGGCTCCATCCAGGCAGTGTTCGTCCTGAACTCACTTGTTATCGGCTCGACCAGCCTGGTAAAAGCACAGGTAAACGACTCTCCAGGAGAGCTTCTTGCATGTCAACCGAGCTAGTGTATGGTATGGCTCAGGCCGATTTGATGGGTAAACGTTCGTTCAGTTCACTGGTAGCGAAAGCGCTCTACCGTGTGTATCCGGGGGAATTCTGGACGCCGGAGCGACGCTACTTCTTTCATCGCGATGCTTTACGCTTCATTCAGCAGTGTCACAAGCCGCTGTTACCCGCATACGACACAGGGCAAAAGATACTGGTTTTGTTCGCCCACTTTGACCCGCATGGCAAGGTAGACGAGTACGTTGAGTACTATCTGAAACAGCTGCACGCT
>JBPBPZ010000192.1:0-7176 GCA_050954525.1 Janthinobacterium lividum
TTACGGCCATTGCATTGGACTTGCCAGCTTCTGTTCCAGAATGCGCTCCCCAGGAACAAATCCAGGTATTTGACGGGCCCATTCTGGAACTGTGTGGCCTTCTTCGGATTGGCACGCCGATGCCGGGACCAGTCCGATCAATTCCCCCTCGGCAATCCCAATTCCCTGGTCGTCCGCAAGCCGTTGCACGGCTGCATGGACCTGTGCCACGGAAACCGCTCTGAAGTCGGTCACGTTCATGCTCACTTGTGCACGCCCGTTGACCAGGACCCCCATCGCCTTTACCCCGGGCAAACCACCGCCAGCGGCCCGCAGGGATCGTGCAATGGCACGTGCAGCATGGAGATCGTCGCCTTGCAGATAGATGTTGTAGGCGATGAGAAAATCACGCGCTGCCACCAGGCTCGCGCCCGCTGTCTTGTGCAGTTCGCAGATACCCACATCCGGGCACCGCATGGGGTCCACTCGCACAGCGTCACGGAGTCCCTCAAACTGTCCTCGCCGCACCTGCTCCAGCAGCACGCGGTCAGGCCGCCTTGCTGCCGCCTCGTAGAAGTACACCGGGACACCGAATCGTTGCCAGATTTGCAAGCCAGCATGGTGGGCCAAGGAGACGCATTGCCCCAATGCAAAGTTCTGTACCGGGATAAACGGCACAACGTCGGCCGCTCCCACACGCGGATGCACACCTTCCTGCTGCGTCAGGTCGATCAGTTCGGCGGCCCGGCCAACTCCCCGGATAGCCGCTTCTGCGACCGCATCCGGGGGGCCTGCGATAGTAATTACGCTTCGGTTGTGGTCCCTGTCCATGGACCAGTCCAAAAGACTGACACCGTACACCCGCATGGACCGGGCAATCTCTCGTACAACACCTTCATCGCGCCCTTCAGAAAAGTTGGGCACGCATTCAACGATCGGCTCTGCCATTGCTACATCCACTTCGTTCGCGCGCGTCTACCGCGCTGTCTTCCACCAGCTGTAGCCGACGGAGAACTGCACACTCGCGTTTACACCAGGATTCCGGTCCCCCAGACTAGCCGAAGAGATATGGACACCGTTCGCGCTCAGGTCCACCGATTGCTGCGGCTTCACAAAATAGTGGATGCCCACACCGCCCTGGGGTGTGAAGTTCCATATGCTGGCGTCAGCATTCGGACCATCGTTAACCAGGTTCACCTGTCCCTGGCCGTAAGCCGGGTATTTATGGTTCGTCCACAGCAGACCGCCAGCAGCTTGTGCCCAGGGCATAAGGCGCTTACCTGCCGTGAAGTTCCAGCGGAGGATAATGGGCGTGACTGTCACACCATGGAAAGTGCCACCCACGGTATATGGGCTGCTGCAGGTGATGACTGCCGGATTCAGGGTGGGCAAGCAGGAATACCGCTGGAACTTCGGCGTATCCGACTGCCAGTATGGGAAGAGCTCCGCAGCGTATTCGAAATTTCCGCGGAACATGCCTTTCCCGATTTCCGGTGTGAGCACCTTGCCTAGGTGGACCCCTGCCATGTAAAAGCGAAAGTCGTCCCGTTCATCCGTGACGCCTTTGCCACCCTGGAACAACACTCCGGCTTCCCACGAACGTGCGCTCGCCTGGGCCTGTACCGGGGACCGCTGTGAGATCGCCTGTGCACCCGCACTAATTGCAAGCAAACCAAAAGCTACTGCTCCGGCCAGACCTTTTTCGAACTTCCTCATACGTCTCCAAGACTGCAAAACTGCATAGGAAAGCCGCCGATTCGGCGGCCCACCTTATCTACACTTCTCAACGGATCGCTATGCGGGAACCTGTGACTCATCCATATCGAAGTTGGAATAAAGGTTCTGCGTGTCATCCAGATCTTCCAGCACTTCCAGCAGCCGCATCATGGCACTTGCCTGAGAACCCTCAAGCTTCTGGTAGGTGCTCGGAATCATGGTGACCTCAGCATGTTCGGGCTTGTACCCCGCCTTCGTCAGAGCTTCCCGCACCGGCTCGAACTCTTTCGGTGCAGTCAGGATCTCCCAGCTTTCGCCTTCTTCGCTAAGGTCATCCGCGCCAGCCTCCAGAACCGTCTCGGTCAGCTTGTCTTCGTCGGTGCCGTCCCTTGGAATGACGATCAGGCCCTTCTTGGCGAACATGTATCCGACTGACCCGGATTCACCCAGGTTTCCGCCATTCTTTGAAAAGGCGTGCCGGATCTCGCTCACGGCGCGGTTCCGGTTATCCGTCAGAACCTCAATGATGACTGCGACCCCACCGGGACCGTAGCCCTCGAACGTGATCTCCTCGTAGCTCAGGCCTTCCAGTTCACCGGTACCGCGCTGGATCGCCCGCTTGATGTTGTCCGCAGGCATGTTTTCAGCCTTTGCGGCCAGAATTGCCGTGCGCAAACGCGGGTTGCCATCCGGATCGCCGCCGCCCACCTTCGCAGCAACGGTGATTTCCTTGATCAGCCGCGTGAATACCTTGCCGCGCTTGGCGTCTGCGGCACCCTTCTTGTGTTTGATGGTTGCCCATTTGCTATGGCCTGACATCGACGAGTCCTCTGCACTTTCTACGTGACGCTGAGCAGGCTTGAACTACGCCCGCAACAAGCGAAAGTATAACAAGCAAGACCACTTGCACGTTTTGCTACGGAATGTGCAGCGATTGCGGTCTGATCGTGATCAACTGCACGCAACATGCAAACCCATTACGGGATCTCGGGTGCGAACAGCTCGCTGTAGGTTTCGCGGCGGCGTATCAAGCGGGCGCCCGTCTTCTCGATGAGCACTTCCGCCGGGCGAAGCCTGGTGTTGTAGTTGGAACTAAGCGAAAGGCCATAGGCACCCGCATCCAGAATGGCAAGCAGGTCACCCTCGGCGGTTTCCGGCAGATTGCGTCCCCGTGCAAAGAAGTCGCCACTCTCACATACGGGACCCACCACATCAACCTCTTCGTTGCCTACATCGGGCCGCTGCACGACGGGAACGATCTCGTGGTGTGCCTGGTACAGCGTGGGACGGATCAAGTCATTCATCCCGGCGTCAACGATGACGAACTGCTTGTCTCCATTCCGCTTGCGATAGACGACGCGGGTCAGAAGCGCGCCCGCTTGCCCCACCAGAAAGCGTCCAGGCTCCAGGAGGAGATGGATGCGAAGGTCACGATTCGCGTCATCTGCCAACGCCGATTGCAACGCGTCGGAGTACTGCGTGACCTGTGCAGGCGCGTCGAACTCGGTGCCTGTGTACTCGATGCCAAGGCCGCCGCCCGCGTCGACATAGCGAATGTTGTGACCGTCCGCAAGCAGGTTCCGTACCAGCGAAAGCGTCCGGCTAAGCGCCTCGGCAAATGGTTCCACCTGGCGAATCTGTGAACCGATGTGAACGCTCACCCCGGCTACGTCAAGCGACGGCAAGGAAGCTGCACGGGCGTACACAGCACGCGCCTGCTGGATGCCAATCCCGAACTTGTGCGCGCTCAGACCAGTCGAGATATAGGGATGTGTTTCTGCGGAGACGTCTGGATTGACACGCAGAGCCACGCGGGCACGCTTTCCAATCAGCGCGGCACGGTTGGCAAGCAGCTCCAGTTCCGACTCGCTCTCGACGTTGAACAAGAGGATGTCGGCCTGGAGCGCGGCATCCATCTCTGCTGGCGTTTTCCCCACTCCAGAGAAGACCACTCGTTTGGCAACCTGCTCCCCGCAAGCAGCAATTACCCGGGCAAGTTCGCCGCCAGACACAATGTCGAAGCCACAACCCTGGTCGCCAAGCAAGCGGAGAATGGCAAGGGCAGAATTCGCCTTGACCGCGTAGCAAACCGTATGAGGCCGACCTGCAAAAGCGGCCTGGAACAGTGCTGCCCGTTCAACGATCTGCCGACCGGAATACACATAAAGGGGAGTGCCGAACTGCTCTGCCAGAGCGGCTAGCTTTAAGCCGTCGCAGTGCAGTTCGGCTTCTTCATAGAGAAATGGTCGTGAAACATTCATGCCGATGGAGGCACCGTGGGCGGAGGCGGATACGCCTGTTCCGACGAAGTCGAATACGGGCTCGGAGGGTACGCTGCAGGCGGATAGGGCGGCACCGCGATTGGGTCCTCTGGGATCACTACCCAGCAGATGACGTAGGCCAGAAAGCCTCCCCCGCCGAACAGGACGAGGGCGACCACGACCAGACGCACCAGCGTCAGGTCCCATCCATAAGCGCGCGCAAACCCGGCGCAGACACCCGCGATCTTGCGGTCAAAACGTGGGCGAAGCAACTGTCCTGTCATCACAATCCCCTCCTGCCGCAACCGTACACATTCTTTCATACGGCGCTTACCCTGCAGTACGCAAAGGCAGCCACGATAGTTCCGATCACGTATGCCGTGCGCTTATGTCCCGCTGTAGGGTGTTCGGAGGTATTTACGAGCTTCCGACGCCTGGGTCTGGTCTCCTCCAGGAGCAGAAGCCAAGCGGTACTGCACCAGGGCGTCTTCACGCCGGTGGAGCAGGTCGAACATCATGCCCGCTGCCAACTGGGCCCGCTTGCGCATCCAGTCGCTACATTTGGGCTGGGCACTCGCCTTCATATAGCTGATGGCCGCGTCGTTGATGGCACCCTGACCCCGTTCCGTCTCCCCGAGTCCGAAGTAGGCAAGCTGCAGGCGAGGTTCCACGAAGTAACCAGGTTTCGCTGCATCATCCAGCACGGTCCTGTAGAGAGCAATGGCTTTCGGTCCCTGCCCCGCGTCCTTCATCAGGTTCGCCTCTTCCAGCCGAAACAAGAAGTCGTGCGGGTACTGCTTTGCAAGACCCTGCGCCACGGCGTAAGCATCGGCATACCGGTGGTCATGCCGCAGGAAGAGCGACAGGGCCGTCTGTGATTCCACCTTGGTGACCGTGCCATGGGCGGCAGACTCCCGCAGGAGCGTCAAGCCTTGTTCCTTGTTGCCGCCTACACCTGCGATGCCGACCAGCATACGTACAAGCCGCGGCAGGCTGGCGACGGCAAATAGCTGGATGCCTACTGCCATCTTGGCATCGCTGTAGTTCGGATCCAGCTTCAACACCTGCTCACTATCGTTCCGGGAGGCGAGCCCCTGGCGTGCGGCACCCGTGAAGCTATGGTCCACCAGCGTCATCCAGGCTGCGTGCATCCCTTTTGCATAACCGCGAGCAAAGTATGCGTCTTTGTCGCTCCCATTCGCCTTGATGCGCGCATCCGCAAGGCCCACGGCTGTTGATGTCAAGTCGTCGACCTGCTGCCGCGTCGCGTCTGAGACATCGGACTTGTGCCCGGAACTCAGGAAATGTTCATGTGCGTAGTACGTGGTGTCGAGTAGATCCTGCCGGTACAGTTCTCGAAAGATGGTGTCTGTCAGCAGATAAGCTGCCGCCATGGGATCCTGAGGATGCGCATGTTGCACCTCCTGAAACCTTTGCATGGCACCGTCAAAGTCGAGATTGTAAAAATGCTGAAACCCGTCGCGCACGGTTGGGTCGGCGTTCAGCGGGTAGCTACTCTGCGCCCCGGCAGCGAGCGTAAAGAACGCAAAGGAAACCACTGCATGGCCAAAACTCTGAAATTTCTTTCGACGCAAAGTCACACCTGTGTAGACGCTGCCCGTCGCAACAAAGTATGCCCACTCCTCGATTGACGTACACGCCCCCTTGGCCTAGGTTAAGTTGCTGAGGCGGGCGGCGGGCGAATGACTCGCATACGGCTTTTACAACTACTGGTGCAACAAGCTCGGACCCACGGCTTCGAGTTCCGCAGGTGGTTTGTTGCCAATGTCGGCATTCCATGGTCTGGCGCAGACCACGCCGTGGAGTGGCTTAGCCGTGGGGAACGCGCTCATGTGCTCTTGTTTTCCCACGCATTCGCGAAGCACTTTTGGCAAAGCGGTCAACGCGTCACATATCTGGTTCCGGCACAGACGTTCCAGCGCGTGGCACGCAACGGGGCAGTAAAGCAGGTGGAGCGCAAAGCCCATCTGCGCAGATCCAGCCGGGAAGATGTCTGGGAATACCACATGAGCGCCATGGCCGCCACTCCGCAGCCCCTGCGCTACATCAAGCGATACCTCATCGTGGATGAGATTGTGGGTGAAAGCCTCGCAGACGGACAGGGTGTTTCGGATGAGGCAGACATGTAGAGCGTGATTGCAATCGCTTCCAGCTAGGGTGCAGTCACACCGAGTTTGCCCAGGGCCTTCCGAGCTGCTTTGTCATGGTCGCCTCCCGGGTCCAGCCGCAGGTATTCACGGTAGTTCAGCGAGGCTTCGTCACGCTTATTCAGCCGGGCTGCTGTCTCGGCCAAGCTGAAGCGTGGATCCGGCTCGTCCGGGGCGTGATCTACGGCATCCTTGAAGCGCAGGTAAGCTCCCTGTGTATTGCCATCCTTCAGGTAAAACGAACCCACCTTCATATCGTCGGCGACACGCGTTTGTTCCAACTTCAAGCGCGCTGCCGACATGTCGCCACGGCTGCCAAGATCCTTAAGCGCAGAAGACTTGATCGGTGCATCCGACGGCGCGCTGGTGGGCGCGACGTTGTCATCTTCAGAACTGCGACTGGAACTGCTACCGGGAGTGGCTGGCGGCGCGTCATCTCCGCTGGAGCTTGAACTGCTTCCCGCGCCGGGTGGCAGCTTCATGGGCCGCTCTGAGGATGCGGGCGGGTCTGGTACATCGCCCGTCGGCATGGCTGGCAAGCCATTTTGTGGAGCGGCAGGAGCTTCCGCGTCACCCCCGTGCCTGGAATCCTCTGTTGGAAAAGGAAAGGCAGTGGCAGGCGGCTTCTGTGAGGAGTCCTGCCCGGAAGGCGTGCCAACGTCCTGACAGGAAGCCTGTTTCGATCCGGGCTTGCACTTCGGGTCTGCTGGCTTCGTGGTCTGGGCAGAGAGGGGCGGAACAAAAATTGCTGCCGCGAACACACTCGCAAGGAACCCGTATCCCGATTTGCGCTTTCCGTTGCACTTGCGAATCCGCATCGTGACCCCTCCGTGAAGTTTAGACGTTGGTCCAATTCTGGCGGTTGGGTCTTTGATTGAGTACCAGGCGAATGCCGTATACTCGCGCAACCATGTTGCCCCGCTTATTTCTACGATCTTCGCCGGTCCACGGCTGCGGCTGCTACACGCTGGACCCCATCCGGGCCGGAAGTCGCGTTGCAGAGTACGACGGTCCCCGCATGCCGAAACCGGAAGCCGATGAACGCTACCGCG
>JBPBPZ010000063.1:0-7015 GCA_050954525.1 Janthinobacterium lividum
GTTTCCGCGATCATCCCCGGCTCGCGAACGGGCTTGCCTGGGACTGTGCGCAGCATGGCCGTTATCGCCTTTGTGGCGCGGTCATGCATGGCGTGTGCAATGCGCTTGCCTTCCACATCGTCGCTAATGGCGTAGAGCGCCGCGCTGGCGTGAATGTGCTGAAACTTGGCATGGACAAAGGCTGAGATCAGGGACTCCGCCATTGCTTGAAGGGGCGCCCCGTGAGCATCGTTGCAGGCAGCTTCTACTGCGGTCGCCACGGCATCCAGGTGGTCTTTCAACACCGTCTGTAGAAGCGAACTCTTATTCGGAAAGTACTGGTACAGCGTGCCGACGGAAACACCGGCGCGTGCCGCGACGCGGGTGGTGGTCAGGCGGACCTTGCCTTCGGCCAGCAGAACCTGAACAGCAGCCTGCATGATTGCCTCTACCGTGGCGGTTGAGCGCTCCTGAACGGGCGTCTTTCTTGGCTGTAAGGACGGGGCGATGGCCTTGCTCAAATGCGAACTCCAAACCTGAAGCTTTCTTCATCCAATAACAGGTATACAGGGAGACAGCACATGAGCACAGACACAAAACTTGGCGGAACCTTCAGCTTTCCCGGCACCTCTATCACGGTCAACCGCATGGGATACGGAGCCATGCAGTTGGCGGGTCCACACGTATTTGGTCCACCGAAAGACCGCGCTGCAGCAGTCGCCGTGCTGCGTGAAGCGGTTGAGACCGGCATTAACCATCTCGACACCAGTGACTTCTATGGTCCGCACGTAACGAACCAGATCATCCGCGAAGCTCTGCATCCGTATCGCGACGGCCTGACGCTGGTAACCAAGGTGGGCGCACGCCGCGGCGACGACGGATCCTGGATCATGGACAGAACAGCGGCGTGGCTGAAGCAGTCGGTTGAGGACAACCTGCGCAACCTGGGACTCGACTCGTTGCCGGTGGTCAATCTGCGCATCGGAGGAGTTTCCTCTCCTGATGACACGTCCGTCGAGGAGCCGCTGACCGCGCTCGCTGAACTGCAGCAACAGGGACTAATCCAGCACCTTGGCCTGAGCAATGTTTCGCAAAAGCAGTTTGAGGAAGCGCGCTCTGTAGCAAAGATTGTCTGCGTGCAGAACTACTACAACGTCGCGCATCGTGAAGATGATGCATTCCTCGACATGCTTGCGGCAGAGGGTGTGGCGTACGTGCCGTTCTTCCCGTTGGGTGGCTTTTCCCCGCTGCAATCCACCACGTTGAACGATGCGGCTGCAGCGCTGGGTGTGACACCGATCGTGCTTGCGCTGGCGTGGCTGTTGCACCGCTCGCCGAATGTCCTCCTGATCCCGGGTACCTCTTCGGTGGAGCACCTGCGCGAGAACATCTCGGCAGCGACACTTCCATTGCCGGAAGAGGTGCTGCAGACCTTGAATGGCATCGCAGCACGCGCCTGAACCTCGCTGCTAATGGTCTTACAGAAAGTCCAATTCGCTCAGGTGTAAAGGTAAGAGGGCGGCCAGATGGCCGCCCTCTTACTTGCGTTGCGATCCTAGTTAGTGAGCCTGGTCCAGCGCCAGGTTCAGTTGAAGCACGTTCACCCTCGGCTCACCCAGCAGGCCAAGCTGGCGCGGCTGTGTATTTGCCTGTACCAACCCGGTCACAGCATCGGCGGGCAGGTGCCGCTCGCGTGCGATGCGGGGCACCTGGTACAGCGCCGCAGCCGGTGTAATGTCTGGATCAAGGCCGGACCCTGAAGTTGTGACCAGATCCACCGGAACGTCTGCCGACCCTTCCATCTCCGACTTCACACTGACGCCGACGCGATCGATCAGGCTCTTGTTTGAAGGTGCAAGATTCGATCCACTGGAAGCACCGGCGTCATACCCTGCGCCAGCTGCGGAAGGCCGGCTATGGAAGTATCCAGAGCCTGTGAACGGCTGACCGATAATGCGCGACCCAATTACTTCACCGTTGCGAGTAATGAGTTGGCCGTCTGCCTTATCGTGAAATAGCAAGCGAGCCACACCCGTGACCGCAAGCGGATAGATGATGCCGAGTACAAGCGCGGTGACGACGGTGTAGAGGCATGCGGTGATAATAAGTTTCTTCATGGCTTCCTCCTTACGCCAGGTGAACTGCGGTGATAAACATGTCGATCAGCTTGATGCCGACGAAAGGGACAATAATGCCGCCCACGCCATACACCAGCAGGTTGCGCTGCAGCAAGGCAGCCGCTGACAAGGGGCGGTACGATACGCCGCGTAGAGCGAGCGGGATCAGGCCCACGATAATCAGCGCGTTGAAAATGATTGCAGACAACACAGCCGATTCAGAGTTGTGCAGATGCATGATGTTCAAGGCGTTCAGCACAGGAAAAACTCCGGCGAACATGGCGGGAATGATTGCGAAATACTTTGCCACGTCATTTGCAATGGAGAAGGTAGTCAGGGCGCCGCGCGTCATGAGTAGTTGCTTGCCAATGGCTACAATCTCGATGAGCTTGGTGGGGTTGCTGTCCAGGTCCACCATGTTGCCCGCTTCCTTCGCCGCCTGCGTACCAGAGTTCATGGCGACACCTACGTCTGCCTGTGCCAGCGCCGGCGCGTCGTTGGTTCCGTCGCCCGTCATGGCGACCAGTTTGCCTTCGCTCTGTTCGCGCTTGATCAGGTCCATCTTGTCCTTTGGCTTGGCCTCGGCAAGAAAGTCATCCACACCTGCTTCGCGCGCGATTGCAGCCGCCGTCAACGGATTGTCACCGGTGATCATGACGGTGCGAATCCCCATGGAGCGCAACTGCTCAAAGCGCTCCTTCATGCCGCCCTTCACCACGTCTTTCAAGTAAATGACGCCAAGGGCTTTGCCGTTCTCTGTCACCACAAGTGGTGTGCCGCCCTTGCGGGCAATCTGCTCCACAGCGCCACGCACTTCCTCGTGCATGGGTGCTCCCTGCATCTCTAGGTAGCGTGCGATTGCGTCCACAGCGCCCTTGCGTATGCTGCGGCCATCCACTTCGATACCGCTCATACGTGTCGTCGCAGAGAAGGGAATGAACTCCGCATTCAGTTGTGCCAGTTCGCGCCCACGGAGGTTGTAGCGCTCCTTTGCCAAGACGACAATGGAGCGGCCCTCGGGTGTTTCGTCCGATAGGGAAGACAGCTGCGCCGCATCTGCCAGCTGATCGCCCGACACACCCGGTGCAGGGATGAACTCTGCCGCCTGCCGATTGCCGATGGTGATGGTGCCGGTCTTATCCAGCAAGAGCGTATTCACATCGCCTGCCGCCTCAACCGCGCGTCCGGAGGTAGCAAGTACGTTGTGCTGCACCAGTCGATCCATGCCTGCAATGCCAATGGCAGACAACAGGCCGCCAATCGTTGTTGGAATCAGGCATACCAGCAGCGAAATCAGCACGAACACTGTCTGCGGTGCGCCGGAGTACTGCGCAAACGGCTGCAGCGTTACGACAGCCAACAGGAAGATGATGGTGAGCCCAGCCAGCAGAATGTTGAGCGCAATTTCGTTCGGGGTTTTCTGGCGCTCTGCACCCTCCACCAACGCAATCATTCGATCGATGAAGGTTTCGCCGGGATTCGAAGTGATGCGCACCGTGATCACATCACTCAACACGCGCGTGCCACCCGTCACCGCGGAACGATCTCCACCCGCTTCGCGGATTACCGGCGCTGACTCACCGGTAATCGCCGACTCGTCCACCGAGGCAACACCCTCGATCACTTCGCCGTCGCCTGGGATCATCTGGCCCGCTATGATGCGGACGATATCCCCCGAGCGCAACTCCGAACTTGGTACCTCCTGCACCTCGCCGTTCTTTGCAATCCGGTAAGCCGTGGTTTCTGACTTGGCCTGCCGCAAGGCGTCGGCTTGTGCCTTGCCGCGGCCTTCCGCCATGGCCTCTGCAAAGTTTGCAAACAGAACGGTGAACCACAGCCACAACGTGATCTGCAGGTTGAAGCCGAAGTGACCACGGTTTCCCGCGCGGTCCGTCAGCAGAAGAATGGTCGTGAGCACACTTCCAATCTCCACCACGAACATGACGGGATTTTTCATCATCAGGCGCGGGTCCAGCTTGGTCAGTGCATCCACTGTAGCCCGGCGAACAATCGCTGGATCGAATAGAGAGCGTTTCTTGGCAGGCATCGTGTTCTCCGTTGCTCCCTTAGAAAAGTTGTCCTGCTTGCAGCAGCAGGTGTTCGAGTATCGGGCCGAGGCTTAGTACCGGGAAGAAGGTCAGCGCACCGACAATCAGGATCACGCAGGTGAGCAGCACCGTAAACAAAGGCGTGGTGACTGGAAACGTACCTGCGGAGGCCGGCACAATCTTCTTCGCTGCCAAACTGCCTGCAATGGCCATCATAGGAATGATCATCAGGAAGCGGCCAGCAAACATCGCAACCGCAAGCGAGAAGTTATACCAATGCGTGTTTGCACTTAACCCGGCGAACGCAGATCCGTTATTACCCGTGGCCGAGGTGTACGCGTACAGGATTTCCGAGATACCATGCGGCCCATGGTTTGCCAGGCCGCCCAGTCCCATAATCGGCAGACGAATCGCGATGGCTGAAAGCACCAGGATCAGCAGCGGGAAGATGAGCAGGTAAAGCATCGACATCTGCACGTCGTAGGACTCGATCTTTTTACCCAAATATTCGGGTGTTCGACCGACCATAAGACCTGCAAGGAACACTGCCACGATGACGAACACCAGCATGCCGTACATACCGGCACCTACACCGCCGAAGACAATCTCTCCCAGCAGAATGTTAGTTAGAGGAACTAACCCACCGAGCGGTGTAAAGCTGTCATGCATGCTGTTCACTGCGCCGCAGCTTGCGTCCGTCGTAACGGTGGCAAACAGGGCAGAGTTGGTAATACCGAAGCGAACTTCTTTGCCTTCCATGTTGCCGCCGCTCTGCACTGCGGACATTTGCTGATCCACGTGGGCCAGTTGAGGATTGCCACGCGCCTCTGCTGAATATGACACCAGCACGCCCGCAAACCAAAGAACGACCATCGCTGCCAGAACGGCCCAGCCATGCTTGGGAGACTTCACCATCTGCCCCAGCGTGACTGTGAGCGCTGCGGGGATCAGGAAGATGGAGAGCATCTGCAGGAAGTTCGTCAGGGGCGTGGGGTTTTCAAATGGGTGTGCACTGTTTGCGTTGAAAAATCCACCGCCATTGGTCCCCAGCATCTTGATTGCTTCCTGTGAAGCAACAGGGCCCTGTGCAATGGTTTGCGTCGTAACGGTCGTTGTTTTGCCATCGGCGCCGGTGACCTTCTGCGGTTCCACCAGTTTTACCGTGTCGTATGTCTTCAGGTTCTGCACCACGCCCTGCGAAACCAGGACAAGTGCAAACACGAACGAAATCGGCAGTAGCACCCAGAGAATGCCACGCGTGAGATCGACCCAGAAGTTGCCAAGCGTTTTTGTCTCGCGGCGAGAGATACCGCGTATGAAAGCGATGGCAAGTGCCAGGCCTGCTGCAGCAGACCAGAAATTGTGCGTTGCCAACCCAAGCATCTGGGTCAGGTAGCTCATCGTGGTTTCAGGCACGTAGGACTGCCAGTTGGTATTCGTTGTGAAGGAAACAGCGGTGTTCAAAGCCAGGTCTGCAGCCACCCCTGGCAGGTGCTGCGGATTAAGTGGCAGAAGGTGCTGGATCCGCTGGATCACATACGTCAGTACAAGCGATGCAAGGCTGAACACGAGCATGGCGACTGTGTACTGGCGCCAGGTCATTTCTTCGTCTGCGTCTACGCCGCACACGCGGTACAGCAGCCGCTCCACAGGTCCGGCGATGGGATCGAGGAATGTGCGTTGACGTTCAAAGACAGCAGTCATAAAGCTGCCCATCGGCTTTGCCAGCAGAAGCACGGCAGCGATGAACAGGGCAATTTGTAGCCAGCCATTCAAGGTCATTAGAATTTCTCCGGACGCAGAAGCGCGTATACCAGGTAGACCATCAGCAAAGTTGCGACGATCAGCAAAACAGCATTCAGAATCATGGACGTTTTCCTTTCAATGCGTCGCAGGCACGCACGTAAAGCAGCGAAACCGCGAAGAAGATCGAAAGCAGTACAACGGCAATCAGGTCCAGCATCGATAATCCTTTCTTTACCTTGGCCGAGGAGCTTTGTTGGGCATCTGCTCGGCCATCCATTCATGACGCAAGGCGACTACCAGCTGCCCTGCTTGTTACCCCACCAGTACACAAGCCCAAGTGTCGCGGTGGTCTGCGCACGGCGAAGTACACCGGCCTGGTCGGTGAGAAAAAAATTCCTGTTCGAAAAGTCGCGACGATATTCCGCACGCGCCAGAAAGCCAGGAGCAAAGGTGTGGTCGGCGATAAGGGTCAACTCTTTGAGTGCCTGCGTGGTTCCGCTGAACAGGCCACCCCGGTCGTCAAAGTACTCAAATCGTCCGCCCAGGTTTGAGTTCTTGGGCAGCGCATACTTCGCCATCAGCGAGCCAATCGCAACACGCGCAGGCTGCGCCCGTGAAACGGTGCGGTTCAAAACAAAGTCCGCTTCACCCACCACTGTCCACCGTTTATTTGGCGTCCAGCTGGCGTAGGTGTCAAAGATGTGTTCACGGCCATTGGGTGCAGGGGTGATGTTGTCTGTAGGCAGGCCAGGCTGTGTAGGTGAAGTGGGCAGGCCCGGGTTCAGCGACGTAGCGACATCGCGCCCTTCCTGGCCAAAGTAGTAATTCACATTCCAGGAAATCGTTGACGCTGGCTTTAGGTTAAAGATGAAGCCCTGCGACTTGAAGCCGTTGAAGTCTTCTGTCTGCTGTGCTCCGTTTACAAGCCAGTAGGTAAAGTTCATCTTTGGCGTAAAAGCATAATTCGCCCGAACGCCCATGTGGTAATAAGGCAGATAGTTAAAGGAATATGCGCGCGAGTAAGCGATCTGGTCCTTGGTGTAATTCCCCTCATTACCCAGTGAACTGGCGAACTTACCGAAGTCCACCTGCAAGCCGCTGCCGACAGGAGCAAGGTAACTGCCG
>JBPBPZ010000076.1:0-6985 GCA_050954525.1 Janthinobacterium lividum
GATGCGCTGGAGCAGCCGCCAGTCGCAGCCGCTGCGACGACCCGGCCCACCGAAGCCGCACCAAAGGCAGCGGACGCTGATCTTGCAGGCGGTGCCAAGATGCTGGAAAAGTTTGGCCGCGACCTGACGGCAGCCGCCGCTGCAGGCGAACTGATGCCGGTGGTGGGGCGTGACGATGAAGTGCGGCAACTCATCCAGACACTGCTGCGCAAGACCAAGTCGAATCCCGTTCTGGTGGGCGACCCGGGCACGGGCAAGACCGCCATAGTCGAAGGTTTGGCATTGCGTATTGCGGCGCAGGACGTGCCGGAAAGCATGAAGCGCTGCCGCGTCATCGCGCTCGACCTGATGGGCCTGGTGGCAGGTGCGAAGTATCGCGGTGAGTTCGAAGAACGGCTCAAAGCCGTGGTGGACGAGGTCAAGCTGCGCAAGGGCGAGATCATCCTATTCCTCGACGAGATTCACCAGCTTGTCGGCGCGGGCGGTACAGAGGGCGGCATGGACGCTGCCAACATCCTGAAGCCGGCGCTGGCCCGCGGCGAATTGCGCTGCGTGGGTGCGACCACCTTTGACGAGTACCGCGAACGCATCGAGAAGGATGGCGCGCTGGCGCGCCGGTTTGAGCGCGTGCAGGTGGGCGAGCCGTCAGACGAATCCATGCTGTACATCCTGCGTGGCATTCGCGACCGCTACGCCGCGTTCCATGGTGTGGAACTGACGGATGAGGCGTTGGTCGCCGCCGTCAAGCTGTCGCGGCGTTACATGCGCGACCGCTTTCTGCCGGACAAGGCCATCGACGTCATCGACGCCGCCACGGCCCGCCTGCGTATGCAGTTGGAGTCGCGGCCCACGGCTCTGGACCAGCAGGAGCGCCTCCTGACGCGCCGTCGCGCGGAGTTGGAGACGTTGCGTGGTCTGCCAAAACCATCCTCCGCACAGGTCAAAAGCATCACGGCGCTGGAGGCAGAAGTGGCCGAGATGGAGCCACGCATCGCTGCCGACACCGAGTCATGGGAGCAGCAGCGCAACGCGCGCGCAGACCTGGGCAAGACGGTGCAAGCCATTGAAGAAAACACCCGGTTGCTTTCCGCCGCCGAAGGTGCAGGCGATGTGACCCGTGCAGCGGAGATTCGCTACGGATCGCTGAAGCACCTTGAGTCTCAACGTGCGGACCTGGAAGCGAAGCTGGCCGGCTACCGCGAGGCAGCGGGCGGCAACGCCGTGGTTGCCGACCGCGTTTTGCCAGAGCACATTGCCGAGGTCATCGCCGAGCGTTCGGGCGTGCCCGCGTCTCGCATGCTCGAGAGCGAGCGCGAACGCCTGCTGGGCCTGGAAGAGCGGCTGGGTGAACGTGTCTACGGCCAGCCCGAGGCCGTGCGCGCCGTATCGGAAGCAGCGCGCCGCATGCGAACCGATCTGCAGTTGAAGCGGTCACCTGCGTCGTTCCTGTTTGTGGGACCGACCGGCGTGGGCAAAACCGAACTCGCCAAGGCATTGGCGGAAGCGCTGTTCGATGACGAATCCGCGCTGATCCGCATCGACATGGGCGAGTACAAAGATGCTTCGTCTGCCGCGGGTCTGATCGGCTCACGCCCCGGTCTCGTGGGCTCCGACGAGGGCGGCTTCCTGACCGAGCAGGTGCGTCGTTCGCCTTATTCCATCGTTCTGTTCGACGAGGTGGAGAAGGGCCATCCTGCCATCCTCGACCTCCTGCTGGGCGTGCTGGACGAAGGCCGCCTGACAGACGCGAAGGGCCGCTTCTGCGACTTCACCAACACCGTCGTGCTGTTCACCTCGAACCTGGGCGTGCGCGAATCCATGGCGGCGGGCGAGGACAACGTGCTGCGCGAACAGATCCTGCTGGATGCCGTGCGCGCCAACCTGCGGCCGGAACTCTACAACCGCATCGGCCAGGTGATCCCATTCCACCCGCTGGGCATGCCGGAGCTGCGCCGCATTGTGGAGACGCACTTCCGAGGCCTGCGCCGCAAGCTGGAAGACGATCGCGAACTGCACCTGGAAACCACGCCTGCCGCCATCGATCTGCTGGCAAAGCTTTCCTACGATCCGGAATACGGTGCACGACCCGCGGGTCGCGTCATGCAGCGGGAGGTGTTGTCGCCCCTTGCAGAAATCCTTTTGAGCGGAGACGCCCTGCCGGGCAGCACGATCCAAATCGACGCCTCACCGTTAGAAGAACCTGTGATCGGGGACGATGGAGTCGAGGTGGAAGCCGCACCGCAGGATTTGATCTTTTCGGTAGGGGAGCCTGAACATATCGGCGATGCTACGGACGCGATCCAAGCCGTGGAGGAGGAGCTTACCCGATGAAACCTGCCGACTTCCTTCGATCCCTGCTGCTGTTGGGCGTCGCTTCAGCGGCTTCCGCGCAGTCGCCGCTCACCCTGTTCAACGGCACGTCGCTGCAGGGCTGGAACAATCACGGCGCATGGGCTGCCAACGGCGGTTCCCTTACGACTAATGGCGGTGGCAACCGCTACATTCTGACGGCGGTTCCGTTCGGCGATTTCAGCCTGGAGTTTGAGTACACCGAAACTGCCTCGATGGCCGCGACGTTCCGCATGTGGGCATCGCACGAAAACAATGGTGGCCTGACGGTTGACCTTGACTACAGCGGCGCAAAAAGCGGTGTGGGCGGCATTGAGGTCCTGGGGAAATCTTCCATGGCCAACATTTCTGCCGGCGGCTGGCACAAGGTGCAGGTGGAAGCCTCGCACGGCAAGGTGACGGTCCAGGTGGATGGCAGACAGGCCGGCAGCAGTGGTTCTGACCTGGGCGCGCGTGCTGGTTACATTGGCTTTGAGGCTGGCGGCGACGGCCAGTTGACGCTGCGCAACGTTCATCTACGACCCCTGAACCTGAACAGCACCTTTAACGGTACCGACCTGGGCGGATGGAAGAGCATTCCAAAGCCTGCCGACACCAAGGGCGGCGTAGGCCATTCTGCCGAGAAGATGATGACCTTTGGCCTGGGTGGAGGCACCAGTAAACCGCATGAAGCTAAGTGGACCGTGCGCGGCGGCGCCATTCATGGCGAAGCCGGGCCCGGTGCGCTGGAAAATAGTACGCCCGTCGAAGACGGCCTTGTTCAGATCACGGCCAACATTCACGGCGATTCCAAGCCTGACAACTTCACCCCTGTATCGATCCGCAATACGGCAGGGCAGTATGCGACTGGGTACGCGGTCGGCATTGGTCCCTATGCCGGGATCGTCGACAAGCTGAACAAGCTGCCGTTCGGCAAGGCCGGAACAGCAGTCGAGCAGACAGTTGCCGTGGGTGGCCGCGTGGTGGAAACGTGGGTCAACGGCAACATCGTCAGCGTGGTGACCGATTCCCGGCCGGAAAGCGCAAATGCGCAGAGCGGCGCAAAGACGCAGGGCGGCAGCACCATGCTGGTGTTGCCCAACGGCAACGTGCAGATGGACGTTTCGCGCATCAACCTGATCGCACTGGGCAAGCCGTACGGCGCGACGCCGCGCGCACCCGCTCCACCGCCCGTTGCGACAGTGGCCGGGCCGGCAGTGACTGCGCCGGCTGCCAGTGCAGGTGATAGTGCAGCGGCGCAGGCACTGGCCAAGCAGCAGGCAGCACAGGAAAAGAAGATTGCCGAAGACCAGCAGAACAGGGACCACGTCGCCTCGCTGATGACGCAGGCCCTCGCATCAACTGATGCGGCGCAGCAGAAAGACCTGTACGGCCAGGTGATGCACCTTGACCCGGCCAACCCCAACGCCATGCAGGGTTACAAAGAGGCGCAGGCCAAGCTGCAGCAACAGCAAACCTCAGAGGCACAGGTGCAGACGCAGCAACAGGACGTCCGTTCGAAGGAAGAACAGACGAACAGCTCGCTTGTGACTGCGCAGAGCGCCTTTTTGGGCGGCCACCTGTCTGAGGCCAGCAATGCGCTTTCGGTCGCCGAGCGGCTGTCACCCGGCAACCCGCTGGTGCGGGAACTTCGGTCGCGTATCGCTGCGTCGCAGGCAGTACGGTCCCGGCTGTATTTTCTGGCTGGCGGCACAGGTCTCATCGCCGCCGTGGCAGCGCTCACCCTGTGGTTCCGCCGTCGAAAGACAGCACGATTTCCGATGTTGGAAGTGACCAGCGGCCTTGATTCGGGGCGCACCTACCGGCTTGAAAAAGACCAGACGCGCATCGGTGCCGTGCCGCAGGACGGTGGGCAGAAGAACGACATTGTGGTGCGCGACGTGGAGCATGCCATCTCGCGCTTTCACTGTGAAGTGGTCAAACGCAATGGCCAGCTGTACCTGCAGGACCTGAACAGTTCCAACGGCACCCGGGTCGATGGCGAACGCCTGAAACCGGGTAACGCTGCGCTGCTACGCAAGGGCACGCGCATTCAGCTGGCAGGTACGGTGGAAATGCGCTTCGGCTACGACAAAGGCAAGAAGGCTTAGCGGTTTCGCGGGCGGGACGGCATGGATATCCGGATACGCGCAGCGGCGCTGAGCGATGTAGGACGGCAGCGCCGCACCAATGAGGACAGTTTCGGCTTCGACCTGGACCGGGGCCTCTTTGTCGTGTGCGACGGTGTGGGTGGACGAACCGCAGGCGAAGTTGCCAGCCGGTCGGCAGTAGATTGCGTCCTGAGCCGGTTCCCCTACGGCAACGAAGGCATGCAGGCGGGTACGGAGTTGCAGCGTGTCATTCAGGCGGCGAATCGTTCGGTCTACCAGGCCAGCACCCGCGATCCGCTGTACTCCGGCATGGCAACCACCATTGTGGCCGCACATTTTGACGGTGCGCGCATGTGGATTGCGCACGTCGGCGACAGCCGCGCCTACCTGCTGCGCAGCGACTCGCTGCACCGGCTTACCGACGACGATTCGCAGTTGAGCCAGATGCTGCGCGAGGGTCGTCGCAACATCTCTGCCGAGCAGATGTCGCAGTGGGACAGCGTGTTGACCCAAGCCATTGGCGCGGCTGACATGGTGGTGCCCAGCGTCACCGTGGTGCAGGTGCAACTGGGTGACTGCTTCCTGCTGGCGACCGACGGCATCTGCAAGGCGCTGTCGAACTCGGAGATGCTCTCGCTGCTGCTAGCCGCTGGATCACCGGAGCAGGCCTGCCATCATCTCACGGCAGCCGCCAACGAAGCCGGTGGCCACGACAACGCCACCTGCATCATCATCGAGATCGATTAGGTCACAGGCAGGTATTTACCGCGGATGCTTGTAGCCACCAGGGCTCCGTGCCGTGTGAAGGCATTGAAGTTTGCTGGCCGTCCAGGTGCCAGCTGCGTTCCGCGGCCAAGCATCCGGGACGGATTTCGCGATGCCAGGTGTACCACCGTTGCGATGCTGGCACCGGTCATGCCGCGGAAGCGTTCCACGGCCTGCTGCAACGTGATGATGGAGCCGGCAAGAACGCCTTCGTCTGTTGTGCAGATGCCGTCTTCCACGTGGACGCGCGTCACCCCCAGCGTGTAAACGCCGTTGGGCATGCCGGTAGCTTCCAGCGAGTCCGTGATCAGGATCGCCTTCGACGATCCCTTTGCTTTGAACCACAGCCTTACAGCCTCCGGTGCAACGTGCACACCATCGCAGATCAGGTCGCTGTAAAGATTGTCATCGTCCAGAACCACGCCAAGGATGCCCGGATCGCGATGGCCATAGGGCCGCATGGCGTTGAAGGTGTGAGTGGCCGTGGTGGCGCCCGCGGCGATCGCCTGCAGGGCTTCGGATTTGTTGGCATCGGAATGGCCGATAGAAGACCGGATGCCGAGCTCTGTCGCCCTCCCTATGGTTTCGACCGCGCCGGGGACTTCTGGCGCTATGGTCATCAATCGAATCTGGCCGTGTGAGGCTTCCCACAGCCGGTCCAGCAGCGCCGGGGACGGCTCGAGAATGTGCTCTGCCGGATGCATGCCCCGTTTGGTATGGGACACAAACGGACCTTCGATGTGGATACCGATCGGCTGCGCGGTACTGGCATGATCGCCCTTGACGATGAAGCTGCCCAGACCGTCGAGTGACCGCAACGTCGCATCCAGCGGCGCGGTCACGGTGGTGGCCAGGTACTCCGTGACTCCATGTTGCGCAAGGTATGACGACACAACGCGGAGTGCATCGGGCGTTGCCTCCATGACATCCCTGCCTGCGCACCCGTGCATGTGGATGTCGAGGAGTCCCGGCGTGAGGATTACATCCCCGAAGTCATGGGTCACTGCGGTGATTTCGGCAGCATCGTGCGAACCGATGGACTTGATGTAGCCATCCTCAACAACGATCAGCGGACGCTCCACAAGGCCGTCGTCGGTCAGGAGGTGTGCAGCGGTCAGAACTGTTCGCATGGCGCTCTCATCAAGGTTGAGCCACGGCTATCAGGCGTCGAAGAACTCATCTTCGAGCATGAGCGAGAGGCAATGGTAGACCGGCAGGTGCAGCTCCTGCACGTGGAAGGTCTCAGTGGCGGGCACGCAAATGCACAGATCGCAGAGGCCCTTCAGGGTGCCGCCGTGTTGACCAGTAAGGCCGATTACTGTCAGGTTTCGAGCACGGGCTGCCTCTGCGGCAAAGCACACGTTCTTTGCATTGCCGGAGGTGCTGAGGCCTATGAATACGTCATGTTTACGACCCAGCGTGTGTACCAGTTGGGCCCACACCAGGCCGGGATCCACATCGTTCGAGAAGGCCGTAGTGAAGGCAGGGAAACCCGTAAGAGGAATCGCGCGGATGCCCCCTTGCAGCTTGTCCGCAAGCTCGGGCCGCAGGCGGCTGCGCGCTTCCTCAGGCAAGGGTCGCAATTTGCAGAAGCCTTTCAGCAACTCGCCTGACCAGTGGTCTGCATCCGCCGCGCTGCCGCCATTGCCCGCAAGAAACAGGGTGCCTTCCCCTTGAAGAGAGCTGAGCATCACTGTGAACGCCTGCTCAATCGTGTCGACGCAGGGTGACAAAACGGGATGCCGCTCTCGCAGGATTTCCAGGTGCTTGTTCAAACCAAT
>JBPBPZ010000285.1:0-6852 GCA_050954525.1 Janthinobacterium lividum
ACGTATACGCGCGTGGCCATCGACCTTGGCGACGAGGTGCAGTACGAAGCGGCGCGTGTGCCGTCGCCGGACCGCATTTACTTTGACCTGCACGGCACCAGGCTGGCGCAGGAACTTGCAGGCAAGAGCTTTACCGTGACGGACGACGGATTTCTGAAGCGCATCCGCGCGGCGCAGTACTCCAACGACATGACGCGCGTCGTGCTGGACGTGAACGACGTGACGGAATATTCGGCCTTTCTGCTGCCGAATCCGTATCGCCTGATCATCGATATTCATGGCGGCAGCAAGTCTTCGGCTGCAGCAGCGTCAGGCGAAGCGTCCGGGCGGCTGAGCGCTGGCGATCTGCTGCGACCGCCTTCCGCGGTGCAGAGCAGTGTTGCGGAAGCGGCGCATCGTGGGACGTCTGTGTCGAGTGGCACGCCTCCAGCTGGCAGAGGGCAGACCGCGTCTTCCAGCAACGTGCCGCCCTCCAGCACGGTTGCGTCCGTGCCCAGCACTGTGGCCACGCGCACCACCACCGGCGGCGAGATGGCGTCGCTTAGCGCAGCACCTGACAACCAGCGCGCCACGGTACTGCCCACCAGCCAGCCCATTGCGGTTGCAACGCCACAGCTCACGGCGACGCGCGGCAAGGCTCCAAAACGTAGCTCTACGCCCGTGGACGCGACGCCAAGTCATGCTGCCGCGCCTACCTCTGCCGGAGAACGCTCACTGGTGCGGGCGCTTGGCCTGAAGATCGGCCGTATCGTCATAGATGCCGGGCACGGTGGGCACGATAGCGGCACCCTTGGAGCGGGCGGCATCATGGAAAAGGATGTCGTGCTCGACGTCGCTCTGCGCCTGGGCAAGCTGCTGCACGACCGGCTGGGTGCAGAAGTCATCTACACGCGGTCTGACGACACCTTTATCCCCTTGGAGACGCGCACCGCCATTGCCAACAAGGCTGAGGCAGACCTGTTCATCAGCGTGCACGCGAACAGCTCGCAGGATGAGACGGCACGTGGAGTGGAGACCTACTACCTGAACTTCACCTCGCAGACAGACGCGCTGGACGTGGCGGCGCGCGAAAACGCCGTCAGCGACCAGAGCATCCACCAACTCGCCGACCTGGTGAAAAAGATCACACTCAAGGACAAGATCGACGAGTCGCGGGAGTTCGCCTCGGATGTGGAGCAGTCACTGTACGACGGTTTGCACAAGGGCAATGAGGGCTTGAAGAACCGCGGAGTCAAGAAGGCTCCCTTCGTGGTGTTGATTGGCGCGAACATGCCGTCCATCCTGACGGAAATCAGCTTCGTGACCAACGGCAAAGATGCCGCACAGTTGCGCACGCCGGAGTATCGCGAACGTGTGGCGCAATCCATTTTCAAGGGTGTTGCGACGTATACCAGCGGCCTGTCCGGGGTCCGTGTGGCAAGTGCAACAAAGGCTGACCCGGGCGGCGAGTAACAGCCGCGGGATGGCGCGGTAGTGGGGCTGCTGTCTGCTATCCATGACACGCCGGTGATAGTCTCACTCCACATATGGTTCGTTTTTTTACAGGCTTGATGTTGGCCGCCGCGTTTGCGGTGCCGTCTTCTTATGCCCAGGCTCCCGTTGGTGCGAAGCCTTCCTCTACCGTGTCTATCCCGCCTGCGCCGCTGCTGCCGGACCACTTTGGCGAGTGGCAGATCAGCGGCCCAGGCGATAACTCGATTGCCATTGCTGACGACGTTCTGAAGGAACTGATTGTCACCCGCCGGGATGTGAAGAAGTACGCGGCTGAGGGAAATGCAGCAACGGTTTCGGCCATAGAGTTCGCGGACGCGACAGGCGCCTACAGCGCGTTTACCCTTTTGCGTACGCCGGAGATGCACGCCTGTGCGGGCGGCAACAGTCTGGGTGTGGACTGCTCCGTATCGGCAGGCAAGTTGCTGTTCTGGCAGGGCGACACCTTGGTTTCGATTGCCCCATCCGGGCTGAAAGCTGTGTCTGCAAGCTCGTTTGGCGATCTGGTGGGCATGTTGCCCAAACCGTCTGGTTCGAAGGGCGCGCACCCTTTGCTGCCCACACGTCTACCGCAGGAAGGCCTTATCAAGGAAAGCCTTCGGTACGCCGTGGGACCTTTGACCTATGCGGCGGGTGGTGGACAGCTGCCTGCGTCCGTCATCGACTTTAACAAGTCACCCGAGATCCTTACCGCGCGGTACAGCGGTCGCGGCGGGCGCGGCCTGCTGACGACGGTCTTCTATCCCACGCCGACCATCTCGGGCGACCGTCTGCGGGCGATTCAGGCAGCGCTAAAAGATGGATCGCTGCCCCCAGCCATGCTTGCAGGTACGCCGCAGGCTGCACGGTCCGGCCCCATTGTCGCGTTGGCCAGCAGCGGCTTCTCGGCTAGAGAAGCTGCAAAGCTGGTGGGCGGGGTGAAGTACCAGGCAGACGTGACGTGGAACAAGCCCGAAGGCTACATGGAGCAGTTCAAGGTCAGCAATGCGGCCAGCGTCATGGTGCAGATTATGATCTTTGTCTTCGTCATGGCGGGTGCGGCGCTGGTGTTGGGCATCGTGTTTGGAGGCGGACGCGCAGCATTCCGCAGGGCCCGCGGCAAACCGATCTCCTCGATTGATGACATGGAGGTCATTAGCCTAAACCTGCGCGGCAAGCCGGAGCACGGAATCCGCTAAGCTCGACGGTCTGCGCAAGTCGGTGGAAGTCGAACGGCATATTCTACTAAGCGACCTGAAATGAAGCAGTTGCGAATGTGCTTGACACTGCCCGGAGACGGATCATAGACTTTCGCCAGAAAGTTCAGATGGCTTTGCCTCCGTCCGGACTATTCTCCCTGAGAAAAGGCCACCTGATATCGGGTGGCCTTTTCGTTTCTATACTTGTCACCTGTCTTCTGCCGATGTGGTGGGTACACTTTGCTTGTACCCGGTTGCCGGTTAGAATAGACGGAGAGGCCGACGTAGCTCAGTTGGTAGAGCAGCTGATTCGTAATCAGCAGGTCAACGGTTCAAGTCCGTTCGTCGGCTCCATAGCACCTTCGGCAGCAATCCTGGCTGCTGCTGCGTGTGACCCCGTGGAGTCGGATGTATTCCGCGCCTATTTTCTTCCGTTGGTTGCAGCAGGAGTAGATTCTCACGGCGAGCAAGCCTTGCCGTTCGTGTGTCTCGAAGCTGCATGGTCACTCTCCCCCTCAGTGACTTTGATCGCTATTAAACCCAGGTAGTTCACAGTCGATGGCTGACCCCAGGGAAAGAGCTTTAGAGCAGCTTCGGCAACGCCGCAGCCGTTGGTCGCCTTTCTTTGGCAACTCTAGATCTCCTGCCTTGCGCAGCTGGGCTGCTTTCCATGGGATGGAACGGCAAAAGAAGATCGGCACAAATCCTCGCATACATGACCGATCATCTCAAAAGGTCGGAATACGTCCTCTGTTTTCCACGACATTCTGCTAAAGCCTGACGGAAGCATCTTGTCACGCGGCTTTGCCGGTCGCATACTCTGCTCATGCGCCCTGATGAGTGGCTGTTCAAGCCGTGTCGGGTGCGCCAGGAGTGCAGACGATGCCCGTGATGACAGCGCCTGTTTCCCAATTCACACGACAGGCAGCCGCCCGTATCCTGCGCATTCCTGAAAGGCAGCTTGCCGCCTGGCAGCGCGCGGGATTGATCGCTGCCACGGATGCGTTCAGCATGCGCGATCTTGCCAGTATGCGAAGCATGCGCGATCTGCGTCAGCGCAAGCTTTCCGTGCGTTCGATTCGGAGTTCAGTAGAAGCCATGCAGCGCGTGGCCGGCGTTTTGGATCCACTGGGTGAAAGCAGACCCATTTCACAGGGTGCACGGCTTGTTTTTCGCCATGGCGGATCGCTGCTCGACCCTTTGACCCAGCAGTTTGGGTTTGACTTTGACGTGGAGCCGAGCAGAGAACTGTCCCTGGTGGTGGGTAACGCGCCTGCGGACCAACTCGCGAATGAACAAGCGCGTGCGCAGGAACTGTTCCAGTCGGCAGTTCATCTGGAAGAAAAGCCGGAGACGCTCGACCGGGCGCAGCAGCTTTACCAGGAGGTGCTGCGCATGTGCCCGCAGCACGCGGCCGCCTCAATCAACCTAGGCACCATCTTCTATAACAGTCGAAGGTTCGACCAAGCAGAAGAATGCTACCGCAAAGCAGCAGAGATCGACCCTGACTACGCACTGGCATTCTTCGATCTGGGAAACGTGCTGGATGAGTTACGCCGTCTGCCAGAGGCCATTGCTGCCTACCAGCGTGCCGTGCAGTTGGTGCCGCAGTATGCCGATGCCCATTACAACCTGGCCCTGGCGTATGAGCGAACGGGGGAACGTCGCCGTGCACTGCGCCACTGGATGCACTATGTGCGGCTGGACCCGGTGGGTCCCTGGGCGACGCACGCCCGTATGCAGGCGCGCCGAACCCTGGCAACGGAGCGACTCAGCATTGTGGCGCGCGGCGGAAAACTGGCCTAGAGCAGAAAACGGAGTCTGCTTCTAAAGCAAACTCCGTCTCTAACCTTATGTGGCTATACTTCAGCCACGGGTTCTGGCGCTTCGTCGGAGGCCGATTTCTTCACAGGTGCAGGCTCGATCTTCTTGGTAGGCGCGATGATGGCGTGCAGCGTGGTACCTTCCATGCGCGGCATGAATTCGACGATGCCGGCAGGGCCGATGTCCATGATGAGGCGATTGACGATCTTGTAGCCAAGGTCGCGATGGGCCATCTGGCGACCACGGAAACGCAAGGAAGCCTTAACCTTGTCGCCCTCGCCAAGAAAGCGCACAGCCTGGTTCTTCTTGGTCTGATAGTCATGTTCATCCACGGTTACGGAGAACTTAACTTCCTTGATGACGATCACTTTCTGCTTCTTGCGGGCAGCGCGTTCGCTCTTGTCCTTTTCGTACAGGTACTTGCCATAGTCCTGGATGCGGCAGACAGGGGGCACCGCATTCGGCGAGATCTCAACCAGATCCAGCGCACGCTCACGGGCGATTTTCAGCGCATCGAACGGGACCATAATGCCAAGCTGTTCCCCATGCTCGTCAATCACGCGAATTTCGCGCGCCCGAATTTTCTCATTGGTGCGGATGAATGACTTGACGGCACGCTTGTCGGTAAACGGTGGAATAGGTCGCCTCCGCAACACTCGCTGCTGACGGGCAGGTCCACGGTGTGGTCACGAGCCCGTTCTGCGGTGATGCATGTTGCAGTATACAACGACGTGCTTTCATTCCGGCAACAGCCTGCCTTTTACGAGCTGGCTTGCTCTCGGACGCGCTGGGCAGTACCTTTCTGTTTGGGCATGTTTGCGCAGGTACATGCTTTATCCAAGTAAGCGTGCCGCACGGAAAAGCGCAGTATGACAAGTGCCGGGGAATACAGGGGTTTGATGAAGCGTCGCATTTTGCTGGTGGATGATGAAGTTGCCGTTCTGCTGACACTAAAGGCTGTGCTCGAGATCAGCGGCTTTGATGTCGATACAGCGACTTCGGCGCGCGAGGGGAAGTCGCGCATCAAGCATCGTGAGTACGAGATGGTGATTACCGACATGCGGATGGAAGACGAGCATGCCGGTCGCGAGGTGATTGCAGCCGCCAAGGAAGCATCCTACGTTCCCGCAGTGGCGCTGCTGACCGCATTTCCTGTCGATGAGGAAGCACTTGGTTCACTGGGCGCGGACAAAATGCTGGTGAAGCCCATGCACACCCGCGTTCTGCTGCAGCAGTTGGAAGCGTTGTTTACCCGTCACACGGCGGCAAAGGCGAAAGCGCAGCCAAAGAAGTCTGTAGCAGAGGTCCCGAGCGCGGCACCGGCGAAAGCTGCCGCCCGCAAAACTGTGGTGAAGGGGATTGCTGCCAAGGGAACTGCCGCGAAGGAAACCGCAGCCCAAAAGACCGTGACCACGAAATCCGCGAGCGCAAAAGCTCCTGCCAAGTCCGCAAAGGCAGCGGCAAAGAAAGCTGCACGGTAGACCCGGAAGCTCGTCAAGCATGAGCCCAGGTCTACCTGTGAGTTGTTCTGGTAAGGCCGTGCTATGGGGTGTGCGGCGTGTTCTGCACCGCTGGTTTGCTCTCCGTTGCTGCGCCTGGCAGCGCGTCACGGTAGACGGTCCAGTTTGACAGCAGGGCTCGAACAGCAATATCGCCTACTCGGTAAGCCGAATCCAGTGAGGGCAGGAACGCGCTGTACTTCGTGATCTTGGTCTCCGCCAGGCTCTCCGCAGCGGAAATGCCTTCGCGCTGCTGGTCGTAGTTGCTGGCGGTGCGCAGCACCAGAACGCGGGTGCTGTCGACCAGGCCCGCCCGGCCCAGCCACGTCAGCGACTGCAGCGTTCCCGTATCTTCCATGCCGCAGATTGCGTAAGTGCCTTTTCCGCCAGTCTGGTACTTCACCCAATCGCGCGCCCAGGCATTCAGCAACTTGCCATGCCAGAAAGTGCCTGCGCTCAGGTTGTCGCCTCGCAGAATGAACGGTGGGCGCTTTGCTGCGTCACCCGGGAAGGCAGCCCGACGTTCCCGGATCTCCGGTGTGTCCGGTAGACGCGTGTTCCGCGTAAGTGCATAGGCCCAGTCCACCAGCCCGGTGTTCAGTTGGTATGCGATACCGTTCTCATCGGTCCGGGGCTGTTCATACGGCACACTTTTACGCAGGGGAACGTAGCCGGTCGGCCAATCCTTGGGTGCTTCGCGCGGATCGATTTCATGCGCAATGTCGCCGTCCACAATCCAGTCAGACCACACCGCTGAGCCGAGCGAGCCCATCTTCGGGTCAATGCCGCCAATCCCGGCGACCAGCCAATAGGCATGCGTCAGGTCGAAGCGAGGATCGGTACCCAGCGCCATGACGGTA
>JBPBPZ010000238.1:0-6842 GCA_050954525.1 Janthinobacterium lividum
CGCCTGACCTTCGCTACTTTTCCCATCCTTGGCTACAGCCTGACTTCTGACAGCATGTCGCAGCCGCAACTGTGGGAGCTGGCGACCTACACGCTAAAACCGCCGTTGAACCGCGTGCTGGGTGTCAGCACCGTGACTGTGCAGGGCGGCCAGGTGCCGGAGTTCCACATTGTGCCGAACATGGCGAAACTGCAGGCGGCAGGCGTCACCATCCTCGATGTGATCAACACCGTACAGACTTCAAACATCATCGATTCGCCAGGACTCTACGAGCAGGATCACCAACTGGTGCTCGGCCTGGTCGGTGCGCAGGCGCATGACATCGACGGACTGAGAGCGTTGACAGTAAAGACAACAGCGGCTGGCGCGCCGGTGCGCATTGGTGACATCGCCAACGTGATTCCGGCGACCATGCCCGTGTACACAGCGGTTCGCTCGGATGGAAAGCCTGCAGTGCTGATCAACATGACGCGACAGCCAAGCAGCAACACGGTGGCCGTCGCCGATGCGGTGGACGCTGCGGTTGCGCAGCTTCGCGTCAAGCTGCCACGTGGCGTTTCCCTGGTGCCCTACTACGACCAGTCAGGCATTGTGCGGGAAAGCGTGCGCAGTGTTCGCGACGCCATCCTAATCGGTCTGGTGCTCGCCTGCGTGATCCTGTACCTGTTCCTGCGTGACTGGCGGGCGTCGCTGATCGCGGGTCTCGTCATCCCGGTCACGGTCGCCGGTACCGTCCTTATCCTGTGGGCCTTTGAGCAAAGTTTTAACCTGATGACGCTGGGCGGACTGGCCGCTGCTATCGGACTCGTGATCGATGATGCGATCGTTGTAGTCGAAAATATTGTCCTGCACCGGGAGGCGGGACAAGACCGCATTGAAGCGGTGCGCAGCGCCTTGCATGAAATAGCGCATCCGCTGGTGGGTTCCACCATTACGCCAGTGGTCGTCTTTCTGCCGCTGGTTGCGGTTACCGGGGTGACTGGCAGCTTCTTCCGCGCGCTGGCGGTGACCATGACGATCTCTCTGCTGACGTCCCTTTTGCTGGCCGTCACCTTTACACCGGCGCTTTCTCTTCTTTTGCTGAAGTCTGGCCAAGAAGGCGCAGATTCAGTGCCAGCAATCTCAGGGAGGCCCGATTTTGCAGCGCAGCATAGCCCCTCGGGCCCACTACTGGGCCGCGTGGTGCGTTGGCATGGGCGCGCGCTGCAGTGGTCATTGCGACGGCCCATCTATCTTGGCATCACGTGTCTGGGGCTCGTCGTGCTGTCCTTCTTTGCGTACCGCTCCCTCGGTTCAGACCTGCTGCCGGGCATGGACGAGGGTGGCTTCATCCTGGACTACATCATGCCCGCGGGCAGTTCCCTGCAATCCACAAATGCAGTGCTGACACGTGTCGAGCAGATTCTGCATGACACACCCGAAGTGGAGACGGTAAGCCGCCGAACCGGTTTGCAAATGGGGCTTGCAGCCGTGACTGAGGCAAACACAGGCGACATGACCGTGAAGCTGAAGAGCAAGCGCAGCCGCGCCATCGACGATGTAATCGCAGACGTTCGCACCAAGGTAAAACAGGCAGAGCCCCAGTTGGATACCGAATACATCCAGGTCTTGCAGGACAACATCAATGACCTTTCCAATGCGCCCGAACCCATCCAAATCAAGCTGTTCAGTGAGGACTTCGCGTTATTGAACGAGGTAGCGCCGCGCGTTGCTACAGAGATTGCCGCGATCAAAGGTGTCGTCAGCATCGAGAACGGCATCGACAACACGATCAGCGGCCCTGCCAGCAGCTTCCAGATCGATCCGCAGCTTGCCGCTCGGCTCGGCTTTACGCCGACAGAGATTGCGGAGGATGCCACCTCGATTCTTGACGGTGTCACCGTCAACGATCCCCTGGTGAGCAATGGCCGACCTTACACGGTACGCGTGCGCCTTGGCGATGAAACTCGGCAGTCACTCGAGACGATTGAGAATACTGTTTTCAACTCAAGCTCGGGCCACACAGCCTCACTCGGTTCCATGGCCCACGTGGTCCAGTTGCCGCCGCAGAATGAGATTCGCAGGGAGAACCTTCAACGGGTGGTGACCGTCACGGCGCAGCTTGAGGGCACCGATCTGGGCACGGCAGTCAAGCAGGTCCAGGCACGATTGCAGGCGATGCACCTGCCCAGAAGTGTTCGCGTAGAGTACGGCGGAACCTACCAGGAACAGCAAAAATCATTCGGCGATTTGCTGCGCGTCTTGATCCTTGCATTGGTGCTGGTCTTCGGTGTTCTGCTTACAGAGTTTCGTAACTTCGCGGCACCTGTCGCGATCCTGTCGTCGTCTGTTTTGTCGATCAGCGGGGTTCTTGCAGCCCTGCTGGCGACCGGCATGACGTTCAATGTGGCATCGTTCATGGGGCTGATCATGGTGATTGGCATTGTGGCAAAAAACGGCATCCTGCTGCTGGATGCCGACGAGCGCTTTCGTCGCGATGGGCACAGTGCGCGTGAAGCCATGATGATGGCGGCAGAGCGCCGCTTACGTCCCATCCTGATGACAGCGCTTGCGGCGGTCACGGGCATGCTGCCCCTTGCGCTTGCACTGGGTGCCGGCTCACAGATGCTGCAGCCACTTGCCATCGCCGTGATCGGCGGCCTGGCCATCTCCATGCTGCTTAGCCTGGTGGTGACGCCCGTAATCTACTTCCTGCTGACGCGTGACCACGAACCAGCCACACTCTAGCCAAGTGGCACAGCAAGGCCCGCCGATTCGGCGGGCCTTGCTCTTCGTCACACCTACTACTTGCGGCCGACTACCAGGATGGTAAAGGTATCCGGCAACACAGCAGCCCGCGGATGCGGAACAGCTGCGGTCGCAGGCGGAGTCGGTCCATACGCCGCCGAAGACAGGTAAATGCGATCAGCCGCAGCGTCGTAAGCCATGGTGCGCGCGCCTTTTACCGTCGCCACTGTTTGAATCGTCTTGTATCCATTGCGCGTATTCACCACAGAAAGCGTGCCATCTCCATTGCTGCTGAAAGCAAGGCCATCTTTCGCGTCATATCCAGCCGCGTCTGGTCCATCACCGATTGCCGGCAACGCTAATTGCTTGCCAGTCGTTGCGTCCGTCACGGCCATCTTGCCACCGTCACACACAGAGAAGAGCCGCACACCGGCATTGTCAAAGGCCATGCCTGACGGTGATTCGCAGCCTTTCAGTGGCCAAGTCGCGACCATCTTTTTATCTGCTGCACTCAGGTGCACGATGCTGTTCCTGTCTTCGATGTTGACGAAGACATTCCCCTCGCCGTCGACCTGCGGAAACTCAGGCTTTCCTGGCAATCCAATCGTCGCAATGACGCTGCGCGAGGCCGTGTCGATCACCGTCACATTCTTTGTATGACCGTTGAAAGCCCAAACCGTTTTCGTTGTCGGCTCGAAGATAACGCCATCCGGATTGCCACCGGTCGGGATGCTCGCCAGGGTCGCAAGCGTTCCGCGATCAAACACGACGACGGCATTTGCACCGCCATCGCTGATGTATCCGGTCTTCCCATCACTGTCGAGCGCGATGCCGTGCGTGCCCTTCAGGCCACTGATGGACCCGATGATGTGTCCGGTCACGGTGTCGAGCACCTCGACGCGTGTCCCGTGTGTCACATAGAGACGATGCTGCGGCGGATCGGCCAGCAGGTAATCCCAACCACCTGTGCCGCCTACCTTCCAGCGATCGACAATGCTGTATGCCTGTTGCGCAAAAGCACAGGAACTGGCGATGCAAACCGTTGCCGCTGCAATGCCTGAAGAGATGCGACCGAGCATGGAAGTTCCTCCGTGTCCGTCCATTCTGCCGAAGACACCTTAAGCGGCGATGAAGGTCACCGTCACCACCGTACCCTGCCCAACTTCACTGGTAACTTCGATCACTCCGCCTGCCTGGTCCACGATCGACTTGCAAATCGCAAGCCCCAGGCCTGTCCCACCCGTCTGCCTCGAACGAGACGCATCTGCCCGGTAGAAGCGCTCGAAGATGTGGGGTAACGCCTCAGCTGAAATGCCTTCACCCTCATCCTTGATCGTGAGCAATACCGTGTCCTTCACGGTTTCGACTGACACGTGCACCTCTGATTCTGGATGGCTGTGCTGGATGGCGTTGGAGAGAAGATTTCGCACGAGCACCTCGGCTTGATCCTGCGGTATGGACACGACCGCAGATGCATCAATGCGGGAGACGAGAGCTACATTGGCCCGAGTGGCGAGTGAGCCGAGTTCCTGCACTGCCTTTTCGAGTGAGACCGCCAGCACGGTGGTTCCTGCTGTTGGGCTGGGAGCTTCCTCAGCTCGGGCAAGGTCAAGGATTTGAAGCACGATGCCCTCGAGTCGTTCCGTGTCTTCCAGCGCACGCTGCAGACCCGCCTGGTACTGTTCCGGCGATCGGTTCCGCAACATCAGCACCTGGATGGTGGATCGCAGCACGGCTACCGCCGTTTTCAATTCATGCGCAGCATCCCCAGCGAAGCGTTTCTCGCGCTTGAATGCAGCACGAAGCCCTTCCACGACGGTGGTCAGCGCCAGCGCAAGCGGCTGAAGCTCAGCAATACTTTTCGCGGAACTTGGTGCATCGAAATGCAGGCTGGAAATGGAGAGTTGTTCGGCTGCATGCGTCAGTTCGGAAACAGGCCGTAGCGAGGCCCGCAGAAAGAACGCGACGCCCGCAGCTGTAAGCGAACTGATGATGAGCGCGGCAAGAATATAGAAGCTGGCACCTTTCAGTGAGTTGCGCAGTAGGTTGGTATCGGGCGTTGCATAGACAAGGATGACGGGGCGTCTTATGCCTACGCCATTGGTTTCTTCACGATCAATAATCCGCAGAGCATGATACTGAAGCACCCGGAACGCTGTACCGGCGATCTTTTCATCGTAGTAACCATCTTCTGCATGCAATGCGAGTAGCGCTGCGCCCACATTGTTTACCTGCCCGATCGGAGTGCGATCTGCATTGAACACGCTCCACCGGTCCCCGGCAGGCGGGTGTACTTCCTGTGGATCCACAAAGACGCTATCTGCCTTGTCCTCAGAATCCTGCACCGCTCCTACCAGCGAATCGGCCCTGCCCTGAATCGCAATATCGATCGCATGTCGCTGGGCTTGTGCCTCGTGCATGAAGGCCAACAGAGAGAAGACGACCGCAGCAGCAAGCTCGGCAGCCAGAATGATAAGGAAGATGCGTTTTGTGATGGAGTACGTCTTCAATTGAGCTCTGCTTGCGCCAGCCGGTACCCTCGGCCACGCGCTGTTTCGAGCAGGTCTTTGTCTGCAGCCTGCTTCAGCTTTTTGCGCAGGTTCGAAACGTGCGCCTCAATGACGTTCGAATGATGCTCCCAGGTGAAGTCGTAAATAGACTCCAGCATTTCTCGCTTCGTGACAAGGATGCGAGGGCGGTACATGAGGAGCTCGAGAATCCGGTACTCCGTAGGAGAAAGCGGGATGGATATACCGGCATAGTGCACAGACTGCTCACCCGTGTGCATCTGCAGGTGCCCAAATTCAAGCCGCGAATGGCTGGCTCCATTGCGCCTCCGAATCAAAGCGCGTGATCGCGCAATCAGTTCTCCTAGGTCAAACGGCTTGGTCATGTAATCGTCTGCGCCGCTGTCAAGCAGCCCAATCGTCCGCTCTGTCGATTGCACCGCCGTCAGCATAAGAACCGGCGTGGTGTTCTGAAGGCGACGCAGCGTGCGCACAACGTCTTCACCGGTCATTTTGGGCAACATTAAATCAAGGACGACCAGGTCGTACTTATTAGTGGAGCACATGTGTAGCGCGTCCTCACCATCGGCTGCTACGTCGACCGCGTATCCGGGGCCTTCGCGCAAACCCGCTGCAATGTTCTCTGCCAGCCGGGTCTCGTCCTCAACGACCAGTACTCTCATCCGCACCTGCCTCGACTGCTCTGGAAAGATAGTTGCTCATCCAAATTCACACAGTGGACCTTCAGTCAACCTTAAGGCGTTGAGCCGCGTCCCTCACCGAAGAGAAGGGAGCGGTTTTCAGTTGTCATGCGGGCAAGCCCGAGAGACAGGGTGAACGTCTCGTTTGATCAATGTCGTTTATCGGATGGCCACTGCCGCGTTAAGGCTTACCTCGGGAGCGCAGCAGACTACGACGAGGCGAGGACGGACCACCGATGCGTCGACTCCGTGGACAGGCGCGTCTTCAATGGTGTTCGCGCGAGTTTCTGAGCGGAAGGCTTTGGAGTCAAAGAGCATCTTCCACAGGGCGTACCTGAAATCCGTCATTCTCCCCACCGAAGTACCTGCGCCTCATCCAGAAGGCAACGTTGACCAGGCCGATCAGTGCCGGAACCTCGATGAGTGGTCCGACGACTCCGACAAAGGCCTCACCCGAGTTCAATCCGAAGACGGCCACCGCGACGGCGATAGCGAGTTCGAAGTTGTTGCCTGCGGCGGTAAAAGAGAGGGTCGCCGATTGTGCGTAGTCGGCACCCAGCTTCTTGCCCATCCAGAAGCTCACCAGGAACATGATGAGAAAGTAGATGACGAGTGGGATGGCGATCTTCACCACGTCGAGCGGAAGGCGCACGATGAGGTCACGCTTGAGGGAGAACATGACCAGGATCGTAAACAACAGGGCAACGAGCGTAAGAGGGCTGATGCGCGGGATGAACCGTGTCCGATACCACTCCTCACCCTTCGCCTGGATCAGCACATACCGAGTGAGAAAGCCAGCGACGAAAGGGACGCCAAGGTAGAGGCCGACGCTTTTCGCAATCTGACCGATGCCGATAGGAACAACACTTCCCTCCAGGCCGAACCACTTTGGAAGAACGGTCAGGAA
>JBPBPZ010000194.1:0-6818 GCA_050954525.1 Janthinobacterium lividum
GGTTCGGACAACTTGCCGGTGGTTTCATCCCGCGCAAGTACCGTCACATCATTGCTTGTCTGGTGCGAAATCACCATCCACTTACCGGAAGGGTCAAGTGCAATGTGCCGGCAGTTCTTGCCGCCGGACGCGGCAAAAGCCTTCTGTATAAGCGTGCCATCCTCCTGGTTCACGTCAAAGACCGCAATCGTGTCGTCTGCAACGCGGTTACCTGCATAGACGTTGCGCCCATCTGCCGAGGCGACAATCTCTCCCAGAAAAGCAGTGCCTGCCGGGAAACCGGGCGGCAGCGATGAAACGGTTTGCGTGGCTCGCAGGCCGGCGGGGCTTTCGCTCCAAGCCAGCGTGTCAACCGTTGAGGCCAGTTCGTTGGCACTGTAGACGAAGCGGCCGTTCTTGTTCCACGCGAGATGTCTGGGGCCGGACCCGGGTTTGCCGCTCCAAAAAGGTGGATCGCACGGCGTCAGCGTGGCCGTTGCAGCGTCGAGATGGAACAGCATGATGCGATCAAGGCCAAGATCATTCACCAGGGCAAAGCGTCCGTCCGGCGAGGTCACTGCGGAATGGGTGTGGGGCTTGTCCTGCCGCTGGTGGTTAGGACCGGATCCGCTGAACTGGAAATGCGACACCGCAAGCGAAAGAGATCCGTCAGGCTGCACAAGAAACGAGCTCACACTGCCGCCGCCGTAATTCGACACCAGAACCGTTCGTCCGTCAGGTGAAACGGAGACGTGCGCTGGACCGTCGCCACCGCTGCTCACACTATTTAGAAGCTTCAGTTTTCCAGTGCCCGCAACAGTGGTGAAGGCGGACACCTTTGCCTGGGGTCCTGAGGCTTCACTGATGGCATAAAGAAAATGCTCTCCACTCGGCTGCCGAAAGGTAGCCAGAAATGTGGGGCTTGCGACTTCAGCGGCAAGGGTCAGCGGGCCAATCTCACCTGTCTGCCGGTTCCAGTCCGCTGTCATAATCCCGTTGCCGGGCCCGCTGCCGCCGGTACCGATATACAGCCTGCCGACCTGTGCCATGCCCGAGGCGAACAGGGGCATGCGGGTTGCCGAGAGCGTTGCAAGAAGTGCGCCAAAGCGGCGGCGAGAAATCAAGGGTCGCGTCCTCACACGTGCAGATGCAGGGTACTGCACAAGCATACTGCGTGCATGAAACACGGTTTGCCGGTGAACCGCGATCAGCTCCTGGTTTTGTCGTTCCGAAATAGATCACACATGCCCCGATAGGGTGTAACCAGGAGCGCCGAATTGCGTCAATATTGTGTTTCAATCAAGGCACACGAAAGAAAAGGTTGCGCTCCGATAGCTTGCGGGCAGGTTTGCCTTACAGCAGAGGGCGTAATTCCCACTGTTGTACTTAGGAGATCCATGTTCAAAAAGGCGCTGTTTACCACGGCTGTCACCCTATCCACCCTGGCGGCATCGGGTCAGGTGGCAAATAATACTTCCCTTGTAGGCACAGTGACGGACGCTTCCGGCGCCGTACTCGCGGGCGCACAAGTCACCGGCATCAATCGCGACACCAAGGTGGAGTACCCCGGCAAAACCAATGGCGAGGGCTTCTACTCGATCCCTTTCGTCATCCCCGGCAATTACGACATCGTGGTGGAGTCGCCTGGCTTCAAGAAGGTCACCTCAACGGGTGTTGTCGTGACGTTGAACCTTGCGGTGCGTACTGACGTCGCATTGGCCGTGGGTTCGTCCGGTGAGGCCGTGACCGTTTCCGCATCGACACCGGCGCTGTCAACGGATGACGCTGTGATCGGCGAGACCATCAGCCAGAAGCAGGTAGAAAACCTGCCCATGAACTCGCGCCGCGTGCTGGAACTGGCCGCCACCGCTTCGAACATCATCGTTGGTCCCAAGACCAGCTACACCGGTGTGCCTCCAGGCGCCAACTTTATCGGTGCGGGCACGCGCGAGGTGACGAACTCGCTGACACTGGACGGCATCACCATCATGAACTCGCTGATTTCGAGTTCGCCAGTCACGCCGAACCCCGACGCTGTGGCTGCCGTGCAGACGCAGACCGGTAACTACACTGCGCAGTACGGAGCGTACATGGGCGTCCACATTAACGTGGATACCAAGTCCGGTACCAACTCCCTGCACGGTACCGTGTACGACTACGTGCAGAACGACTTTTTCAACGCCAAGCAGTTCAACACCAGCGCAGGTGCCCGCACCCCGCTGTTGCGTTTCAACCAGTTTGGTGCGGAGGTGGGTGGACCCATCTACATCCCGCACCTTTTCAATGGGCGAGATCGCGCGTTCTTTATGGGTTCGTATGAGGGTGTGCGCCGTAACTCGCAGGCCACCACCACAGGCCAGTTGCTGACCGATGCCATGCGCACCGGCGACTTTTCGGCATTGTGCACCACCTACACCGCAGGCATCTGTAACGCGGGCGCAGGCGTGCAGTTGAAGAATCCAGCCACCGGCGCGAACTACGTGAATAACCAGGTCACAAATATCTCGCCCATTGCAGCGGCGCTGCTGGCGTACTACCCGCACCCTAATCAGGCAGGCATTGGCAACAACTTCAATGGGCCGGTTTCAAACGTGTTCAACAAGAACGCCACGCTGGACCGCATCGATTACAACATCGGCGAAAAGGTTCGGCTGTTTGCGCGCTACACCTACGAGAAGAGCAACGCAATCAACGGCAGCATTGTGACTACGTCGCAAAGCTACTCGCCCACCACTGACAGCAACGGCGTCTTTGGATACACGCACATCATTACGCCGCGCGTCATCAACGACCTGCGCCTTGGCTACAACAAGTTCACGTCGAACCAGCTGAACTATTTCGCGGCCAACGGTCTTACCAATGCCGGTACTGCCCTGGGCATTCCCGGCTTTACCGCCGACACCACCAGCAACAACCCCGGCATCCCCACCATTGTGCTGAACGGCGGCTACCAGGGCCTGGGCGCAGAAGGCACCAACTGGTACCAGGACGATCGCACCCTGCACGGCTATGACCAGGTCAGCTACACCCGTGGCAAGCACACCATTATGTTGGGTGCAGATATTCGCCGCATGACCATTGGCCGCTCAGCGACCAACCAGAACCGCGGCCAGTTTACCTTTACAGGTAACTACTCCGGCAACGCGGCGGCAGACTTCCTTACCGGCTACTCGCAGACTGTGGTGACACCCCTGGCGCAGGTAAAGGGTGCCATTGGCGAATGGCGCAACGGCTTCTTCATCCAGGACAACTGGCAGGCTACGCAGAAGCTGACGGTCCTGTACGGCTTCCGGTATGAACTGCCGCTGGTTCCGTACAGCCTGAACGGCGTGGGACGTATCCTGAACGCAAATTACACGGCACTGATCCCGACCAGCACGGCCACAACGGGTGCAACCTATGTGCCGGTTCCGGGATTCAAGTTTCATGATCCGAACCATGACCTTCTGTCGCCTCGGCTTGGCCTGGCCTACCGCGCGACCGACAAGATCGTGGTGCGTGCGGGTGGTGGCATCTACTACAACCCGAACCACCTGAACGCGTTTACGCTGTCGACCAGCAACTATCCTTTTGCAGCGTCAACAACCTTTAGCGGTGCCACCAGCGGCATTGCAACCCAGAGCTTCGCGAATCCTTCGGGCGGCGGCAGCGGTTCGGCATCCGCTCCGGCCGGTACGCCGGGTACCTACCAGAACGCGTTTACTGATAACCACTACCTGCCCACGCCTCGCCTGTACCAGTGGAACCTGGACACAGGCGTGGAACTAGCGCCGGGCAGCGCACTGGAACTGCAGTACCTGGGTTCGCGCGCCATTGACCTGGATCACTCGCTCTATCCCAACCAGCCGCTGCCTGGTCCTGGCGCAGTCAATCCGCGCAGGCCTTACCAGTTGTTCGGGCAGATCCGTCAAATCCAGAACGATGGTTTCTCGACCTATCACGGCCTCACGGTGGTGTTCCGCCAGCGTACCTTCCACGGTCTTGATGTGAACCTGGGTTACACCTGGTCGCACACGCTGGACACGTCGAACGACGCGAACGGCGGCGGCACGCCCATGATCCAGTACAACCTGAAGGCTGACTATGGCAATGCCAACTGGGACATTCGCAACCGCTTCGTCGGTACGGTGACGTACTCCCTGCCCAGCCTGACGCGCTTCGGCCATGCCGTGGACACGCTGGCAGGCGGATGGCATGCCAACACCATCGTGACCATCCAGGGTGGCCAGCCTTTCAACATCGGCATTACCAATGACCAGGCAAATGTCGGCGGCATCGGAACACAGCGCCCCAACTACGTGCACGCTCCGATCTTCTCGTGCGGCAAGGCGCAATACATCGCGAAGACAAGCTGCATCGACGCTTCCGCGTACTCCCTGCCGGGCCAGTACACCTTTGGCAACTCGCATCGTAACGACCAGCGGGGTCCCGGCGCGGCCATCACCAACCTGTCGCTGTTCAAGGACTTTTCGATTTTCGAGAGCCTGAAGCTGCAGTTCCGCGCGGAAGCCTTTAACGTCTTCAACCATGCCAACCTGTCGAACCCCGGCAACCTGACCCTGCCGACCGCTGGAACCAACGGAGCGTTCAACTTTACCGGTTCCACCTTTGGCCAGGTGACAGGTACGGTTGCAGGCAGCCTGGGCGATCCACGCGTTCTGCAACTCGCAGGCAAGATCAACTTCTAATCGCTGCACGCTACAGCCGCATTCCAGCGGCTGTAGCGTGTTGTCGCCTGGTGGGGTTAGGATTGCTGTACACCCTGCTGAAGGAGATCTGTTGTTGGCTGCTACGCGTCGTTGGAAACGTCTTGGCTTCGGCTCAGTTGCGCTTACCCTAGCTGTCGTCGGAGCGCTGGCACTGCGCGCCGACACGCCCATGACGCGGGCTGACTATGAACACAATCCTGCTGCCATGCTGGAGGCGTACCGCCACGTGGAAGCCGCCTCGGTGTCCGATGCCGAAGAGCAGGTGCTGCACTCCAAGCACTACATGGCTCACACCATGCAGCCCGTGTTTCCGACAAAGTTTGCCGGAACCGCGCTGACCGTTCTGCTCAAAAAAGAAGAGAACACCGACCCCAACGCGCTGGCCGGCATGTTGTCTGCCATCGACAGTGGCGGACCCGGTTCTGTCTACGTGATGAAGGTGGAAGACGGTGCAGATATCGCGGGCATGGGCGGCCTGATGGGCACAGCCATGTTCGCGCGCGGATTCGCAGGTGCCGTGGTGGATGGCGGGGTGCGTGATTTACCGCAGCTCAAGCGCATCGGCTTTCCCGTGTATTCCACTGGCTCTGTGCCATCGACATCGGTTGGTCACTACCGCTTCGGTGGGTTGAACCAAACCTTGCAGGTTGCTGGTACTGAAGTCGCTGCCAACGACATCATTGTGGCCGATCAGGACGGTGTTGTGGTCGTTCCCAAGGCGCGCGCCGCAGAGATCCTGGTCAAGGCGCAGGCGCTCGACAACAGCGAACACAGCATGTACCCATACATCGAGAAGTTCCATTCCATCGTGGAAGCCGTGAAGCAGTTCGGACGCATTTAGAGCATCTGCAGGTCAGCCGCGAAACATAGGAGCAGGCAAGTGGAAGGTGTAACGGCAACACGCAACGGGCTGTTCTCAAGGCGCAGCTTTGTGCGCCTGGCAGGAGCGCTCGGAGCGGTGCTGGGCCATGCGCCCCTGAACGCCTCGACTGCTCCTGTACAGACCGAAGGCGTCGGCGAAGATTACTACGCAAAGCTCGGCGTGCCCACCATTATCAACGCCGCGGGTACCTACACCACCATGACGGCAGCCTGCATGCCGCCTGAGGTTGTGGCTGCCGTGCAACGGGCCGCGCTGCACCCGGTTCGCCTGCATGACCTGCAGACGAAGGCGGGCGAGTACATCGCCAAGCGGCTTCGGTGTGAAGGCGCAGTCGTTACCTCCGGCGCGTCCGCAGCCATCAGCCTGGCCACAGCCGCGTGCATGCTCCGCGCCAACCCTGGCCTGGGACCGCTTGACATGCCGCAGAAGGTGAACGCCGACGATCCCGGTGCGATGAAGAACCAGGTGATCGTGCAGCAGGCGCATCGTTACGGCTACGACCACGCCATGTTCCTGTGCGGAGCGCGCGTGACCGAAGTGGTCACCATGGACGACTACAAGCGTGCCTGTGACGCGGGTCATGGCGTCATGACCAACTTCTTCAACGCGGCAGAAGATGAGGACGGCGTCGCCGGTACCGCGCAGATTGGCCGTGAGGAGTGGCTGCGCGTCGCGCACGAGCATGGCATTCCTTGCCACATCGACGCTGCCGCCGACATGCCGCCCATCAGCAACCTGTGGAAGTACACCGGCATGGGCTTTGACCTTGTGTCGTTCTCAGGCGGCAAGGGCATTCGCGGTCCGCAGAACGCGGGCCTGCTGCTGGGCCGCAAGGAACTGACGGATCTCGCCGCAAAGAACAACAACCCCACCGACGGCGTGGGACGCGGTATGAAGGTGGCCAAGGAACAGATCGTCGGCATGGTGGCCGCCGTGGACTGGGTGCTGTCGCACACGGAAGAATCCATGCAGGGCGACTACCAGAAGCGCGCCGACCTGATCGCGGGCATGGTCAAGGGCATACCTTCCGTGCGTACGGAGACGGTCACGCCGAAGATCGCGAACCACGTGCCGCACCTTCTGATCCGCTTTGACCCAGCGACTACCGGCACAACCACTCAGCAGATTGTCACCGCACTTCGCAGCGGAACGCCGGCCATCGAACTGAACCCGAACACCGGCAACAAACCGAACCAGGGCATCCCGTCGGACGCAAACACACTGGTCGTCGGCGTGTGGATGCTGCA
>JBPBPZ010000291.1:0-6764 GCA_050954525.1 Janthinobacterium lividum
TACTCGCGCAACCATGTTGCCCCGCTTATTTCTACGATCTTCGCCGGTCCACGGCTGCGGCTGCTACACGCTGGATCCTATCCGGGCGGGAAGTCGCGTTGCAGAGTACGACGGTCCCCGCATGCCGAAACCGGAGGCCGATGAACGCTACCGCGATCGCGAGGTGACCTACCTGTTCGGCGTGTCCGACCGGGACATCGTGATCGATGGCTTTGGGACCGCGATGTTTATTAATCATTCCTGCGAGCCGAACTGCCAGACGGAGGAGGATGACGAGCGCATTTTTGTGCTGGCGTTGCGCAACATCGCAGCGGGCGAGGAACTGAGCTACGAGTACCACCTCTACGACTCCGATGATGACGACCAGCCCTGCTACTGCGGTACAGACGCCTGCCGCGGAACCATGTTCAGCGAAAAGGAAGTCAAGCGCCGCAAGAAACTGGGCCTGCCGCTGACCCTGCGGAAACGGAAGAAAGCCAAGACGGCGCATAAAGACTAAAGACGTATGGGGAACATCGCCGTGCCTGTGCATCACGGCGCATTCCTATGGACCAGCGGTAAACTAAACACATGGCGTATCAGGTTCTTGCCCGTAAATATCGGCCGCAACGCTTTGCCGACGTCGCTGGTCAGGACCACGTCACACGCACGCTGCAAAATGCGCTGGAACAAAACCGCATTGCACACGGCTACATCTTTAGCGGGCACCGTGGCATCGGCAAAACGACGATTGCCCGCATCCTCGCATCGGCACTGAACTGTCGAAGCACCATCGGATCCAAGGAACGGCCCACGCCGGAGCCCTGTGGCATCTGCGAGTCCTGCACGGAAGTGCGCGCAGGCAATGCGGTGGACGTGATTGAGATTGACGCCGCTACCAACCGCGGCATTGACGAGATCCGCGAATTGCGCGACGCTGCCCGCTACCGCCCGGCCCGTGACCGTTTCAAGATCTACATCCTCGACGAAGCACACCAGATCACCGATGCTGCCTTCAACGCACTGCTGAAGACGCTGGAGGAGCCGCCAGACCACATCGTCTTCATGATGGCGACCACGGAGCCGGAAAACATTCCGCAGACCATTCGGTCGCGCTGTCAGCACTTCAGCTTCCACGCGGTGAAGCTGGACGACATCCTGATCGAGCTCCGCGGCATTGCTGCACACGAAGGTGTCCTGGCCGACGAAGCCGCGCTTGCGCTGTTGGCCGAAGCGGGCGACGGCTCCATGCGCGATGCGCTGTCCATCATGGACCAGGCCATTGCATCCGCGCCCCTGGTGGACGGCAAAGCTGAACTGTCGGCTGGTGAGATCCGCGAGCTGATGGGGACAGTCCCGAACACCGTCTTCGAGGACATGCTCGAGTCCATTGCCGGTAATGACTCAGCGGCTGTTATGTCCACGGCGGGACGTCTGCTGGATGCGGGCAACTCCTCGTCCCAAATCGCTCGGCAGTTCGTCAGGTATCTGCGCAACTGCATCATGGCGAAGATCGCGTCTCTGACGGAGGAGCACAACAGCAGTGATCTGCTGCAGATTTCTCCCGACGAACGCCGCCGAGCCGTGCGTTCGGCCATGCTGTTCACTGAGGAGGAGTTGACGCGCTTTCTGCAGGTGATGCTGCGGACCTTCGACGACCTCGGCTTCCGGCAGGAACAGCGGCTACACCTCGAACTGGGCCTGATTAAGCTGGTCCACCTGCAACGCCTGTTGCCGGTCGAGGAGTTTCTGAGCCAGCTGCCGCGTCCGGCCCAGGGCAGCGCCCCCCGCACCATCCCGGCTGCACGTGTGGCCAGCCCATCCGCACCGGCCAGGGTTACTGCGCCTTCATCCTCACGGTTCACCCAGTCACAACCGCAGGCGCAGCCTGTTCCGCAGAGTACGGCTTCCCTTCCGAACACGAGCGCAAGCCTGGATGTGTCGCCGCCAAAACTGGCCGACGCTCCGGAGCAAGTCTCTGCCGCTCCGTTCGGCGCAACGACTGTTCAGGGGATAACCGCTCCGCAGAACGAAGCGGAACCAGCGCGTGAGCGCTCGCCATCGCACGTCTCACCCCTTACACAAGACCATGCGATCGTGGAGCCGGACGCATCCACCGGACAGGCCACACACGAACCCACGCACAAGGTCGTCCTCTCTGAAGGATCTGTCCCGCAGACGATCTTCACGCCCATGCCGCAGCCAGATGCGTCGACGCTGCCGCCAGCAGGCGACGCCACGCTTCCCGCGGAACAGGCGCCTCTAACTGACGCCGCGCAGATGCAAGCCGCCGCTGTAGAAGCTCTGTACGAGACGAAAAAACACAACTCCGCCGCGGAGCAACTTGAAGAATCCACCTGGAGCCTTGCCGACGGTGAAGTACAGATTTCTACTTCGCTATCGAAAGCCCTTATGGGCACAATCTTCCGGCCGGACGTGGAAGCCATTATCAAAACGGCGCTTCGCAGTCGCGGCCTCCCTGCTGCCCGCCTCGTGTTTATCCCTGCCGCGCTGAACGATAAGCCCAAGGCAGCGAAAAAGCCGCGTACCGGTTCAGCTCAGGCGAAAGCTCTGGAGCACCCGACGGTGCAGGCCGCGCAACGGTTGTTCAACGCGGAAATCACCAACGTCTTCGACCTTCGAAAGGATTAGCACCATGGACATGAGCAAGCTGCAGGAGATGATGGGCCAGGCTCAGCACATGCAGGACCAGATGGAACAGAAGATGGCCACGACCACTGCCGAAGCCACGTCAGGCGGCGGTTTGGTGACGGCGCGCGTCAATGGCCGTAAAGAATTGCTGCGCCTGAAGATTGCTCCCACCGCCATGGCAGCCAGCGACGGCGACGTTGAAATGTTGGAAGACCTGATTACAGCCGCGGTGAACGAAGCCGGCCGCAACGTCGACGCACAGATGCAAAACGCCAGCAGCGACATGCTGGGCGGCATGGATCTTGGAAAGCTGCTGGGCTAATGGAGCGCTTTGCCCAGCCAATGGCTCGGCTGATCGAGGAGTTGCGCAAGCTGCCCGGCGTCGGCACGAAGAGCGCACAGCGGCTTGCCTTCCACATTTTGCGCTCGCCTGACGCGGATGCCGAGGCACTCTCCACCGCCATCCGGGCGCTCAAAGCGCAACTGCGGCTCTGCTCCGTATGCAACAACGTAACCGATGTAGACCCTTGCATTTACTGTGCGAGTCCAACTCGCACGCACGCAACGGTTTGCGTCGTCGAGGAACCTACCAGCATCGCCTCCATTGAGAAGACGCGCGGCTATAACGGGATTTACCACGTCCTTCACGGCACGCTGTCGCCGCTGAACGGCATTGGCCCGGAGCAGCTGCGCACGGCGAACTTATTTGATCGGCTCGGCACCATCGAGGAGATCATCCTTGCACTGTCACCAACGGTCGAGGGCGAGGCGACCGCGCACTGGCTGGCTGGAGAACTGCACCGCGCCAGTGCCGATCACCCTTTGCGCATCACTCGCATCGCCACCGGCGTCCCAGCGGGCAGCGATATTGAGTACGCCGATGAAGTGACGATGAGTCGCGCGATGGAAGGTCGACGGGAAGTCTAACTCCTGGTTAGCTGGAGAACAGCCGCAGATCTCCGCCCGTCATTTCTTTCGGCAGGTCCAATCCCAGCATTGCAAGCATGGTCGGCGACAGGTCACGCAACGAGCCATCCTGCCGCAAACGCAACTGCTTCCCTGCTTCGGTCACGGCGATCAGCGGCACGGGATTGGTGGTGTGCGCCGTGTGCGGTCCGCCGGTGACCGGGTCGATCAGCATTTCGGCGTTGCCGTGGTCGGCGGTGATGAGCCACTGGCCGCCATTGCGCTTCAACGCGGAATAGATTTCGCCAAGGCAAGCATCCACGGTCTCGACGCCCTTGATGGTGGGCTCCATTTTGCCGCTATGACCAACCATGTCCGCATTGGCAAAGTTTACGACCACGACGTCGAACGCGGTGTCGTCAATGGCCTTCAGCACAACGTCACAAATCCCTCGCGCGCTCATCTCGGGGGCAAGATCGTAGGTGGCGACCTTTTGCGACTGCACTACTTCCCGCTCCTCACCCGCGAACGGCTTCTCGATGCCGCCATTGAAGAAATAGGTCACGTGTGCATACTTTTCAGTCTCAGCGACGCGCAGGTTGCGCAGTTCGTGGTTTGCCATGACGTTGGCCAGCAGGTTGTCCATGCTCTCCGGCAGGATGACCATGGGTAGCATGAACTTCGGGTCGTACTGCGTCATGCTGATGTAGCGCAGGTTTTGCGGCAGGCTGACCCGAGGGATTTCCAGGTCCAGTTCGTCCGCCTTGGGCAGGTCGCGCGCGTCCGCTTTCGTTAGTCCACCGGCTACATTGCGCGCCAACACGCGGGTGATCTGGCGCACACGGTCGCTGCGGTAGTTAAAGCAGATGCAGAGGTCCTCATCCTGCACCGTACCCACCGGCTGACCCGCCGCGTCTGTGCAGACAAACGGCAGGATGAACTCATCCGTTGTGCCGTTGTTATAGCTTTCGCGGATGAATGCTTCTGCGTCGGCGGTGGTCCGGCCTTCCGCGTTACCCTTCACCATCGCGTCAAAAGTCAGGGCTTCGCGATCCCACTTCAGGTCGCGATCCATGGCGTAGTAGCGGCCGCTGCACGTGGCCAACTTGCCCACGCCGATCTCGCGGATCTGCTGTTCCAGCGCTGCAACATACCCGGCGCCGGAGGTCGGCATCGTGTCGCGTCCATCCAAAAAGGCGTGGATGAAAACCTTCTCCGCGCTAATCTGCGCACAGAGTTTCAGAAGCGCATACAGGTGCCGCTGGTGCGAGTGCACGCCGCCATCGCTCAACAAACCAAGGAAGTGCACAGCGCGGCCACGCTGCATGGCTGCCGTAATCTCGCCAACCAGCAGCGGATCGCGAAAGAACTCGCCTGAGGCAATCATCGCGTCGATGCGCGTGATGTCCATGCGCACCACGCGACCCGCGCCCAGATTCAGGTGGCCTACTTCGCTGTTGCCCATTTGCCCATCCGGCAGGCCGACAAAGTGTTCGCTGGCGCGGATCACCGTGTTCGGGTACTCGCGCAGCAGCATGTCGTATGTGGGCTTGCGGGCCATCGCAATGGCGTTGCCATGCGTCTCGGCGCGTATGCCCCAGCCGTCGAGAATCGTCAGAACAAGTGGCTTGCGTCGCGCCATAACAGACTCCTTCTGCAAAAAGGGAGTGGCCTGGGCCACTCCCTTGCTAACACGATGCGTCAGTTACTCGCAATTAACGGATTCAATGCCGAGGTATTCCGCAGCCTGGCCGAGTTCTTCTTCGATGCGCAGCAACTGGTTGTATTTGGCAATGCGGTCCGTGCGCGAAAGCGAACCGGTCTTGATCTGTCCTGCACCGGTGCCAACCGCGAGGTCTGCGATAAAGGTGTCTTCCGTCTCGCCGGACCTGTGCGAGATGATCGAGGTGTAGCCGTAGCGGCGACCCAGTTCAATCGCGTCCAGCGTTTCAGAGACGGTGCCGATCTGGTTGACCTTGATCAGGATGGAGTTCGCCACACCCTTGTCGATACCTTCGCGCAGGCGCTTGGAGTTGGTCACGAAAAGGTCGTCACCAACAAGCTGGCAGCGATCGCCAATCTCGTCCGTCAGGATCTTCCAGCCTTCCCAGTCGTTTTCTGCCAGGCCATCTTCAATAGAGATGATGGGGTACTGCCGAACCCAGCCCGCCCAATACGCTGCCATTTCGCCGGAGGACTTTTCACTCCTGTCCGACTTCTTGAAGACGTACTTGCCGCTTTCCTTCACATAGAACTCGCTGGACGCAGGGTCGAGCGCCAGGGCGATATCGTCACCTGCAGCAAAGCCTGCAAGTTCGATCGCCTCAAGAATTACCTCGAGCGCTTCCTCGTTCGACTTCAACGATGGTGCAAAGCCGCCTTCATCGCCAACGGCCGTGTTGTAACCCTTCTTCTTCAGCACGCTCTTCAAGGTGTGGAAGGTCTCCGCGCCCCAGCGCAGAGCTTCGGAAAACGTTTCTGCGCCAACGGGCATGATCATGAATTCCTGGAAGTCCACGTTGTTGTCGGCATGCGCGCCGCCGTTCAGGATGTTCATCATCGGCGTCGGCAGCAGGCAGGCATTCACGCCGCCAAGGTAACGGTAGAGCGGCAACTTCAAAGCATTCGCGGAAGCACGTGCGCAGGCCATGGAGACCGCCAGGATGGCGTTTGCGCCCAGGTTGCCCTTGTTCTCCGTTCCATCCAGCTGCAGCATGGTCTCGTCGATCAGGCGCTGATTGGTCGCATCCATGCCGGCCAGTTCGGGCGCGATGGCAGTCTCGACGTTCTCGACGGCCTGCAATACGCCTTTGCCCAGGTAAACCTCTTTGTCACCGTCGCGCAGTTCCACGGCTTCATGCTCGCCAGTGCTTGCGCCGCTTGGAACGGCAGCGCGGCCCATCGCTCCACCAGACAGGACCACATCCGCTTCCACCGTGGGATTGCCTCGGCTGTCAAGAATCTCGCGCGCGGAGATGGATACGATCTCAGTCATATTGCCTTTCTGTTCCCTGGCGTGCAGGGTTGGTCCGTGCGCAACAACGCGATGCGTCATGCGGTCATTCAGCTTTGCCCTGCGGTCGACAGAAATGTTGCCACCGCCCGCAGCAACAATTGTCTCCAGTAACTCGGCCATTTTAGGTTTCCATGCGTGACCAGCGTGCCAGGAAGCATCACCGCTGTCCGGTCATTCTAACAAAGCAGTGGACGGACCCAAATGAAGAGCT
>JBPBPZ010000223.1:0-6630 GCA_050954525.1 Janthinobacterium lividum
TCTGCTTCGAGCTGCCTCGCCTGCATGCCTGCCTCGACGGTCTCGGCCGCGATCATGTCCTCGAGGAACCGGAGCAGGGAAGCGCGGTCGACGAAGTGGGTACCGCCAACGACTTCGACTGAGCCGATGGCTTTCATGAGGGATTGGGCGGAGGCGCGACCGATACCGAACAGGTGTTCGATATCCTGCCGGGACCAGGTTTCAGTGCGCGAGCGGGAGGCTTTCTCGCGAATGGGGTGGATGTCGCGGGACCACTTGACCGGCCGTGCCATGGTAAAACCTCCTGAACTTCGCTGAAATCAGGGTAGGTGATTTCTGGCATACCTGCCAACTATTCCGCCAAGTGACTGCAGATATTACTTCCGACAATGCCAATTGTCGGGGGTAATCCAGTAGATGTTGGCATGAGCTCAAATCTGGCGTTTCACCAAAGCGAAGGCAGGGAAGATCCCGCCGGCAGCACTTCCCGGTCAGAGCTTTCACCGGCCCAGGCCCAGCTCCGGCAAATGGTCCTCAATACCGTCACGTCCGTCCACTCCCGGCGCAACTACGCCAAGGCGCTGGACCTGCTCTTCGACCTCTCTGCCGGCCGGCCGCTCACCCGCGCCCTGCTCATAGAGTACCGGACCTCGATGGAAGGCCTGGCACCCTCCACCGTGAACGTCCGGCTCTCTGCCATCCGCAAGTTGGTCACCGAAGCACGGAAGAACGGCATGCTCTCGGCCGAGGAAGCCTCAAACCTGACCGACATCCCCAATGTCCGCCAGAAGGGAACCCGGTTGGGCAATTGGCTGACCAAAGAACAGGCAAGGGAACTTCTGGCCGTGCCGGATCGCTTCACGCTGAAAGGTAAACGCGACTACGCCATCCTCGCGCTCCTGGTCGGATGCGCGCTCCGCCGCAGGGAACTGGCTTCGCTCACGGTCGAGGACATCCAGCAGCGGGAGAACCGCTGGGTCATAGCCGATCTTCGCGGCAAGGGCGGGCGCATCCGCACCGTTGCCATACCGGTGTGGGTCAAGGTTGGCATCAACGCCTGGCAGGCCGCGGCGAAGATCGAGGAAGGTCCGCTGCTGCGCTCGCTCAACAAGGTCGGCAAGGTCGGCGAAAGTCTCTCCGACTGGGCCATCTGGGATGTGGTCACGACTTCTGCCAAAGAGATCGGGATCGAGCGCTTCGGTGCCCATGACCTGCGGCGTACGTGTGCGAAGCTCTGCCGCAAGGCGGGTGGGGATCTCGAACAGATCAAGTTCCTGCTCGGCCACTCCTCCATCCAGACCACCGAACGCTATTTGGGGTCTGAGCAGGATATCGCTGTTGCTGTCAATGACAGTTTGGGACTGTAAAAGGCCAACCTTCGCAGGAGACGACCCGCTGCAAGTGCTGTCCTTCGAGGAGTACGAGGTTTGACGCAGCAGGGAATCCCCTCGGGAACTGGCTCACCAAGGAACAGTCAAGGGAACTGCTCGCCGTCCCAACCGCTCTAACCCTGAGAGGCAAACGCGACTACGCTCCTGGTCGGCTGCGTTGGGACCTGAGGCCGTTCTAGAGAAGCTAAAAGCCTGTGGAGATCCAACGAATGCTACTTAGCCACTACGGGTCCGTCCAATGCGATATTTGAATGGCCCGTTGGTTCGCTTTTAGTCAGAGACTACGGTAACCGCGCATCCTCTTACCAAAATGAAACGCCTCGTTAATGCGCTTCAAAGCTGTCAGAGATTCCCCGCATGACCCTTCGTAAGCTACTTTTGTGCGGACGATTAAACATGGCTACGAGCGTTGGCTCAACTGCAGATTTCCCGGCCTCATGGTCTGCATCGTAGGGCTACTTTGCTGGAGTCAGACCCTCCATTCCCAGAGTCTTTCCGTAAGCGTCTCACCTCAATCGCTCACTGTATTTCCTGGACAAACTAATGTCCCCGTGACAGTGAATGTGGGAGGCGCAGCCGACTTAGGTCCGGTTGATGTTACGCTTTCCAACCTCCCACCTGGCATATCCACCACACAAAAAGTAATCGCAGTAAAGCCGGGAAGCAGCGGAACATTGATGCTCAATATTGATCCGAGTGCTGGCTTTGCTTCCTATCCCGCTGATCCAAGTAGCACCATAGCGCGAACACTCGTCGTAGCTGCATTTGGCTCCCTTCAAGCAGCAGCGGGTCTTGATCTTACGATCTCCCTTAATAATCAAGCTTTTGTACCAACCACGTTCTCGTTGCCAGTGCTGCGCATCGACACAAGTGGCGTACCTGTCCTTAGCAAGGAGACTGCGGTGTCTGGCACGGTCACCCTGACATCAGCTGATGGCCAGAAGTCTTATTTGCCCAACGCGGCGAACATGGACAACACAGCCAACCTGCATGTGCACGGCAATTCGACTGCACAGATGCCGAAGTTGCCTTACACAATAAAGTTCAACACTAGTCTGGATTTGCTGACTCTGTTGGGTGTGAAATGCCCCTTTGTAACGAGCACTGGAAAGCCTGTCTGTGACAAAAGCAAGAGTTATGTACTTCTTGCCAACTACGACGATAAGACGCTGCTTCGAGACTGGTCTGCTTTCACTTTAGCGAACTCTATACCTTTTGGAAGTGGCTACCTCAGTGAGACGGCGGTCCCCTCCTCTCAAACAGGAGTAATACCAACCCCCAGTGGGACCTCCGCGCTTCTTCCTTGGGCTCCACATTCGGTATTCGTGGAGCTTTTTCTAAATGGCGCGTATGAAGGTGTTTATCAACTAGCAGAGAAACTCAATGTTGATAGTCACCGCGTCAATATTACCGAGCTGACAGAAACCGCCACCAGCGAAGACCTCAGCGGCGGCTACTTGCTCGAGATTGATCAACACAGGGACGAAGCCTTCGTTTTCACGACTCCACGAGGGCTGCCGATTGGTTTGATCGACCCCGACTTCTCGCCGCATCCAGAGGTTCCTCAACAGACGAGCTACATCGCTAATTATGTTAATGCAGCGGAAGACGCCCTGTTTTCTCCGACGTTTACAGATCCAGTTTCTGGCTGGAGGTCCTACTTCGACGAAGCCTCCGTCGTCAACTACTACCTGATCAATGAAATCATGGGTAATGTGGATGGTGGTAACTTCTACAGCAGCACTTATTTATACAAGGACAAAGATAACCCCTTCCTCTATATGGGGCCGGTATGGGATTTCGATATAAGCTCCGGGAATGTGTCCTATGCAGCTATTTCCAACCCGACGGTGCCCTGGGTGGAAAATTCAGCCCCGTGGTATACCCAGTGGTTTCGTGACCCTGCCCTGAGATCAGACGTAGTGAAGCAATTTAACGCGCTAAAGAACAACGGCGTTCTGACATCTTGGCTAGATTCGATCAACAGCCAAGCTTCTTCTTTAGAGCAGGCGCAGACCAACAACTTTACGCGGTGGCCTATTTTAGGCAACCGCGTGTGGCCCAATGCACAAGCTGCCAACAGTTACGACGGTGAAGTGGCATACCTCAGCAACTACTTAAAGCTGCGCATCTCTTACCTCGACTCCCTGTTCAATGGCAAAGCACAGACGGCAACGTCGCTAGAACTGTCATCGACGACGTTTAGTGCAGGAACATTGCAAACCTTTACAGGATTTGTGACTGGACCAAGTGGCCCTACCGGAAACGTAACCTTCTTACTGGACGGTCTGGTTTTCGCGGCGGTACCGATCAACGGTGCGGGAGCCTTCACCCTGACAACGAATAAGTTGCGCCCAGGGGAGCACGTCATGGCGGCCGTTTATAACGGTGACAACACCAGTGCGCTGTCTTCGTCGAACCCCTTGTCGGTCATTGTCACCGCAGCTCCGGTGCCTACTGTTACGAGCCTTTCAGTGAGTTCAGCGTCTGGGGGCGCCGGTGCACCTGTCTCGATGAAGGTGTCAATAGTGAATACATCCGGCACAACTCTACCCACAGGCACGGTTAGCTTCAGCAGTAACGGAACGTTTTTGGGTACCAGCAACCTTTCCAACGGAGTTGCCACATTCTCTACATCACTCTTGCCTACGGGTCTGAACGTTGTTCAAGCGTTCTATTTAGGTACCAGCGACTTTGAAGCATCCACGTCCAGTGTCGTGAGTTTGGTAAGCAGTGCACCAGTGCCGCTCACAACTTCCACGAGTTTGGTCCTTTCGGGTGCATCAATGGAATTTGGATCGTCCCTAACATTGACTTCGACGGTTACGCCTGCGGCAGCCACCGGAACAGTTACGTTTTACGACGGCAAGAACGTTATCGGAAGTAGCTTTTTGAACGATGGGAGCGCGATCTTCGTGACGAGCGCGCTCCAGGCGGGTAGCCACGATCTCTCTGCGTACTATGGCGGCGCAGCAGGCTTCACTCCAAGCACATCTCCTACAGCAACAGTCACTGTGAGCCCTGTGACTTCTTCGCCATGGAATCTTTTGGTTGATCCTGGATTCGAATCGCAGACTTCGCACACACTGAGTTCGTCATGGATTCCGAGCGGACCGTCTAGTTCCGGTGTTGATATTAACTCGGGCTATTCGCACACGGGGGTGAAGAATGCCTTTATTTGGGATTCCTCGTGGAGCTGGAACGCTATCAGCCAAGATGTATCTGTCCGACCCAACACAGACTATGTGTTCAGCGGTTGGGTGCGGAGCGGCCTTGTGGCGAACCGTGGTTACTTCTCAGTTCTCGGCGGCAAAAGCATCATCAGCGAGACATCATTTGGCAATCTGGGGGAGTATACAAAGCTGCTTGTTCGATTCAATTCTGGTGTGAACACGAGCGTGTCAGCACGCGTGGGCTTCTGGGGAGCGAACACAGTGCAGTGGATACAGATCGACGACTTGGCTCTGACGCCGAATCTTTTGGTTGATCCTGGATTTGAGGCGCAGACTTCGCGCACACTGAGTTCGTCATGGATTCCGAGCGGACCGTCGGCTTCCGGGGTTGATATCAACCTGGGCTATTCGCACACGGGAGGCAAGAACGGGTTCATCTGGGATTCCTCCTCGAGCTGGAATGCTATCAGCCAAGATGTACCTGTTCGACCGAACACAGATTATGTATTCAGCGGTTGGGTGCGAAGCGGTCTAGTGGCGAACCTTGGTTACTTCTCAGTGCTCGGCGGCAAAAGCATCATCAGCGAGACATCATTTGGCAATCTGGGTGAGTATACAAATCTGCTTGTTCGATTCAACTCTGGTTTGAATACAAGCGTGTCAACACGCGTGGGCTTCTGGGGAGCGAACACAGCGCAGTGGATACAGATCGACGATTTTACGCTGGAGCAAGTTCCGTAACCCATGCGAAGGTGAGGTAAGCCTTACCGACCGATGAAGCACCGAGTTGACCACAAACCAACCTAGGTTCCTACGCTTCTGCTGACATTCCCGCTTCGAGAGTGTAGCTCCTAGCTGGCGTAGGGTTAAGGTCATCGGGAGGCGTCAAGGGCAACGTCAAAACCCGGCATCATCTGCTCGCCGGAATGTGCACCAGCCGATCACGGCTATGTCGTGGCCGACGCGGAAGGCAGTCGACGTTCTCTGGAAGAGCGACAAACAATCCAGCAAGACGTTTGGGCCATAGGAGTTTCGAAGCAGAGGCCGCGTTACTAAGCAAGAACGCGGGAGCCATTGAGCAAGATGACACGACCCAAGATTCTCACTACACGCTGCGTGGGACCGAGCGGGGGAGCGTCGATGTCTTCACGCTGCCGTTGAACTTCAACCGTCTCTGTCTGGAAGACGATGGCTTTGAATGCTCCCGGATATGCAAGTAGGCTGCTACGGCGCACCTGATGAGCTAGAAGTTCACCCATCGGAACCACTGTGCTCAGCTAGATATGCGCTTGACATTTGGCTAGCGACAAGGCCCCCGCATCTTCCGGCTGACATCTAAATTCCCGTGCAATGAGCAGTTTCGGTACGCCGTAGCTACGGTCTCCCTGATCCATTCGCGGGGGGGGAACAGCGGCTCCAATCAGCAGAACTACGGCAATCTCGGCGCGAGCAAGTGGCGGTGTCAGTCTTGATCAAGCGTACGCGTCAAGAGCCGCTGGATGAAAGTGGTTTGCATGAGGCACAATGTCGCATGAGCCAGGAGTCGAGGCTTTTTACAGGCATCCGTGTTGAAGAGGGGCGTTGCAACCTGCTAGCCCGCCACTTGGATCGGCTCGTTGTATCTGCTGCAACACTTGGCTTCAAAATCGACCGTGAAGAGCTTGAACGAGCCTTGACTGAAGCCGCTCGCACAGCAATCAACAGGCCACCATCTCGGGTGCGGGTAACCGTTTCCAAGGACGGTTCGTGGGAAATCACGGAGCCGCAATCCTTGCTGCTTGACGCGCCACAGTTGCAGGCGGTGCTTTGGCCAGATCCAATTGACTCGCGTGACCCCTGGCTCCGTCACAAAACGACTCCGCGCCCTGTGTACGACCGTGCGGTTGGCGAAGCCCACAGTGTGGGATTCATTGATGCCATCTTCCATAATGAGAGGGGCTTTGTCACGGAGGGCGCGTCACACAGCATCTTCGTGCGGCACGGAAGCGTATGGCGGACACCTACTTTGAGTGCAGGCATCTTCCCTGGGGTGTATCGAAGCTATGTGCTGGAGAAGTGGCCAACGATTCAGGAAGAAGACTTCACCA
>JBPBPZ010000305.1:0-6551 GCA_050954525.1 Janthinobacterium lividum
CCTGGTCTCGTGGCTTACTAGCAGGAGAATAGCCTCAAGATCGCTGCTGTGGAGGATACGTGCTGCGACATTTCGCATTACGCTGAGTTCGTCGACGGTTCGGGCTATAGAGTGGCTACGGTCACTCAGTGACAGCGCCATGTCGATGCAACGCGCGATGACATCGAGCGCCGAAAGCTTATCCGGCGGCACAGCGCCCGCGTGCAGGATTGCGACCACGCAGTTTTCACGGATGGGAAGCAGGATGCGGCCGTGCCAGCATCGTGCTCCCATGAGGTCGGCGACGTCTTCGGGAAGCACCTGGCCAGCGGATCCGTCTTCCGGCAAATCTAAGACACGCCACTGCCGCCATTGGTCCGCTGCATTCACCAAAATGCTTGCGGACAAACCGGACAACGTCTCGAGACAACGTTCCGCTTCAGCGTAAACCGCGCTCGACCCTCCCGCTGCCGAGGCTGATATTCGAGAAACAAGTCCGTCCAGTAGCGTCAGACCACTGACACTGCGACGACGGACAGGTAAGTTTGACTCGATCCTAGTGGATGATGTGCTTACAACCATGGGTTTCAGACATGCCTTGACCTAATAGGCTTCTTGTCGATCTGTTGGATCGTTTCCTTAACACTACGCTACAAGCCGCGCTGCTGTCTGAGCAAGGGCTAATCTCAGTGTCTCCTTGATCGCAGGAGGCGCGCTGAAGACACGGAAGCCCTCGGCGTAGGCATCACACGCTCGATCAATATCGATACTATTGTGGCAGAGGACACCTAGACGATCGGTTGGAACAAGAAGATCAAACAAGGTTCCCGAAACACCAACACCTGACCTAAGAGGTGACGGTTCCGAGATGCCATCGCTACCCGCTAGATCAATCCATATCATGCCACCGATTTCAGCGACACGTAGTGCTGCCGCGAGATCTTTCTCATCTATAATCGATACGCCTAGCGAGATCTGAGGATATGTGACGATTGTGTCTGCGAAATCGCTCGCGAGCTCATCCGCTTCAAAGATAATTGTGACCGGAGAGTATTTAGCACTATCCGTCTGCGCAATTGCGGCAATAAGCGTCTTACGTTGAATGCTAGTCCAATTCTTGTCAGTCGGTAGACGAATATGGATGGGAATACCTTGTGGATGCCCCCGCAAGAGCCCTTCAACTTTTAACTTCATCGCGGCGAGCATCAATGCGTTGACTTCAGCTGATGCCATCGAACGACTTTGCTCACCCGCAGGGATTTCGAGAGGGAGAAGATCGGCGATGTCGACAACGCCGACGCCAGAAACCGAGAAATTCTGTGCCTGGCTAAGTGATTGACTCCAAACTCTTGCTCCGGACAAGCGGTCAGCATGGTCCAGGAGTTCGGCCAGACGCTGAGACGCTTCTTTCGAAGCAATTAGATTAAGCGCACGGTCAAGAACTTCTCCGGTCAACCCATCGATCGCCACGGGCAAACCTTCAGGATAGGTCTTACCTTCAATAGTAAAGGTACGCGCAACGATATCAATGTCGAGAGCCTCACATCCCACGATGCAGGGTTTGTCGAGTGCGCGTGACACAACAGCCGCATGACTTAGTGCGCCTCCCCTTGCTGTGACGACACCCTGTGCTGCGAGCATGCCGTGGATGTCCAGCGGGCTCGTAGTTGGGCGGAAGAGGATCACAGCCTCTCCGGCATTCGCACGTTGAGCCGCTCGATCAGAGTCGAGGACAGCGACCCCCGAGGCGTGGCCAGGCGATGACCCGATGCCCGTGAGTATAATCTCCGCCAAAGAACGCTCTTCCTCAGAAAAAACCGGCCGTAACAGCCGTTTGATCTGATCGCGGGAGACGCGTTCAATGCCAAGGTTCGGCGGGATTAGACCTTCAGAGACAAGGTTAGTCGCGATCTGGACGGATGCCGCAGCCGTTCTCTTTGCCGGACGAACCTGAAGTAGGTAAAGTTTGCCAGTTTCTAAGGTAAACTCAATGTCGACCGCGTCCCGATAGATCTTTTCCAAAGTACGAGCATGCATTTCCAGCTCAGCGCGGAGTGCCAGATGGTCATGGTCGTTCGACGTAAGATCAACTGGCGTTTGTGCGCCTGAAACTATGTCTTCTCCTTGCCTTCCTACCAGGTACTCACCGTAGAGAGCTGGGCTACCTGTATTCGGATTGCGCGAGAACGCCACGCCTGAACCAGAAAGCGCGTCCAGGTTGCCGAAAACCATGGCTTGGACAGTGACAGCGGTACCAAGATCGTCTGAGATCTTTTGATGTTCGCGGTATGCTCTGGCACGTGGGCTGTCCCAAGAGGCGAAGACCGCTGCTACAGCGCGGTGCAACTGCACGAGGGGGTCTATTGGTGCCTCCTCGCCCTGTGCCTCAATGTAGGTCACCACCTGCGCCTCTAGTACGTGCAGGTCAGCGCCTTCCTTCTGAGCAGCGCTTACTGCTGGCGCCACTGTCTCCATGAACTCATCAGCGTCCAGCCCAAGTACGATATCTCCATACATCTTCCAAAAACGCATCCAGCTGTCGATGATGAATGCGCGAGGTCTCCCATGCGTTATGGAGGCTGTGGCAGAGGATGCGGTGAATCCGAGGTTGAGGATCGTGTCCATCATCCCTGGCATGCTGACCTGAGCGCCTGACCGGACCGATATAAGCAACGGGTCTGAAACCACCGCCGCCCGCCCAAACGGGCGGCCGAGCGCCGCCGCAAGTCGCTCGATCGCGGCATCGATCTCTACGATCAATTCAGGTGGCAGTCGCCCTTTGCAAGCACGATAGGCCCGGAACCCATCAGTGCTGATGGCAAAAGCTGGCGGCACCGGAATGCCTGCTGCAGCCATCCGTGCCAAACCTGTCGCCTTGCCGCCGAAACGTCGGCCGTCTTCCGGATCAAGTTCCGCGATGGAATAGACCGAGCGATCAGCGACTGGGGGCTTCGTCTCAGACATCACGTGGGCGTCCGACAACAGCCAATATATCCTCGTGAAACTCAAACCAGATATTGTGCATAGAGTCGACTGTGGGCTTGCAGACGTAGTCGACCTCTCCACGGTCAGCGCGCGCCATGGCTCGCTCGAAGCGAGTTGCGTACTTCTTGTAACGGGGAACAGCCTCAACAATCTGACTAAGCTGCCGGATCATCCGCTCGACAAGCTTAGCCATCTTATCTCGGGCACGACTATCTCCATCCGAGACCTGCCATTCCGAAACGGCTTTGATAAACTGCTGGTTTAGGCTGCTCTCAAAGCGTTCATACCACTGCACAATCCCTCCACCAGCGCGAAGAGCTGCGTATTTTCTGTTATAGTAATCCAGGACCTTAGCCGTCCCCGCTTCTTGTAATAGATAAGATCCATCGAAAGAGAGGACCATACCGGCCCTCTCTTCCCCACTCAACGCTGCCTCAACCACTTCCTCGCCCAGAACGGTCACATCTCCCACGTGAGAGATAGTTGCCATCTTGTGGAGGTAGATCGCGTTGAGAATTTCGAAAACCTGAGCTTCCATAGCCATGGTCTCTTCTGAAATCTCACCCTGGGCGATGGTGTTTGAGGACATCTCCATTCAGCTCCAGAAGTACTTCGACCGTCGGAGATCAGTCCCCTCCGGGAAAGGAAGGTATCCCTCACCAGAGAAGATCTTCTGCGGCACGACAGACTGTGCAAATCCGCGCTTTGTGATATCGTAGTAATAATTGGAGACGCGCTGATCCATTTCCCAGAAATCGTAGTCGGCACAGGCTTTTTCATAGGTTCCTGCAGCACGTAAATGCGGCAGTATCATACCGATATAGTACGTGTACATGCCGTTGGTAATAAGCTGGCGGCGAGACATACGTGACATCTTGCTGTAAAGGCCGAGTGTGGCTTTCTGGATGCCTTCGAGACGAGGCCCGAGCTCCGAGATTTTCACAGGGTAGACATCTGCCATTGGCGTGTTCCACTTCTCCCTCACGAAGATCGCGCCACCGACAATATGTGCCACGTAGTTCTTCGGGCGGGTGAAGGTGGTCGAGATGTCATTCACACGGATCTCATCCAGGCCCATCGTCTCAGGGTCGAGTACGACCACAATCGTATAGCAATGCGGAACCTCTCCAGCGTCGCATGCATCGCTCCAATGATAGGCCTCTTCATTCACAAACAGATCGCGTATGAGAAGCAACTTGCCATCTGGCAATTCATAAGGGCCGGTATCGCCAAGCCCAAGGCGATTATCAAAATGATCCAGAAAAGCAAGTAGCTCGGCTGATGCGTTGAATCGTGTGAATTCTTCGTGTTGATCACTACCTGGCTCGAACCACTCGACTTGACCGGCTAGATCGCTCACAAAGTCCTTGTCGTGGATGGCACAGCGGTAGCGGTCCTGAGAGTTGAGGATGTAGCCATCCTGGCGTTTGCCCCAAAGTACGCGCTGCATGAACTTCAGAATCTCATTACTTTCCTCGATATAGTCCTGCGGCTTGATGGCCTCCAGCGCAAGTAGTCCACAGCGGCCCATTCCGAACCCCACAGCACCAATGCACCAATCGTGGACAGCGTTGATCTTGACACCAATCTGACGCTTTGCCGAGGCCCCAATGGCCATCACGCCTTCGGCACCGATCTCGTTTGTCGTCATACGCAGTATCTCGGGCCAGCGATAGAACTCGTTCATGAACGCCAGGATTTCATACTCCTGGCGTGGGATCATCCCGGATACGCCCTCTGTGGCGCGCATGACGAGGACGTCCCAGATATTCCACGCTAGGTAATTATTAAGATCATTCAGTTCATCTAGTGTAAACTGATCTTTCAGGACTGACTCACGCGTGACCTTTTCGAGAACTTGTGACTTTGCCCGGCTTCGCATTGTGCGGTCGCCGATGATCCCGTCTTGAACGGGTTCCATGCCTTTGAAGTTACCGACGTAGGTAAGGTCCTGGAAACGCAGTCCAGCATCGCCTTCGGAGTAGCGGTTCTTATAGGTGCTCATCTTAGATATTTCCTTCTTCTCGCTCTTCAAGCGATTTCAACAACCTTGCCTTGCTCAACATGACTGCAGTCAAGACGAACGCGCTTACCGTTGAGTAAGCTGATCATCTTAGCGAAATGGGTTTCGTTGTTGCCTCCTGTGACGTAGCGCGTCTCATCGTCAACCAGATATGCAGTCATCACGCATGGCATTTGGAACTCGCGAGAGAGAATTCCAAGATGCGATTCTGGCGCACCAGAGAGAGTTATTACGCCAGCGGCGCCCATCGACAGCGCGGGTGCGAGAAATGTCGTTGTCCCACCCTGAACCAGCAAGATGTGCTGCTTTAACTTACCGCTTTGGATAAGTTTAATCACGGACTGTGGGTTGGCTAAATAGAGAACCTCTCCTTCCGGCGCACGCTTGGTCTCAAAGCAATTATACCCAACAGCAATCGTCGTCATTTGAACCCTCTTTCCCTTCTGTTCGCCGCTTTTAGGAGTCGGCTAATATTGTTATGGATTAAGTAGGCTTTTTCACCTACAGGCTCGCGCTCACTGCTGACCCTCAGCACTCCCGAAGGCATCTGTCAGACGTATTGCTTCGCTGGCGCGCTTAGGGTGCACCAGAGAGACAATTTCCTGTGGCCAAATCGCGATGGCCTCGGCACCCGCCTCAAGCAGCTCCGCGGCCTCGTGGAAGCCCCAGATGACGCCTATTGCTCGAATTCCGCACTCCCGCGCGTGGCGCACGTCACCGGTCGTGTCAGTAATGAATATCACCTCACTTGGGTCAAATTTCCTTGATATTTTTTCTTCGTATGCGCCTGATACGGCACGGAGCGCCGCATAGTCGGAGTCTTCAAGAAACTTGCGTATCGCGACTCGCTTATCGGGTACGACGTCGCCTGCGAAGACGTGGGCAATGCATGTGGAAAGTCCAGCTGCATCTGTAACTTTGCGAATAGTCTCCAGTGCGTTGCTGGATACGATGCCAAGTACACACCCGGGCGCAAGCGCCCGAACCACCTCACTCATGCCAGGTACCATCAGCGGATGATACTTAGTCCGGAGCAAGCTAAAGAAGTGGTCTACCGCTGTTTGTGCAGTATGCTCATCGGAGCAAAGACGGGAGAGGGTGTCGAACACATTTCCATGGAAAAGATCATAGAACTGCTTTCGGTCACTGACCCCCAAGCTAAACTCGAGGTTCGTCTCGGCGAAAACTTCCCAAGCCGCCTCACGGGTTCGAACAAGCGTTCCGTCCAAGTCAAACAGGACCGCGCGAACATCTGGTTTCGGCTCAGGCGGCGGCATCATTCCCGCCCAGGCTACCCGCGTTAAGCTTCGTCAGTTGAGGTAGCTCAAAGAAGTCTTGGATCTCCCCATAGCCGGTCAGGCCGTTCATTTCCCAACGAGCCAAGACGTTGAACGCTATCATGTTAGCCCAGCACTGCCATGGGAAGCTGGTCATTCCCTTCGCCGACAGCATCCATGACCGATCATCGCAATCGACCAAAACTAGCTCGACTGTGTCGGCAAAGCGGTCGTTTTTACGGACGGTAAAACCACGGCCACGTTTCAGGCCATAGATTTTACCCTGC
>JBPBPZ010000304.1:0-6550 GCA_050954525.1 Janthinobacterium lividum
GCGCCTGGTGGAAGACCTTGGCTCGCCTGCAGAGCGTCCGGCCTTTCGCAGCGAGTATGGCTACGGCGGTGGTTCGAAGTTCGGCAACAAGTGGGGCAAGCGCGGCGACGACGACCACGGCGGCGAGCGCCACTACAACTACGAGGACGAGGACCAGAGCGCTACGGCCTCATCCACGCAGGCGCAAAAACCGCGCAGCAACTACGGCCTGCAGTTTGGCGCATCCAAAGGTGTTGTGAGCACAGGCGCAAAGAAACCCGACAGCATCGACAACATTGCCAGCTTCTTTGGCGGTGGCGGCAAGTTTTCGCGCCCAAAGATGGACATCCCTGAAAGCTCCGGCGCGACCGAGTTGAAGCGCGGCAGCAGGGTCCGTCACCCCAAATACGGCGACGGCAGCATCGTTTCCCGCGAAGGGGACGGCCCGGACGCCAAGCTTACAGTACAATTTACCAAGCACGGCGTGAAGAAGCTGGTGGAGAAGTTTGCCCAGCTGGAACGGCTGTAGCGCACCGCGCAGCCCGCCTGCACGAGATTCGAAAGAAAAGAGTTCAGACCCATGGCAAATACCAAGACACTTTCCCACGACGAGCGCAAGGTCGCAAAGCGCACCGCCCGCAAGAACGCAGCACCCAAGGCTCCCCGCACCACGCCGCGCGGCAGCAACAAGCAGAAGATGAAGACTGCAGCCAAGGGCGCAAGCAAGCGCTAAGCACCTGTAAAGAGCATCGAACGGCCCGCATTTCAGGTGCGGGCCGTTTTGTGTGTCTGTTACCGCACTGGCGCGGTGGCCACGCCCACAAACGAGTCAGCACAGCCGTAGTACATCCACCATTTGCCCTTGAACAGAACTAGGCCCTCCGAGAATGTAGTTCCAGCCGCGTACTGGCCGGTTTGCTCGAACGGTAACTCCGGTTTGAAGACGGGCGTTACCGTGCGGCTGACTACTTTGCTCGGATCGTCAACGGCAAAGGTCGCTACCTCGACGGAGTAAGTTCCCGGCTTCAACTTTGGATCGCTGCCCTCGCCGTTCTTGTTCTTGGCGTTGTAAAGCATCACAATGCCGCTCTTTGTCAGCAGCGGCGGCGGTCCAGCCTCAGGAAAGTCGCTGTCCGGCATGCCCGCACGAGGCGCAAGAACGATGCGCGGCTTGCCGGGTGCGTCTTCCAGCGGCGTCCAGTGAACCAGGTCCGGCGACGACGCCAGCCGGATGCCGAGATCGCCCCAGTACATCCAGAACTTGCCGTCGATCTTCGCGGCCACCAGCCTGCCCCCACGCTGCTCTGTGACGATCGCGGCAGACTTGTACTTGTACTCGTCATAACGCCCGTCGTACGCGCCGTGAAACGCCGGGCCCTGCTTGGTCCAGTGCCGCAGATCAGGCGACGTGGCAATGCCTACGGAGTAGACCTTGCGAGCACGCGACCACTGCGTATAGGTCAACACGTAGGTGCCGTCCGGCGCTTCGACGATGCGCGGATCTTCAACGCCGCCCGGACTCTCACGATCAAGCTGGTCATCCTTTGCGGGAAACAGTACCGGCTTCGGCTCGCGGGTGAAGTGCAGGCCGTCGCTGCTCGACGCCAGGCCCAGCCGCGAGGTGTGGCCGCCAATGATTGCTGATCCGGAATCATCCTCGGCGCGGTAAAGGACATAGATCTTGCCATCGCGCACAATGGCCGCCGGGTTGAAGGTGTGCAGCGCTTCCCAGTGCACGTCCGTTCCGCTGACGGGATCATGAAAGCTGGAGTCCTTTGCCGGTGCGATGACCGGCGTTGTGACAGGGCGGGTCCAGGTCCCGAAGGGTGTTGCGACGACCTGCGGTAACTGGGCGCCCGCAGTGGTGCAAAGGGCACCCAGAACGATCCAAACCACTGGCTGATTCAGCACTTGCATACGCTTCATAGAACCATCCTTGCCGCCGCACTTCCTCTATCCGTCATTGTGAGTGGAGCGTAGCGAAGTCGAAGGACCTGCTGTTTGCCCGGAGCAGCACTGCAGCCCGAAAGAAAGCAGGTCCTTCGGCTGCGCACTGCGTGCTCCACTCAGGATGACAAACGGGTACGCCTACGACCTCATCCGCATCCACGCTAAACTACAGACGACCCGAACATCCAGAAGCACCCAGCAGAGGACACTGCCCTGCCCCGACAGATTTTTGCTACCAAGTCGATCGACAAGCTCATCCGCGACTCTGAGGCCCCAGAACACGCCCTGAAGAAAACCCTGGGCCCGGTCTCGCTAACAGCGCTGGGCATTGGTGCAGTCATCGGCAGCGGCATCTTTACGGTGATCGGCACTGCGATTGGCGGCAACCCGGAAAAGCTGGCGGACTGGAAAGGTTCGCCCATCATCGACCTGATCCTGCACCACGGTGCAGTGGCTGGGCGGCCCGGTGCTGGTCCAGCGTTGGCCATCTCTCTGGTGCTGGTGGCGATTGTCTGCGCGTTGACTGGCCTTTGCTACGCCGAACTGGCCAGCATGATTCCCATCGCCGGCTCGGCTTACACGTACACGTACGCCACGCTGGGTGAACTGGTGGCATGGATTATCGGCTGGGACCTGATCCTGGAGTATGCGTTCAGCAACATGAGCGTGTCGGTCGGTTTTGCCGCGCACGTAGTCGACCTGTTGGACTGGCTGGGCATTCGTCTCGATCCCAAATGGCTGTCACCCGCCTACCTGCCGCTGGGCCTGCAGGACCTGGCTGGCGCGGACATCTTTCATGCCGGGTGGCACTTTGGGTTCGATCTGCCCGCGTTTGTCATTGTTCTGCTGCTCACCGTGATCCTTGTCCGCGGCATTCAGGAGTCAGCGCGCACCAACAACATCATGGTGCTGGTGAAGATCGCGGCCATCCTGCTGTTCATCGGGTTCGGCGCCAGCTTTATTCACAGTTCGAACTACCACCCCTTCTCGCCCAACGGCTTCCCGGGCGTGCTGGCGGGCGGCTCGATCATCTTTTTCACGTACATCGGTTTTGATTCCGTCTCGACCGCAAGCGAAGAGTGCCGCAATCCCCGGCGCGATGTTCCCATCGGCATCATCGCCACGCTGATCGTCTGCACGATCCTCTACATCGGGGTCGCCGTAACACTCACCGGCCTGGTGCCGTGGAAGAGCGTGGCGGGCGACGGCGCACCGGTCGTCAACGCTCTGAAGCGCGTCAGCCTGCTGCCGGGAGGCCACCGCCTGCACTTCGTGCGGCTGGCTGTTCTGCTGGGAGCGCTGGTCGGCATGGTGTCGTCGATCCTGGTATTTCAGCTTGGCCAGGCGCGCGTCTGGTATGCCATGTCCCGCGACCGTCTGCTGCCGGACGTCTTTTCTTCGGTGCACCCCAAGTTCCGAACACCGGCCTTTGCCACGTGGGTCGCGGGCATCCTGGTCGCCATTCCTTCGGGTCTGTTCGACGTGGGCACCTTTGCGGAGATGTCCAACATCGGCACGCTGTTCGCCTTTGTGCTGGTGTCGATCGGGGTTTTGGTGCTGCGAAAGAAGCAGCCGGAGCGGCATCGCGGCTTCCGCGTTCCGCTGGGTCCGGTCATCCCGGTGCTGTCGGTGATTTTTTGCGTTCTGCTGATGGCCGGGCTACCTGCCATTACCTGGCTGCGCTTCTTCATCTGGCTGGTGATCGGCCTGTTTGTCTACTTTTCCTACAGCCGCAAACGCAGCGAGTTTGCCCGGTGAAAAGCGTCGCCGTGCAGCCGGCCGCAAAGCCGGGTGCAAAGCGCGAGATTGAACTCGACTTCATCCGCGGCATCGCCATCCTGATGGTGGTCGATTTCCACTCGCCAAAGCCGTGGATCTTTTGGCCGCTGCTGAAGCTGGGCTGGTCGCATTTTGGCTGGATGGGCGTCGATATCTTCTTTGTGCTGAGTGGCTTCCTTGTGGGCGGCTTGCTGGTCAAGGAGTGGAAGGTACGCGGATCCATCCAGCGCAAACGCTTTCTGATCCGGCGCGGATTCAAAATCTGGCCGCAGTACTATGCCTTTCTGCTGCTCTCCCTGATCACAGGACACCGTACCCTGCGCGAGCTGTGGGGAAACCTGCTCAACATCCAGAACTACACCGGTGGCATTGCGCATACATGGACGCTTGCGCTCGAGGAGCATGCCTACCTGCTGCTGGTATTTGCGCTGGCGGCACTGGCCAGCCTGCAGGCGCGTGTCCGTGTCGCTTTCGGCTGCATTGCCGGGCTGGCTGCAGTGATCGTCGTGTGGCGGTTCACCCTGGCAGCTCACGGTGTCAACACCGCCGAGCGTACTGACACGCGAGTAGACGGCATTCTGTACGGTGTGTTGCTGGCCATGCTGTACCACTTCTCGCCGCTGCGGTTTGTGCGGCTGCAGCGACTATGGCCCATCTTTGTGTGCGTCATCGCAGCGGCGCTGCTGTACCTGCGCTTCCAGGCTGTTGCTTGGTGGGACCCACCGCTGCAGTTTCTGCTGGCAGATGCATCGGGTGTGTCCGTTCTGCTGCTGTTGTACCACCACAGGGAGGGAGCCGTCCGAAGCGTCCTGTACCGCGGCGTCGCATGGATCGGCCTGTACTCCTACGGCATCTACCTGTGGCACATTGCACCGCTGGCAGCGTTGAATGCGCTTGCCCGCCATCTTCCCTCTGGTGCCGCGACTGCCACGCTCATGATCCTGCCTCTGGTCACGGCAGTCGTGCTTGGATTCATTATGACCAAAGCGGTCGAGGTGCCTGCGCTGGCCTTGCGAGACCGGCATTTCCCAAGGCCCGTCGATTCCGCTGTGGGCGAACCGGCCACCCTGGAAGCGACAGGCGTCTCGCGCCATTAGCTCCGCTGCTACCCTGAAAGGCGAGGTCCGATGCCGAAACCGATCCACGAAGTTCCTGACCGCGAATGGCTGCGCGGCCTGCCCAAATGCGAGTTGCACCTGCACCTGGAAGGCACGGTTGTACCCGAAACGCTTGTGGCCTTGTCACAGCGTCACGATGCAGAACCGCTGACGCTGGAGCAGGCGCGCGGCATCTACGTGTACGAAAACTTTCTTGGCTTCCTGATGGCGTTCAAGCAGGTCAGTGAACGCCTGCAGACGCCGGACGACTACGAGCTGATCACGTACGAGATGATCCATCGGCTGAGTCTGCAAGGCGTGCGTCACGCCGAGGTGTACATCTCGTTCGGCATTATCCTGCGCCTAAAGCCATACCTGACGGTCGAAGACGTAACCGCCGCTATCGAGCGAGGACGCATGCGGGGGGAGCAGGATTTTGGCGTCACGATTTTCTGGCTCATCGATGCGGTGCGGCACTTCGGCGTGGAGGAGGCTGCGGTGGTCTTCCGCAAGGCTGCCGATCTGAGGGAGCAGTACCCCAGTATCGTCGGCATCGGCATCGGTGGTGATGAGGCTCGAGGACCCGCCGCGGATTTCAAGGACCTTTATGCCGAAGCCGCCGCAAACGGTCTACGGTTAACCGTGCACGCCGGTGAAAGCGTGCCCGCGGACAGCATCTGGAGCGCCATCAACATCGGCGCGGAACGCATCGGCCACGCACTTTCCGCTGTGGACGATCCGGAGCTTATCGACGTGCTCGTCGAGCGGCAGATCCCCCTGGAGATCAACGTGACCAGCAACCTGCGCACGGGCTGCTGCCGGTCGCTGGAGTCGCACCCCGTGCGGCACTACTTCGAATCCGGGTTGATGATCACGCTGAACTCCGACGACCCACCCATGTTTGGCGCAGACCTGCTGGACGAATACGAAACCGTGCAGCGCGAATTCGAGTTTACGAATGAGCAGATGCGTGAGATCGCCGCGAACAGCGTCGAAGCCAGCTTCCTGCCACCCAACCGCAAGATCGAATTGTTACAGCAGGTGGAGCGCTACCGCTGATGCCGCATTGGCCAGCCACCATGCTTCGTTCCGCAGATTGAGCGCACCGCGGCCAACATCGTGACCGTGAGATCCCTATCTCGTTTCAGACACGGGAAACTCACAGGTCTCTGTCCGATCTCATGAAGTGCAGACAAATCGCCGGACACACCTTTCCAGGCCGCTGCACTCCTTGTTATGGACGGGTCGATCGACGCCCTGTACATCGCACTTTAAGGAATCAGAATGCCAACCACTCGCCTGAAAAGCACCCTGGAGGCCACACAGGGTGGTCTGAAGAATCTCTCTGTTGAGAAAGCCATTACCAACATCGAAGGCTGGGAAAGCTACTTGGAGAAGCACGACGACGAGGGTGTCAAGAAGGTGTTGACCCACCTGACTAAGCTGAAGAAGCTGCTGCAGGCCAAGGAGATCGACAGCGAAGCCATCAGCAAACTGGTCGCAACCTTGGGCAAGGACACCGTCGCTGTTGCGGGCGATGGAACCAATGCCAACGCCAAGCACATCAAGGAACTTGGCGAAGCACTTTCCGCAGGCACCAAGTAGTTCTACTTTGCGCTCAGCAAGTAAAAGGCTGATCCCACATCGGGATCAGCCTTTTACACGTCTGTGCCGGTTTGCTGATCCGGTTGCTGCCTTTGCGTTCGGTAGCGTGGACGCTGTTCCGGCGCGGTCTGCGGCACCAG
>JBPBPZ010000139.1:0-6453 GCA_050954525.1 Janthinobacterium lividum
CCGTAGTCAGGATGCCGGAACGTGCGCTGCCCGAAGGCCACACATGCTCCCACTTCAGCTTGCCAGTGCCGTAATTGAGTGCACGCAGGGCAAACTTGGCGCCGCCGCCGCGATCGTTACCGGCCCAGCCTTCAGGCTTCTTGTTGTTGTCGAACACGTAGTACATGCTGAACGCGTCGGACGCAGCCACGTAGAACAGGCCGGTTTGCGGATCGTAGCTGGGTGGGAACCAGTTGGCGGCACCAGCCTGGTTAGGCGAAACCAGCGTGCCGTTGGGCCGGGCGACCTTTTCCAGGTTTGGAATGGGGCTGCCGTTTGGCTTCAGGCCCAGCGTCCAGTTCTGGCTGGCGAATGGGGTCGAAACCAGCGCCTTGCCATTGGTCCTGTCCAGCACGAAATACCATCCGTTGCGGCTGGCCTGCACCAGCAGTTTGCGCTTCTTGCCGCTAACCACACCGTCGATCAGCACGGGCGTCTGCACCGCATCCCAGTCATGCGTGTCGTGCGGATTGGGCTGGAAGTACCAGACCAGCTTGCCGGTATCCGGGTTCAGCGCGCAGATAGTCCCGGTGTACAGGTTGTCGCCAGGGCGCGCGTCGCCGTTGATCACGGGCTGCGCGTTGCCGGTGCCGAAGTAATAGAGGTTCAGCTCCGGGTCGTAGGTGCCAGGAACCCAGGTGGTGCCTCCGCCGTGCATCATGGCTTCGTCGTTCGGCCAGGTCTTGGCCTCGGGGTCGCCGGGGTTGGGATGGGTGTACCAGCGCCACTGCAGCGCGCCGGTGTCCGGGTCGTGCGCTTCGACAAAGCCGGGCATGTCAAAGTCATCTCCGGAGATGCCGATCATCACGTGATTGTTCACGATGGTGGGCGGTGCGCTGCCGAAGTTGAACTTGTCCCGTGCGGCCTTGTCGCCAATCTCGGCGTGCCACTTTTCCTTGCCAGTGACAGTGTCGATCGCGATCAGGTAGCAGTCTTCCGTCTCAAAATAGAGGGTATTGCCGCGGATGGCAGCGCCGCGGTTACCAATGGTTTCGCCCCCCTTGCTTTTCCAGTCGAACTGCCACAGCTTGACGCCGGTACGCGCGTCCACCGCCCAGGCATGGCTGGGCACGGTGAAGTACAGCACGCCGTCCACTGAAAGCGGAGTGGCCGAAATACGCCTGCCGCCGCCCGTGGTGGTGTCGATGCGGAAGGTCCAGGCCAACTCCATCTGCTTGACGGTCTGGGTGTTGATCTTGGTCAGCGGGCTGAAGCGGCGGCCAGTCAGGTCGCCGTTGTAGGTGGGCCACTCACCGGCAGCCAGTCCAGTTGCACCAGCAGCTGACGGAGCTTTCTGTTGAGTGGGCGTGCTTGCCGCGGAAGGGTCGCGCTTGGTGGTGTCGTGCGGATTGGCAACGTTGATGGGCGTCTGCGCGAACAGTGCCGTGCAGGAAAGCAGAAGTGCAGTGCTAACGATGAGTCGCTTCATTTCAGCGTCTCCAGGTACGCCGTTACGTTGTGGATGTCGGCATCGGTGTACTTGGGCAGCAGCGCTGTGTGCGCGGCGAATGGATCTGTGACCGTAACCTTTGTCCCGGCGACCCGGCCAAAGGTGCGGGAGACGCCGTCTTCGCCTTTCAGGGTCACGTTGAAGTCGTCCAGGCGGATAACGTCCCCTGTAAAGCTCTTCCCGTTCGCGAGCTTGACCGTTACCTGCTGCCTTACCGGTGCGCGGAAGCCGCCGCCGGGAAAGATCCATTTCTGTTGCAGGGCCGCTACGGTGTACTTCGAGGCAACGCCCTTCAGGTTGCCGGTGGGCGAGTGACACTGGCTGCAGGTGCCCGCGCCGTTGAAATAGGCCTCGCCTGCCTTGGCGTCGCCGCTCAGCAGGTTGGTGGGCTGATCGTTGTAGCCGCTGCGCAGGATCTTGTTGATGGTCGCGGTCAGGAACTGCGAAAGGTCATTGAGCTGCGCGTCATTGTACTTGAAGTTATGACCGGGCAGGGTCTGCAGCAAGGGACCTAGTTCCTTCCCGTGCAGGCTTTCGCGGCGGTCGTGCAGAACCGCTTCGGAGCGCGTCATGTCCGGGCCGGTGGGTGTGCCACGAGCGTCGTCACCGTGGCAGCGCGCGCACTGCGTTGCGTAAAGCTTTGCCCCGCGGTCCACTGCAGAGGTGTCCACCGTGGGTCGCGGAAATTGGGCAGCTGAGGTTTTCGGCAAGGAAAGCCCCAGCAACGCCGAAGCGCCCAGCAACAATAAGAATCGCTTGCTCAACATAAGACTCCGTGGCTTTTCAGGCCGATCTACACACTTGCGATTGCGACCAGCGTGGCAGGAGCAGGTGCAATATCGCTTCCTTTATACTTGCTCGCCATAAGGGGAGGCGAATATGGATCGTCGCGAACTGGCGAAGTGGATGATTGAGACGATAGAAGAGCCTTCGGCGCGCGGTCGGGTTGATCAAGCTGCTTCTGCTTCCTTGCCGAAGTTTTCGGTCATGCTGTGGGTGCTGGGTAAGCAGATGTCCATGGAGCAGCGGCTGGAGATGATTGCCGCCGCCGGCTATACCGCGGGCGAACTGGTGCGCGAATGGTTCACATGGACACCCGCGGAGCGCAAGCAGATTGTTACTAAAAAGAATGCGCTGGGCGTGACCTTTGACGTGATGTTTCCCAGCACCGCCGCGCTGACCGACGCTTCCGCCCACGGGAAGCTGGCCGAGGAGATTCGCGCCGCCCTGCCGATCGCGCGGGAGATTGGCTGCACGCAGTTCTCGTTCCGGTCCGGGCCGCGCGTGCCGGGGCAATCGCCAGAACAGCAGCGGCAGACCATCGTGGATGCGCTCAAGGTGGCGTCTGAAATCTGCCAGCGGGAAAAGATCGACATGCTGCTGGAGCCGATCGACAACCTGGAAGCCAAGAATGAGGCGGTAAAGTCGGCGGTGGATGGGTTTGAGATTGTGCGCCTTGTTGGCAACCCTGACCTGCGCGTTTTGTACGACTTCTACCATGAGCAGCGAGACTCCGGAAACCTGATCGAGAAGCTGGAGAAGAACATCGACCTGGTCGGCCTCGTCCACATTGCCGACGTGCCCGGACGCCACCGGCCCGGCACGGGCGAGATGAACTACGGCAACATCTACCGGAAGTTGGCGGAGCTGCATTACAACCGCTATATCGCCATGGAGTTTTACCCCCTGGGCGAGCCTGTTGCCGAATTGAAGGCAGCGCGTCTGGAAGCGTTGCAAGCCATGCGCTCTGCCTAGGTTCTATACTCCGTTTGCCACGCAAGATTCTGACTTTGCACTTCTTTGGAGAACCATGAACCGTCGCGACTTCAACAAGCTTTCACTTGGCGCTGCTGTTGCACCGCTGATCCCTGGAACAAACGCATGGGCGTCTGCCGCTGCTGCACCGCCAAACAATGGTGGCCACCAGTTCAGCCTGATGCTTTGGACCCTGAAGAAGGAACTGACCTTTGAGCAGCGCCTGCAGATTGCCGCCGACGCTGGCATGGACAGCGTGGAAGTAGGCAACGAGTACGAGAAGTGGACGGATGCGGAGTGGACGTCAAACCTGGCAAAGCTGCAGTCGCTGGGCCTCAAGGTAGACAGCGCCGTTCCGGGCCGCAACGCGCTGGCAGACAAGTCGAAGCGCGGTGCGCTTCACGACGACCTGGTAAAGGCGATTCCCGGTTGCAAGCGGCTGGGCTGCTCGCAGTTCATCTACACGGCCTACACGCGCGTGCCGGAGCAGACGCCGGAGCAGCAGCGCGCCGCCATTGTGGACACGCTGAAGTACGCCGCGGACCTGCTTGAGAAGGACAATATCGAGATCGTGCTGGAGCCGATTGACCTGCTGGAGTACCCGAAGGAAGCCGTGCCCAGCGTGGCCGAGGCGTTCGAGATCGTGCGCGCCGTTGGCAGCTCAAAGGTTAAGGTTCTTTACGACTTCTACCATGAGCAGCGCGGGTCAGGGAACCTGATCGAGAAGCTCGAGAAGAACATTGATCTGGTGGGTCTGGTGCACATCGCCGACGTTCCGGGACGGCACAAGCCCGGCACCGGCGAGGTCAATTACGGCAATGTCTATCGCAAGCTGGCGGAGTTGAAATACTCCCGCGTGATCGGCTTTGAGTGGCAGTACCTGGGTGATCCTGTTGCCGAGCTGAAGGCGGAGCGACTGCAGGCCATCGCGACCATGAATGGCAAGGCTGTCTAGTAGCTTGCACGTCATCCTGAGCGAAGGCCTTCGTGATTCTCACGAGAGCCTTTGCCGTTCTGGCGAGGGATTATGTCGTTTTAGGGCGACGCTTGCCGTCATCCTGAGCGAAGCACGAAGTGCGTGGTCGAAGGACCTGCTTCCCTCCGGAGGGGTCGCCGCCCAGGAAGAAAGCGGATCCTTCGGCTTCGCTGCGCTCCCTCTCAGGATGACGAAAATTGTGCTTCGCTCAGGAAGAAGATTTGTGCTGCGATCCGGATGGTGCGCTGTGCACTGCGGCAAGGACGGCGAAGTTATGCTGCGCTCATCATAGTAAAGGCTGTGCTGCTGTCAGCTCGAAGTACCCGCGCAGGCTATCTGCGCTTCTTTCGAGCTTTGCCAGGGGAGACCGCACCTGTGGTTCGCCTGCTCGTAGACCTTCCGATAGCACCGCGGTAAACCGTTGCGCGGCCCCGCGACATACTGCGCACGGCGGCGGCCCTGCCGGCGCGCCTGCGACCTCGGCTGGCTGGGGCCAGGCGCACCGGCTCGGCCACGTAGATGCGGCGCAGCGGCAGGCCAGACGAGCCAAGGTGGTTCCACTGGCGCAGATCTTCGGTAGACACGTTGAAGCGATCGGCCACCGTTACTAGCGTGTCGCTACGCCGAGGCATATAAACCAGCGGGTGCGCTCCGTTGCTCGTACTGCCGGCGACCGGGATCACCAGCTCGTCGCCTTCTTCCACGGCAGAGTTCTCCGGCAGGTCGTTGGCTGCCAGAACGTCTGCCGCGTTCACGTGGAACAGTTGCGCCACCTGCGGAAGGGTTTCGCCCGGGACCACTTCATGGAAGCGCCAGGACGACCGCTTGTCCTCTGGAATGGCGGCCATGCGGTCGTTGAACTGCTTGCTTGTGCCTTCCGGAATGTGCAGGTCGTAGGTGATGTCGCGCGGCGTGCTGAGCCGCAACAGGGCCGGGTTCAGCGAGACCAGGTTTGCCAGCGACGTGCCCGTGACATCGGCGGCCAGTCGCAGGTCCATGGCATAGTTCACCGGGACCGTGTCGAACTTGATGGACTGGTCCGGCGTGTAGCGGTTTAAGCCGTACTTCTCCGGGTTTTTCGCCATAATAATGGCCGCCAGGATCTGCGGAACGTAGTTCTTAGTCTCGCGCGGCATGGCGTTGCGGCGGTATAGCTCCCAGTAATCAGCGTAGCCGGTGCGCATCACGGCGCGCTGCACGTTGCCTGGGCCCCAGTCGTAACCGGCCATGGCAAGGTACCAGTCGCCAAACTGGTTGTAGAGGCCCTTGATGTAACGGGCGTAGGCGCGGGAACTCTTTTCAGGGTCGAACCGCTCGTCAAAGTAGCCATTGCGCGCCAGGCCGTAGGCGTTGGTCGGCATGAACTGCCACATGCCGCCCGCGCCGCTGCCGGGATTGACCACCTGCAACTGGAACCCGGATTCGGCCACGGCCAGGTAGATCAAATCCTGCGGAACGCCCTCTTCCTTTAGAACGCGCGCAATCATCTCGCGGTACTTGCTGGCGCGCTGCAGGGAACTGACCATGTGCGCCTTGAACGAAGAAGAATTGGCGTAGGCGTTGATGTAGCCCGCGACTTCATCGTTGATGACGAGCGGCAGGTCTGACGTGACGTTTAGAGTGCCTTTCAGGGATGCAGTCAGTTCCGGGCTGGTCTTGAAGGTCAGCTCGTTGGCCACATCGATGGGGGCTTCTTCAATCTTTGGGCTAAAGCCGTTGCCTTCCTTCAGCGCGACCAGCTCCAGGGCGTTGACGGCATCCACAGTCCGGTCAAACTCGGCGCTCAGGGCCGGATCGTTGCGAATGTCGATGCCGCTGGTCAGCATCAGGTCGACGGCAAAGTCGAAGTCCAGACGAGCTGCATCCAGGCGATTGTTGCGATAGTTCTGCACACCGCTTCGGTAGCTCTTATCCACCTGCTGGATGAGCGATGCCACGCGGGGATTGCCTGCCTGCTCGGCGGTGGCTGCGATGTTGCCACCCACGGTCTTGGGCAGCGCCGGAGCGGTGGCATTGACGGGCGGCTTTGCGGCGACGCTCACCGCCTGTTGCTGGGGGCAGCCCGCCAGAAAAACAGCAGATGCGGTTGCCAGCAATGCAAGCAACGGTCGGGATGCGAAGGCGGCGCGTGGGCCAGGGTTCATCGGCACCCTCCTATTGTATTGGCGGACACGGAACGCAGGCGAACGATGCGTTCTCGAAACGGGAATCGACATGCGCAAGCTGAATGTGC
>JBPBPZ010000155.1:0-6427 GCA_050954525.1 Janthinobacterium lividum
CTTTGAACGTTACGGCGGGCCCACCATTGTTGTGGACCTGGGAACGGCGACGACTTTCGACGTCATCTCCGCGAAAGGCGAGTTTCTGGGCGGCGCCATTGCCCCTGGCGTCGGCATTTCGGCGGACGCGCTGTTTACCAGTGCAGCCCGCCTCAGCCGCGTCAACATTCGCAAACCTGCCAAGGTCATTGGCACGGGAACCGTGGATAACATCCAGATTGGCCTGTTCTACGGCTACATTGGCCTGATTGACGGCATTTGCGAACGCATGATCGCGGAACTGGGAGTGGAAACAAAGGTCATTGCCACTGGCGGCTATGCCCGTCTGCTGGCAGAAAGTTCCAGACGCATTGCGACGGTCGACGACAACCTGACGCTCGACGGCGTTTGCCTGATCTACGAACGGAACCAGGACCGCCTGCGACGCCGCTCGCAGTCTCCTGCACAGCAGGCAGGCTGAGCAGGCTGCTGTGCTGAACTACTTCAACTACTTCACTGAGATCGAGACACGCTTTCAGGCGAGGCGCGGCAGCATCCTGCTGCTCTCAACCCTGGACTGGGCGCTGATCGAGGCATGGCGAGAGGCGGGCATTCCGCTGGAAGCCGTTCTGCGCGGCATTGACGATGCCTTTGACAAATACGACGCCCGGCTGAATAAGGCACGTGGCAAACTGCGCAAGGTCAACGGCCTGGCGTGGTGCGCGCAAAGCGTCATGTTGGCCACGGAAGCCATGCAGGAAGCCGCCGTAGGAAGCGCCGGGCCCTCTGAAAAGGCTGTGCAGGAAAGCGGCTTCGAAGAGGTCCGCATCGCCGCCTACCTCCGGGGGAATGCACAGCTGCTCCGAGGCGCAAACCTGCCCGGCAGCGCAGGCGAGGTGCTCGACGGCATCGCTCAGAAGCTGACAACCATGGCCGATGAGCTTCAGGCCAACGGCAGTACGGAAGACATCGAAGCCGCTTTGACCGCGCTGGAGTCACGTATGTTCGCAGCGCTGACCCTGAGCGCCAGCGAGGACAACCTGCTGGTGCTGCGCGAACAGGCAACGCGCGAGCTTGCACCCTACCGCGGCAAGATGTCGGCTGTGCAAATGAAGCAGGTCACGGAACAGTTTCTACACAAACGGCTGCTGGAGGCCGCAGGCCTGCCGCGCCTGAGCCTGTTCTACATGAGTCACCTTTGACACGGATTTCACAGGCAGCCAACCGCAGCAGCCCTGAGGCGGTGCTTACGGCCATGGCCGAGTCCATGCCGGAACGTGTGGAACCCAGGTGCCGCCACTTTGGCGCGTGCGGTGGATGCCAACTGCAACACCTGCCGCAGGGTACCCAACTCGCAGCCAAAACCCGGATGTTGGTGGACGTGCTGGAACGTGCTGGCCTCGGCAACATTCCCACGCCACAGGTTCACGCGGCAGAGCCGTGGGGCTACCGCAATCGCGCCCGCATGCGAGTCGAAAATGGTCGCATTGGTTACAGCCGGCGTTCCAGTAACGAGTTCCTCCCCATCGAGGAGTGCCCCATCGCTTCGCCCCTGGTGTGGCGAGCGGCGAACACCTTGCAGACCCTTACCGCATCCGGCAAGGCACGCTGGCCAACCGGCACCCAATCATTTGAGATCTTCGCCAATGGCGACGAGTCCGCCCTGCAACTCTCGATTCAACTCGATGCAAGGGTGGCCACGGTAGACCGCGACGCACCGCGTGATCTGCGTACGCTTTGCGAGGTCTTACGTGCTGACGTGCCGGAACTGGCTGGGGCGGGGCTGCTGGTGTTCGCCAATCCTGATCCCACGCAGTCGCGCCGCGTGCAGGAAAGCCAGCGGGTCGAGATTGCTCGTTGGGGCGAACCTGCGCTGGTCTACCACGTTGCTGGTACTGATTACCGGGTCAGCCGCAATGCCTTCTTCCAGGTGAATCGCTTCCTCACCGCGACCATGCGGCAGCTTGTTGTCGGCAGCCGAGCCGGTTCACTGGCATACGATCTGTTCGCCGGTGCAGGTCTGTTTACCGTACCCCTGGCGCACCAGTTCGAGAAAGTGGTTGCGGTTGAGATTGGCGAACCGGCAGCGACTGACCTGCTTACGCATCTGCAGGCATGTGGGCCGCAGCACCGTGCCGTACGCAGCACTGCCCTGGACTTTCTCAAGCGTCAGACAGGCAGCACCACCCCTGACCTGATCGTCCTGGACCCGCCGCGCGCCGGTCTGGGCAGGCAGACAGCACTTGCGCTTGCGGCGATGAAGGCACCGGAAATTGTCTACGTTTCCTGCGATGCCGGTACCTTCGCGGCCGACAGCAGGACGCTGTTAGAATCCGGCTACACCCTGCACCATCTGCACCTCCTGGACCTCTTCCCCCAAACCTTTCACACCGAGACAGTCGCCGTTTTTCGTCGCTGACGATCCTGGCATCTGCGCGAAAGAGTTGCCATGGAAGTAACAGGACGGGAACGGCCTCGCGGCGCGCGCAGCCTGCTGGCACGCGAAACGGATGCGCACCCAGCACGGTTTTCGCGGGTCGACCGTCTGCACCTGCGGGATGCCCCCATGCTGCTGCTCGCCCTTTGCTTTGCCGGGGGCGTGCTTTGCCATGGCCGGTGGCAACCTGCTACGCACATGGTCACCGCGTGCGCCTTGCTGCTGATCACTGCGGTGGTCGCCTGGTGGCGTGCGCCCCGGCTGATGTGGACTTCTGTCGCCATCTTCTGGGTAGCCCTGGGATGGACCGCTTGCAGCCTTGAGCCTGTCAGTGCCGACACATCGCTGCTGCGGTACGCGGACGGCCTGCAGCGCACCGTGGAAGCGCGCATCATCAATGTCCGCCAGCTGCCGCCGCGACCCGTGCCCATCGAGGCACAGCACAATGCGGAGTACGGTGGCGACGAAGAAAACGCCTTTGCCGCTAGGGAACACCTGACCCAGGCTACCTACTCCATGGACCTGGAGATGCACTCCATTGAGGACGTCACGCCCGATGTATCGCGCATGGTGCCCATTACAGGCAACGCGCAGGTGACGCTGTTCTCCACGCTGGGCCAGGCAGCGGCTGCTCCGCTATGTGGCGCACGCGTCGTTCTGACGTTGCGTTTGCGCGCTCCCCAGCGCTACCTTGACCCTGGTGTCTGGCAGTACGCGGATACGCTGGCACTGCGAGGCATCAGCGCGCAAAGCAGTGCAGACGCGGCCAGTCTTCGGATTTTGGACGGTGCACACACCACCTGGCGCTGCCGCTTCACGACGGCCCAGCATTGGTCGACCGATCGCCTGCACGCACTTGCAACCCTGCCCGTACTCGCCCGTCTGCCATCGCCCATGAAGCTGTCCTCCGTGGATACGGCCATGCTCAGCGCCATGCTGGTGGGCGACCGCACGCAACTGGACCGAGGCCTTCGCACCGCATTTGAACGCACCGGATCGTTTCACCTGTTTGTGGTTGCGGGCGTACACGTGGCGCTGCTGCTGGCCGGTCTCTACTGGCTGCTTCTGCGCGTCGGCGTGCCACGTTGGACAGCAGCTGCCCTTGCGCTGACCGCAACCGCGCTGTATGCCATGCTGACCGGGTTCGGCGCACCCGTGCAGCGAGCGTTGCTGATGTCTGCCGTGTACCTGTTTACGCAATTGATGGGTCGCAGCCGCAGCGCTTTAAACGCGCTTGGTGCCGCGGCGCTTGCCATGCTCGTTCTCCATCCGCATGCCCTGTTCGAGAGTGGATTTCAGATGACCATCCTTGCAGTGGTCGCCATCGCGGGCATCGCGGCACCGCTCACCGAACGTACCCTTCTGCCCTACCTGCACACCCTGCGTGACGTGGAGTTCGTGCGCAACGACCCGTACCAGCCGCCGCGCCTGGCGCAGTTCCGCGTCAGCCTGCGCTGGCTGGGCGAGGAGCTCTCACAAAAGCCACCACGATCCGAAGGCCGAAGGGAGCGTAAGGCAGGCCTGTTGGTGAAACTGCCCGCGCTGTGCGTGCGAGCCCTGCTGGCAGTGGGCGAACTGGTTGCGATTACCCTGCTGGCCGAAATGATCCTGGCACTGCCCATGGCGGTGTACTTCCACCGCGTTACACCGTTTGCCGCACCTGCGAACCTGCTGGCGCTGCCCATGGTCGGCCTCCTGATGGGATCTGCCATCGTGACCTTTGCCGCGTCACTTCTGCACCCCTGGATCGCCGCCCTGCCAGCCGTCGTCACGGCGTTGTTGCTGCATGGCATTACCTGGGTTGTGGGTGCCATCAGCACCTTTCGCGGAGCTGATGTGCGCACACCCGCGCCTGCCCTGCTTTTTATCGTCATGGCCATCCTGCTTTGGAGCGCTGCCATGTTGCTGGTGCGAACACCGCCACGTCGCAGCGGTTGGCTTGCTGCCAGCCTGCTGCCGCTCGCCCTTCTCCTCATCCTGTGGCCCAGGCGGCCTTCGCTCGTCCCGAACAGCCTTGAGTTCACGGCCATTGACGTGGGACAAGGTGACTCGTTGCTGGTCGCGTCGCCTGCGGGCAAGACCATGCTGATCGATGCCGGTGGACCGACCGGATCTGCTTCACTGACCGAGAGCACCAACTTCGACGTTGGCGAAGAAGTCGTGTCGCCCTACCTGTGGTCCCGCGGCATTCGACGGCTGGACGTCCTGGTGCTGACTCACGCACACAGCGACCACATCGGCGGTCTTCTGGCCGTACTGCGTAATTTTCGACCGCGTGAACTCTGGGTCAGCGTCGACGCGAATACACCGCCGTTCCGCGCCTTGGTGCAGACCGCACAGGATCGCGGCACCACCGTACGGCACTTGCGTGCAGGCGACACCCAGGCGTGGAGCGGCACAGCAGTCCAGGTGCTTAGCCCCCTGCCGGACTACCATCCGCACAAGACGCCGACCAACGACGACTCGCTGGTGTTGCGTATCGCTTACGGCAGTGCATCTGTCCTGGCAGAGGGCGATGCCGAGCGGGCATCCGAGGCCGGCATCCTGACGGAACATCCAGATCCTGTCACGCTGCTCAAGGTCGGGCACCATGGCAGCAACACGTCGACATCGGACGGTCTGCTGGCCGCCATGCATCCGCAGTGCGCCATCATCTCCTGCGGACTTGGCAACCGCTTTGGCCATCCACGCCTGCCCGTGCTGCAAAAGCTGCAGGAGGCGGGCGTTCGCACCTCGCGCACCGATCACATGGGCGCGGTGCAATACCTGCTCCATGCCGACGGCAGCATCCAGACCAACGTCATCGCGTCTAATCCGTAAGCGACCGCGGCCTTCCTATGCACCGCGGCGGAGGGACAACATGGCTCTGGACCACGTCTCCAACACTCCAATGACGCCGGTTTCTGACCAGCTGGAAACAGAGCGCGTTGCAGAAGAACGCAAGCAGTTACGCCGCTTGCAGATGATGATGAACATGTGCCTGCAAGTCATCGCGCAAGATGGCTCGCTGTCTGTCGATGAAGCGTCGCAGATGATTGCAGACAGTCGCGAAGCCGCCCTGAACATGTTCCCCGGCAAGGAACTGGCCTACGACCTGATCTGGAAGCCGCGCTTCCAACGCATAATGGTGGAACGTTTTCGGCTTCAGTAGAACTGGCTCCCAACGCACACACGAGGCGAAGCCTTAGCTGTCGCTTCGTGTGTGCCTGGTGCTGTTTCGTAGACCTTCCTGACCGTTCGATCCCGGCGTTTAGTGCGCTGCTGTGGCCAGCCAGGCCTGCAGCCCAGGTTGTTGTGCACCACGAAATTTGACGCAGCTGTCAATGGCGTTCACGGCATCTCGCAGCGCCCGTTCTGATGCGTCCACACGATGCGACGCAAAGAACTGCTGCACGTCGGTCCGGTCCTCCACGCTGCAGAACGCACCTGTGGCTGAAACCACGCGATTGCCGCTGGATGTAGTGAACTGTGCATGCACCTTGTCCCAATTCGCCTTGATGTACGCCCATGTCTGCACGCGTGTTTCTGGCCTTTGTAACAGGTCTGCCAGCAGGATCCAACTGTCCTGGTTGCGCACCTTGCCGCTTACGGCATAGTCCAACGTGCGCTGTACCAGCGCCTTGTCAGTAAAGGTTGACAGGGTAAATAGGGCGTCTGTCTGGTCCGTGGGATTGGTGCTGGTTTCCGCAATGTGCTGCAACTGGTCGTACATGGCCGCGTCACCATGATCGGCAGCAACATTCACCGCGGCTCGCATCATCTCTGGGTCCCCGGTTTTGTCGCCTGCGAGTGATTTCACGGCCAGCCGCTTTGCCTCCGCAATGGCTGCCGGATCATCTGCACCACCCAGCAAGTTGAACAGGATCGCGCGTCGCCGTGCCTGCTCCAGGCTTTCACCAGGCCCGACGGGACTAAGCGAAGCATAGACAGGACCAAACTGTTGCCGAATCCATGCTTTCAACTGCTCAGTTTGAGTCTCGGTCGCTACCCGATCCCGGATAGAGCGATAGC
>JBPBPZ010000178.1:0-6405 GCA_050954525.1 Janthinobacterium lividum
GGGCTGTCATAGGCCAGCTTGTAGTGATCGCCCTCGCGATCCATCTCCATCCACTTCCTGGCGTAGGTGTGAGCGTCCGCGCTGAACTTTTTGGCCTCGCTGTCGTGGTGCAGCAGGCGGGCCAGGTCGGCGTAGGCCTCCATGGCGTCGATCGCTTTCAGCGCCAGGTTGGCGTTATGCGTCACGTGTCCGGCGAAGTCGTCGGTGGTCAGCTGGTTCTCCGGATCCAGGCCATGCTCATGCAGGAAGTTGGCCCACCGGGTCAACTCGGGCCAGTACTTCTGCGCAAGGTCGATGCCTGCATGATCCTTTTCCAGCCGCGCCAGAGCATCTACCAGGATGAGCATGTTACCGCTCTCTTCCACGGGCATCTGGTCTTCTTCGGTTTTCTCGCCGCCGCCGTAGTCCTGCCCGTTGGCCAGCGGGTAACGTCCAAGGTCATGCGGCGCGAAAGGGAAGCGCCAGCGATTGGGCAGCGCGGCATACGCCAGCACCGGCAGCACCTGCGCGTGCAGCATGGCCGGATTGAAGAACAGGAAGACAGGCGAGGAAGGGTACAGCACATCGACCGTGCCGGTGTCGCCGTTGGAGAAGTTTTCCTTGGCGAACAGCATGGGCTGCCCATCTACGTCGGCCACCAGTTTGTGCGCCGCGATGGACTGGCGATAAGCCAGGGTGCACAGCCATGCGTAGTGTTCGCCGGCGGTCCTGGTTAGGTCAGCCGTGAGCTTTTGATCGAACGCGTCGCCGCGCGCGTCCAGTTGTGCGTAGTCTCGCTGCGCCTCGGCCAGCATGGTGTTTACGGGCTTGCCATCGCGCTGCCACCAGGGACGCATACGGCGGTCCATGTACTCCATGGCGAAGCCTTCGGTGTAGCTCAGCATGACGAACTTCGACACGGGCTGCGATCCAACCGCGCCGAGCGGAATGCTAACGGCCATCTCGCCGCTGCCCTTGGTGCCGGGTGCGGGGCCGTCCACATCGTCTGAGGGTGGCAACATGCCGTCCGCGGCAAATGCAGCAGCAGTGCGCGAAGTCAGCGATGTTCTGGCCGCGGCGTCGTTCGGCACGGCAATGTGGAAGTAGCCCCAGTCAATCTTCAGGTCGTCGCCAGACCGATTCAGAACGTTCTGGCTTTTTGTTCCGACAGAGAGCACCGTCGCACCCTGCGTCTGCTGCCGACTGTATGCGACGGGCTGGTCGCTGTAGCTGGTCGCCATTTCGCCATTTGCATTTAGAAAGACAGCAACCTGGTGCGACGCGCCATCAGTGGCATGCGCCGTCCAAGTCAGGTAGGTCACTGGTCGCGATAGCAGGTCCATGTCGTCAAGAAAAGCGGGCGTAAAGAAGGTGAGGTCCACGGCAACGCCAGCGGCGGCAAAGTGGTAGCGGGTATGGGTCGGCGTCAGTTCGCTGCCGGTCTGCTCCATGGCCGGGGTGCTGCGCGGGTCACTGCCCATGAGCCGATAGGTCTTGCCGTCGATGCGCACCATGCTGTTCAGCGGCTGGTTGTGCCCGGTCCAGTGCTTGGTGGGTGAATCGGTCAGCTTGTCCGTGGTGGACCACACGCTGAAGTAGGGATCGTGCGCCACCAGCGGGGTTGCAGGCGCGCGTTCTGCAGCCTGTTGGGCCGAAGCAGTCTGTTGGGCCGAAGCGGCAACGCAAAGCAGCGGCAGGCAAAGTAGTGCGGGCAAGGTGCTGCGGTTCATTTCAGCGCATCTCCGGCGAACAAAGTTCGGCAAAAGCATTTTAGCGGGCCATAATTTGCATCCTCTTTAGTTCGCCTGTGCGTAGGAGTAAAAAGGGAAGCGTATAGGCGCAACATCTGGCGTCCGCAAGGAAGCGAGCCTCAGACCGCGGTGCCCGCCCACCCGCAGGAGATTTGTTTGCTACGAAGCACCTTTGTCCGTCGCCTAGCTATTGCTGTTGTTCCTGCCCTTGCTTCTGCTGCGCACAGCCAGACGCCTGCACCGTCAGCTCCCCCGGCGGTCGCCACAACGTCGCACACACCCGTGGTCAGCGTGCTGTTGCGCGAGCGGGCCAATGCCACGCAATGGTTTAGCGCCCTGCCGAACGCAGAGCAGTATGGTCATGGCGATTCATTGCTGCGCATCGCCATTGCGCAGCGCGTTCGCCGCTTTGATTGGCAGCTTGAAATGAGCAACAGCTCAGAACTGGCTTTGCCGACCGACGCCGTTTCGCCAGTGGCCGCGCAGGGCCAGTTGGGCCTGGGCGGAACGTACTATGCCGGCAACAGCAACAACAGCAATCCCGCGGCGGTCTCGTTCAAAACGGGCTTTCTGCGGTACCACTTCAAGCGGGATGCAACGGCCATCCGCGTTGGCCGCTTTGAATTCTTTGACGGGCAGGAAACCACGCCCAAGGACACCACCCTGCTGTGGCTGCAGACCAACCGAGTGGCGCAGCGACTGATCGGCAACTTCGGTTTCAGCAACGGCCAGCGATCCCTCGACGGCGTGGATGCAAAGGTTGGCGGTACCAACTGGGACCTGACTGCCATGGGAGCGCGCGCTGTGCAGGGCGTCTTCAAAATGGCCGCGAACGAAGAGCTGAATGTCGATGTCCAGTACCTGGCTTACACGCGGTCGCTGGCGCAACAGCATGTGCTGCTGCGCGGCTTTGCCATTGGCTACCACGATGGCCGCACCGGTTTGCTGAAGACGGACAACCGTTCCGCCGCAGCGCGGGCGTTGGATCACAAAAACATTCGCATCGGCACCTATGGCGGCAGCATGATTGCTGCGGCTCCAGCGGGCGCGGTCACTGCCGACCTGCTGGTGTGGGGTGTTGGCCAGAACGGATCGTGGGGAACCCAAAGCCACCGGGCGGGAGCGATCGCAGTCGAAGGCGGTCTGCGCGCGGACCATGTGCCCACCAAACCATGGCTGCGCGGCGGATTCCTGCGTTCCACGGGCGACAACAACCCCACGGATGGCGTACACAACACGTTTTTCCAGGTACTGCCCACGCCGCGGAACTACGCCCGCTTCCCGTACTTCAACATGATGAACAGCAAGGACGAGTTTGTGCAGTTGATCGACCGCCCGGGCCAGCGTGTAGAAGTGCGCACGGACCTGCACTTCCTGCAGCTGACGGCGCCCAACGATCTCTGGTACCAGGGCGGCGGACCGTATGACAACAAGGCGTTCGGATATGTTGGACGAACCGCGAACGGGCATGGGCCGTTCAGCACCCTCTACGACGTCAGCCTGGATTATGCCGTGACCAAGCAGTTGGGCCTGACTGCCTACTACGCGCATTCGTTCGGCAAGTCCGTGGTCAAGGCGATCTACCCAGTGCAGACCGGCGCGAATTATGGCTACCTTGAGCTGCAGTACAAATTGAGCAAACCCATCCGCTAGCAATTCTTTAGGCATCGGGAGCATGGACGTGTCCCGGAAGGGAACCCGACGGCAAGTTGTGGCGTTCGCCTAGACAGCGAGCATAGCAACGCACGCCCAGAAAACCCGTCTCATGCAGCAGGTATCAGGAGACACCATGACCTTCTTGAAGTCCCTTGTCTTGTCTGCAACGCTGCTGGGCGCGGGTTCCCTCGCCCCTGCACAGATTTCCGTGGGGATCGGCGTAGCTCCCGTCTGCCCCTACGGCTACTTTGATTACGCGCCTTACTCCTGCGCGCCCTATGGCTACTACGGACCTGACTGGTTTAACGGCGGCCTGTTTATCGGTGCCGGTCCATGGTTCCATGGGCCCCGCGGCTTCTACGGCCATGTGGATAACCGCTTCGATCCACGCCGCGGTTATCGCGGACCGTTCCCTGAGCGCGGCGAGCAGGCCTTCAATCACTTCCATGGCAACGAAGCACGCGACTTCCAGGGCCACATCGGTAACCCGGGTCACGAGGCAGGAGCAGAACGAAACCCGGAGGCGCATGGTGGCTTTCAGGGCGGCAACCACGGTGGCGGTGAACACGGTGGTGGTGGTCGCAGGTAAGGCTGCTGCGGGTACCCCTCAACGGTTCCAGAAGGGGTACCTGCATTCCTGTGTCAACAGCCTGATTCTTGACACCGTCAACAGATTGCCAGACGATAGGTAGCTGACACCCGTCTCCCTTCCTTGCCACGGTGCTTGGCCTGCCTGCTTTTTCGGCCTAGCCGATCCGTAAGCAGCGACTGCGAACCGTAAGGTGTGACGATGTATCGTCCGCACAGCGGAACCTCGCTCCGGACGGCTAAGGAAACTCTTTTGCAAGCAACACTCGGTTTCGTACTTCTGCTGCAATCACTGTCGAATTTTGGTGGTCTTGGACTTCTGCTGCCCGTGCTGCTGATCGGCATGGTTTTGCTGACGGCCATCCCCAATCAGCGCAAGCAAAAGAAGTGGAATGAGATGCTGGCGGGACTCAAGTCCGGCGACCGCGTCACCACCACCGGCGGTCTGCGCGGCACCATTCTGAACCTGCGCGATGACGTGGTTACCATGCGCGTAGCTCCCGACAACATCAAGCTCGAGTTCCTGAAGAGCGCTATTGCGTCGGTTACGACGGAGGATGAGGCGGAGAAGTAGACCGCGCATCTGCGCACGTTGCGCGGATTGCCGCAGCCCTGCCCTGATAAATACATGCAGAAGAACATCAATAGCCGCATCATCGCGATCTTCGCCATCCTCCTCGTCTTTCTGTACGGCATCTTTGGCATACCGCACGGAAGCTTGAAGCAGACACTGACAGACCGCATCCACCTGGGCCTTGACCTGCGCGGCGGCACCCATCTGGTACTGCAGGTGCACACGGCTGAGGCTGTGGCGGCCACCAGCGATACCGACCTGCAGCGTTTGCAAACGGCAGTGTTGAAAATTGCGCCTGGCGCAAGGGTCAACAAGCCCGATCCTGCGCAGCCAGTCCTACTGGTAACGGGTCTGTCTGCCGCGAACCGCAATGCAGCGCGCGACGTTCTAAATGGCAACGACTATTCGACCTACGACGTAAGCTCAATGGCGGACGGATTCAAGCTGGCCATGAAGCTGGCCAACATCAAGGACCTGCGCGAACGTACGCTGGACACCTCGATTGAAACCATCCGCAGCCGTGTGGATTCGCTTGGCGTGGCTGAGCCGGTCATCCAAAAGTACGGCCTGGGCGAAGACCAGATCCTTGTGGAACTGCCAGGTGTTTCGAATACGGACCAGGTGCACAACGTCATCCAGTCCACGGCGCGCCTTGAGATTCACGAAGTCTTGGGCGGACCTTACACCAGCGAACAGGATGCTCAACTGCAGCAGCAGCCTGACAGCATTCTGGTGCAGGGTGGCAACACTGCGGGTGACCAGTCGTTCTGGTCGCTGAAGCGCATCGCGATTGTGCAGGGGCCCGACTTTCGCGATGCGCGTCCAGGGCAGGATGAAGCCGGACGCCCTGACGTTTCGTTCAACCTGACCACAGGCGCGGGCGACCGCTTCTACGAGTACACCAGCACCAGCATCGGCAAATCGATGGCCATTGTGCTGGACAACAAGGTCAAGGAAGTCGCGACCATCAACGGCGCTATTCGCGACCAGGGCCAGATCAGCGGCGGTGGCTTCAACAAGCAGACGGCCAGCGATCTATCCCTGATGCTTCGCACTGGATCGCTGCCAGCTTCCATCACCTATCTTGAAGAGCACTCCGTTGGGCCGTCGCTGGGCGCTGCAAGCATTCGGCAGGGCGTCATGGCGTCGCTCGTCGGCATGCTTGCTGTTATGGCCTTTATGCTGGTGTACTACCGCGGCGCAGGCATCAACGCGGACCTGGCCCTGTTCTTGAACCTTGTGATCCTGCTTGGATTCATGGGCTTCACGGGACAGACGCTGACGCTGCCGGGCATTGCCGGTGTGATCCTGACCATTGGTATGGGCGTCGATTCCAACGTGCTGATTTTTGAGCGCATTCGCGAAGAACTGCACATGGGCAAGCCACCATCGGCTGCCGTGCAGAATGGCTTTGCGCATGCGTGGATCACGCTGCTGGATACGCACGTCACCACCATCGTCTCTGCGATCATCCTGTTCTTTGTGGGTACCGGCCCCGTACGCGGATTCGCTGTCACACTGACGTTTGGTCTGCTTGCAAATCTGTTTACCGCCGTGTTTGTGTCGCGCGTCATTTTTGACAGCGTGCTGCAGCGCAAAACGCGCGGCGAGGCTCTTTCCATTTAGTTCACTTTGTGAACCGCAGCTTCTAGAACTCTGGAGTCACAAACGTGGAACTGTTCCGCAATATCGAAATCGACTGGCTCAGCAAAAAGTGGTATTTCCTTGGCTTTTCGCTCATCTTTTCAGTAGCCGGTATCTTCAGCATGCTGTTCTGGCACCACGTGCCGGTGGGCATCGACTTCAAGGGCGGAACGCAGGTGCGCGTCTCATTCGACACGCAGCCAAACGAAGATC
>JBPBPZ010000141.1:0-6389 GCA_050954525.1 Janthinobacterium lividum
CAGTAGCAAGAGGTAACCTTGGCATCCAGCCGCAAAAAAGTGGTCGTGCGGCGTTTTTCTCCAGGTCCTCTGTGGGGCTATCTTCCAGGTGCGGGACTGCTGCATGAAGAAGATCGTCAGGCTTTGAGTCTGCTCGACCTGAGCGGTCGCATCCAGCCGATCCCACTTACGGACGTAAAGTATGTCTGCTATGTGCGGGACTTTAATACGTCAGACGCACTCAACCCGGAGCGGATCTCGCGCAAAACCTTTCTAGGTCGCCCCAGGACTGAGGGTCTGTGGCTTCGCCTGGGATTGCGGGATGGCGACGCGTTGGAAGGCCTGGCTTCGCTTGACGTCGCCTTCGCTGACGGCTGGGCCGAAGACCAGGGCGTCCATCTGATCCCACCAGATATCCGCAGCAACACTCAACGGGTCTTTGTTCCACGCCTGGCTATGACAACCATGGAGATGGTTGCGATTATCACCACGCCCTCTCGCAAGAAAGCTTTGGATAAACTTGGCGTTCCAGCTCAGCCGGAACTCTTCGAACCTCTTGCCTCTGCCGAGCCTGCCGCACCTTAGTGCTTCAGGCGCTGCTGCCTGACGGTCAGTGCTTGAACACGATCTTCACGGACGCGGAAGCCACGTCCAGGTTCGCTGGGGACGTTGATCTCGCCCTTTGCGCTTACCGTCACCTGCGGTTCTATGATGTCGTCCGTCCAGTAGCGGCTTGAGGCAGAGACATCCCCAGGCAATGTGAAGCCGGGCAGGCTGGAGAGGGCGATGTTATGCGCCCGACCGATGCCACTCTCAAGCATGCCGCCACACCAAACCGGCACACCGCGCTGCAGCGCCACGTCGTGGATGGCAATGGCCTCGGTAAACCCGCCGACGCGGCCCACCTTGATGTTGAGGATCCTGCCTGAACCCAGTTCCAGCGCCGCACGCGCGTCACGCCGGTTGCGGATGCATTCATCCAGGCAGATATCCGTCCTGATCTGCTTTTGCAGTTGGGCGTGGAAGTAAAAATCGTCGTACCAGAGAGGTTGTTCGATCATGAGCAGCTTGAACTCGTCCCAGCTTGCGATATGATCGGTGTCGCTCAGTTGGTAGGCGGAGTTCGCATCGCAACTCAGCAGGATGTCCGGCCATCGTTCGCGAACGGCGGCAAACATCTTTGAGTCGTAGCCGGGCTGGCATTTCAGCTTGATGCGCTGATAGCCTGCATTCACTTCGGTCTCGACCTTGACCAGTTGCTGCTCCATGGTCGGCTGCATGCCGATGGACACGCCGCACGCGATCGTCTCGCGCGTACCGCCCAGCAGCTTCGACAGTGAGACGCCTTTGACCTGCGCCTCCAGATCCCAAACAGCGTTTTCCAACGCCGCCTTGGCCATGCGGTGTCCTCGTACCTGCAGCAAAAGCTCCGGGACCGCTCGTCCACTCTCGACTTCCCTGCCCAACAGGCGCGGTGCAAGCTCGTGTTCCGTGATGAGCCAGGCGGTGTCGATCATCTCGTCGGAAAAATAGGGATGCTCGCCCGCGACGCACTCGCCCCACGCAGTCAAACCTTCGGCCCGCAGTTCGATCAGCAGGATGCGGCGCTCCGTAGTCTTACCGAAGCTGGTGACAAAGGGGTGGACCAGCGGCATGCGAATTTCGCGCAGGGTGATGCTATCGATCTTCATTGGAGTCCTCCTGGGGAAGGTCGCCGAGCAGGAAGACGCCCGTGCCATCCGGTTCTCGTTCGTAGCCGATGGCGGCAAGGCCCGCGGCGAAATAGCCCTGCAAAGCGTCACGGATGCTGTCCTGTGCCTGCCGGGCGCGGGTGTCACCTGCTGCCTTCCACTCGTAGATATCTGCGGGAACTTTCAAACTCGCCTGGATCGACTCGCCTGCTGGTTCGCCACGCAGAATTCGTTCGGTGCGGTCGGTCTCCAGACACCACTCGGCATAGAGCCGATCGGTGGGCAGGCCGCCCTGCAGTGGAGAGGACGACGCGCCGTAGAAGTCAGGCTGGTAGCGACGGCTGATCGCACCCAGTCGCGCCAGATTGAAGAAGCTGTTTTTAATCTCGAGCGGATCGTACGTCCACTCAATGCGGCGGATACCCTGCCGCATGGCGAGATCCCGCTGGACCAGCTTCATGCGCCGCCCGAGGCCGCTGTTGCGGTACTCCGGCAGCACTGCCAACATCTGCGAGTGGATGTAGCCCACGCCGGCACGTTGGGCTGGCAGGCCCAGATTGAAGCTGACCAGGCGGTCACCGTCAAACGCACCCAGCACATGGCCACCGAGTTTTTCCGCCAGGAAAAAGACGCGTCGTGGCAGCGACTCGCCGGCTGAGTACTGCCAGGTCTGCTGCTGCAGGTCGACGCAGGCGTCATACTCCGCAAAGGTGGTGAGCAGCTTGATTTCTGTTTCGATCAAGCCGTTTTCTCCGCCAGCTTTGCCGCGCTCCAAAGCTCTTCTTTTTGGCTGGGAGACAGGGATTCGAATTCCGGCTCCGCGGCAACTTCCATCGCGCGAAAGCGCCTGCGAAACTTTGCATTGGCCTTTCGAAGCGCCTGTTCCGGATCCACATGCAGATGACGTGACAGGTTGGTAAGGACGAAGAACAGGTCGCCCATCTCCTCTTCAACCTTGGCGGCATCGGGATGGTCGGTCAGTTCAGCGCGAACCTCTGCAACCTCTTCCTGCACTTTGTCGAACAGGCCGCCGACGTCCGGCCAGTCGAAGCCGACCTTCGCGGCTTTTGAGCCAAGCTTGCGTGCCTCCACCAGCGCGGGAACGAAGCGCGGCACATCGGCCAGCAGGCCATCCTCGTTCGCGGGCTTTCCGGCGCGTTCCGTCTGCTTGACGCGTTCCCAGGTCAGGTTCACGTCCGACGCGGTCTCGGCCACGGCGTCGGCGAAGATGTGCGGATGGCGGCGGATCAGCTTCGCGCTCAGGCCACGCACCACTTCTTCCATGCTGAAGTGGTCGTCATCGCTCGCGATTTGCGCGTAGAAAACCACCTGCAACAACAAGTCGCCAAGTTCATCTCGCAGTTCCGGGTACGCCCGTCGGTCGATGGCGTCGAAGACCTCGTACGTCTCTTCGAGCGTGTGCGGCTTGATGGAGTCGAGCGTCTGTTCACGATCCCAGGGGCAGCCGCCGGGACCGCGCAGGCGAGCCATGATCGCCACCACCTCAGCGAACGCTTCTCCGATGGATTGTGCGGACGATGTCTGCTGCGTGCCCTCCATCGTAACAATGCCTAGCTGCGCTGCGACTCGCGCAGGGCGGCAACCACCTTTGCCGTGGTGATTGCCTGCCCCACGTGGCGCTGCGTGTGTTCGGCAATGTGGATCAGCAGCCCCGCGACGGTGGTCGGCAGCATTGCCCGGCCCACGCCTCGCGCCTGGTTGAACCGTGCAGGATCGAACGTCAGCAACCTCGCAATGGCACGATCCATTCCCTGTTCGAACTCAAAAACAACCTCCGCTGTAGGCAGCCGCTCCCCATGCAGCGCTGCCAACTGTGCGTCAGTGAGCGGATTACCTTCAGCATAAGTCATCAGCCGATCCAGGCTGCGCGCGATGTGACGCATCTGGAAGGCTGGCGACGGCAGGCCGAGCGCCTCCAATTCCAGCGCCTCTGCATCCAGCGGGCCGCACCAGCGCAGTACATCTTCACGAGCCTGTTCCAGCGCGTGCAGCACGGCGCGCCAGACCGGGTCCAGATCTGTATGTGTTCCCCGCAGCCATGGTTCCACCTGCTGTTCTGCCGGCATTTCGCTCATCGCGCAACCCTCGATATAAACTTAGCCGTGACAAGCCATGTTTGAAAACCTTCAGGAAAAGCTGCAGCGCACCTTTAAGAACCTTCGCGGTCAGGGCACCATCACGGACGAGAACATCTCGGAAGCACTGCGCGAAATTCGCCTGGCGCTGCTGGAGTCGGACGTCAACCTGAACGTGGTCAAGTCGACCATCGACCACATCCGCGAAAAGGCTGTCGGTACGCAGGTTGCCACCGCGCTTTCGCCCGCCGAGCAGATCGTGAAGATCGTGCACGACGAACTCGTAGAGACGTTGGGTAAGGACACCGCACGCTTCAAGTTCGCGTCCCAACCGCCCACCGTGATCCTGATGGCCGGTCTCCAGGGTTCGGGCAAAACGACCACCAGCGGAAAGCTCGCCGCGTGGCTCAAGAAGGGCGGCCACCGCCCCATGCTGGTTTCGGTCGACGTCTACCGCCCGGCCGCGCGCGAGCAGCTTGCTATTGTGGCCAAGTCTGTGGGAGCGCAGATCTACATCGGCAAGGTTGCCGACGAAGAAGCTGGAACGCCACTCGTTGAGCGTCTGGCAAAGGAAGCTCTGCGCGAGGCACGCAACTTCGGCAATGACGTCCTGATCGTCGACACGGCTGGGCGCCTTGGCATCGACGAAGCCCTGATGGCCGAAATGAGCAGTCTGAAGTCGCTGCTGAACCCGAGCGAAATCCTGTTCGTGGCCGACGCCATGACCGGGCAGGATGCCGTCAATTCTGCCGACGCCTTTCACAAGCAACTTGGCATCACCGGCGTGGTCCTGACCAAGATGGATGGCGACGCACGTGGCGGCGCGGCGCTCTCGATCCGCAACGTGACTGGCGCGCCTGTAAAGTTCCTCGGCACGGGCGAAAAGCCCGACGCGTTTGAGCCGTTTCACCCGGACCGCATCGTCTCGCGCATCATGGGCATGGGCGACATCGCTACCCTGCTCGAACGTGCGGAAGAAAAGCTGGACCGCGGCAAGGCCGAAGATTTCGCCAAGAAGGCCCTGAGCGGCGACGGCTTTACGCTGGAAGATTTCCGGGACCAGCTGCGCCAAATCAAGAAGCTAGGCTCCATGCAGTCCATCCTGAAGATGCTGCCCAGCGTCGGCCCCTTTCAGGGTCTGCAACAGGCGGCGGAACACGTCGATGAGGGCCAACTCACGCGCGTGGAGTCGATCATCAACTCCATGACGGCGAAAGAGCGGGCTGACCACGAGATCATCAACGGCTCCCGCCGCCGACGCATCGCCGCCGGCAGCGGCGTCACCGTCGCCGACGTGAACCAGCTGCTGAAACAGTACAGCCAGATGCGCAAAATGTTCAAAGGCATGGGTGCAGGCGGCGGCAAGATGCAGCGTCGCCTAATGAGCCAGATGGGAAGTATGGGTCGCGGTGGCTTCGGACGGTAACTGCTGGTCCGCTGTTCACTTGCCACGGTGCATCGCTGTCCGCGAAATCAAAGCGCGATCACGGCTCCAGCAAAAAGGTTACGCCTCCCGAGCTCTTCAATACTTCCTGTACCAGGCTCGTGTCCACACCCAACGCGATGATGCCCGATGTCGTTCCGTCGGGTAGCCTGCGTGCTTTGTATGTGTAATCCACGTACTTGTCCTGCAGAGGCTGGCCTGCTGCCGGTGCGATAGACAAACGTGCGCCCCTCTCCACCCACGGCGCGCCCGTCCGGTACACACGGTCCAGGTGGTCCATCCAAACGGTCCCGGCGATTTCCGGAACGCAGTCCACGACTCGTTTCCCGATGAAGTCGCGATCTCCCAGCAGCTCGCGGTAGGCCTGGTTCACCATCTCGAACCTGTGTTCCGGTCCTGCAAGGACAGCAATGAAGACAGGCGCATCCTCAAAGAGAAGCGCGAGCCGCCTGCGTTCCTGCTCTGCTTCTGCGAGCAAGATGTGTGTTTTCGCGTCCTCAGAGTGCGGTACCGCTTCCTGCGCGGTCAGGCTTGAAGCAGGAGCAACTTCATGCCGTCGCGTCAATTTCTCCTTGAGGGTGCCTCGGGCAGTCGTCACATTGCGCAGCCAAGCCGAATGCTCCGCCCGCGCAAGCTTCTCTGCAATCGCCATCACAAGAACATCGCTGATCGCACTGCCTTCACTCTGTGCAAGCACCTTAAGGCTCTCGCGCATGGCCGGGGGAAGACTCATAAAGAATTCGAGCCCGTCGTTCATCTCATAGCACCTTTCCGAAGTAGCTGAATGGCCGGCGTATCCCGCTAACACGCCCTAATTAACGCTGTGTTGTGTGTTCACGAATGAAAATTCCAACATAAGCAGTTCAGAATCCGTGACCACCAGATGCACTGCCTCGCAAGCAGCAATGGAGGCTAGCGTGTTCTCTAGCTTCGTGTCAGTGAGACATCTGGCCAGGTAGACACGCAAGACTTCAGCAGAACAACAAAGAAGGGGTTCCCGGCGGTGGTGTCCGCACTGGGACAAAGGAACGAAGTTGACGCGTGCGTACCCCAACTTCTCATCCACCGGGAAGATGCTTAATAGATAGCTATTCAAGGGTGTCTGCCTGGCAGCAAGAATGTCGAAGTGAGTGGTTGTACACGGCGCCTACGGAACATAAGTTCCTCGGCAGGTCTCGT